>DATBKV010000053.1:0-56881 GCA_036555745.1 Xanthobacteraceae bacterium | reverse complement strand
CTCGCCGACGAATTCCAGAAAGAGCAGGGTATCGACCTGCGCCGTGACAAGCTCGCGCTGCAACGCCTCAAGGAATCCGCTGAGAAGGCCAAGATCGAGCTGTCGTCGACGACGCAGACCGAGATCAACCTGCCGTTCATCACGGCGGACCAGACCGGCCCGAAACATCTGACGATGAAGCTCACCCGCGCCAAGTTCGAAGCGCTGGTTGACGATCTGATCCAGAAAACCATCGAGCCCTGCCGCAAGGCGCTGAAGGATGCCGGCCTCACCGCCGCCGAAGTCGGTGAAGTGGTGCTGGTCGGCGGCATGACGCGCATGCCGAAGGTTCAGGAAGTGGTGAAGCAACTGTTCGGCAAGGAGCCGCACAAGGGCGTCAACCCGGACGAAGTCGTGGCGATCGGCGCTGCGATCCAGGCCGGCGTGCTGCAGGGCGACGTCAAGGACGTGCTGCTGCTCGACGTCACGCCGCTCTCGCTCGGCATCGAGACGCTCGGCGGCGTGTTCACGCGGCTGATCGACCGCAACACCACCATCCCGACGAAGAAGAGCCAGGTCTTCTCGACCGCCGAGGACAACCAGGGCGCGGTGACCATCCGCGTCTTCCAGGGCGAGCGCGAGATGGCGGCCGACAACAAGCTGCTCGGCCAGTTCGATCTCGTCGGGATCCCGCCGGCACCGCGCGGCGTGCCGCAGATCGAGGTCACCTTCGACATCGACGCTAACGGCATCGTCAACGTGCATGCCAAGGACAAGGGCACCGGCAAAGAGCAGCAGATCCGCATCCAGGCCTCGGGCGGACTGTCGGAGGCCGATATCCAGCGCATGGTCAAGGACGCGGAATCGCACGCCGAGGAAGACAAAAAGCGCAAGGCCGAGGTGGAGGCCAAGAACCACGCCGAGGCGCTGGTGCACTCGACCGAGAAGGCGCTCGCCGAGCACGGCGCGAAAATCGGCGAGGCCGACCGGCGCGCCATCGAGAACGCGCTCGCCGATCTCAAGGAGGCCTTGAAGGGAACCGACGCAGCGGCGATCACCGCCAAGACCAATACCCTGGCGCAGGCCTCAATGAAGCTCGGGGAGGCGATGTACAAGCAGTCGCAGGAAGAGGCGGCTGGCCCTGGCGGCGCCGGCGGCGCAGCCCCCGGCGAGGGTGGATCCGGCAGGAACGAGGACGTGGTCGACGCGGAGTTCACCGAGGTCGACGACGACAAGAAGAACAAGAAGTCCGCCTGAGCTCGGCGAGGCGGTTGCGATGCTGCCGTCAATTTCAATCCGCACCCCCGGGCACCGCACCCGGGGGTGCATCTTTTTTGAAGCGCCATGAGTGAACAAGTAAGATTCGGCGACGACGCTGCGGCGGAAACGACGGGGTGGGATGCGGGCATGGCTAAGCGCTGCTACTACGAGGTCTTGGAAGTCGATCGCGCCGCCAACGACGGCGAATTGAAGTCTGCGTTCCGCAAGCTCGCCATGAAATGGCATCCCGATCGCAATCCCGGCGACAAGGTCTGCGAGACCCGCTTCAAGGAGATCAACGAGGCTTACGAGGTCCTCAAGGATCCGGACAAGCGCGCCGCCTACGACCGGTTCGGGCACGCGGCTTTCGAGCACGGGGTCGGCGCGGGCGCCCCCGGCGGCTTCGGCGACGTGGCCTCGGCCTTCGCCGACATCTTTGATGATCTGTTCGGCATGGGCGGCGGCCGGCGCGGCCGCGCCAGTGGACGCGAGCGCGGCGCAGATCTGCGCTACAATATGGAGATCAGCCTGGAAGACGCTTATTCCGGCAAGGTCGCGCAGGTGCGCATTCCCACCTCGGTGACGTGCGAGGCCTGCTCCGGCTCCGGCGCCAAGAGCGGCACCCGGCCCAAGGTCTGCCCCGCCTGCGGCGGGCAGGGACGCATCCGCCACGCACAGGGCTTCTTCACGCTCGAGCGCACCTGTCCGGGTTGCCAGGGTCGCGGGCAGGTGATCGACAATCCTTGCCCATCATGCTCCGGCTCCGGGCGAGTGACGCGTGAGCGCGCTCTGTCGGTGAACATTCCCGCCGGCGTCGAGGACGGCACCCGCATCCGCCTTGCCGGCGAAGGCGAAGCTGGCGTGCGCGGCGGGCCGACGGGCGATCTCTACATTTTTCTCGCCATCGGCGCGCATCCGTTTTTCCAGCGCGAGGGCGCTGATCTGCATTGCCGGGTGCCCATCTCCATGGTGACGGCCACGCTCGGCGGCGAATTCGAGGTGCCGACCGTCGACGGCGGCAATACGCGGGTGAAGGTACCGGAAGGCACCCAGTCGGGCCGGCGCTTCCGGCTGCACGGCAAGGGCATGCCGGTGCTGCGCTCGAAACAAACCGGCGACATGTACGTTCAGGTTCTGGTGGAGACGCCGCAAAAGCTCACCAAGCGCCAGCGCGAGCTATTGAGCGAGTTCGAGCGGCTGTCGTCCAAGGACACGCACCCGGAATCGGCGGGATTCTTCGGCAAGGTCAAGGAGTTCCTGGCACGTTCCAACTCGGCTTGAAGGCACTTGCCGCTTGACCCCCAAGGCCTCGCCCTTTACCGATTGCAAGTCGGAATCTGCCCTTCCTGTAGAGCGTTAGCCCCGCATGCCGCTTCCAGCGCTGCAACTCCTCGAGAAGAAGTTCGAGCGGCATAAGCGCTTGTTCGAGATCAAGCGCGGTGTGCTGGAGAAGGAGCTCGGCCGACACATCCAGCTTTTCGAGCAGAAGAAGGGCGCGTTCGAGCGCAAGCTCGAGCAGCAGTTCGAGACCCACCGTCGCAAGTTCGAGCAGAGCCTGGAAACGCACAAGAAGAAGATCGAGACGCGCATCCGGCAGCTTGAGCAAAAGAACGGCATCCGCCTCGACGACGAGGTGCGTTTCATCCGCTCCTGGATCGAGAAGCCGCTGGCCATCGGCGCCGTGACCCCGTCCGGCCGAGCGCTGGCGCGCATCATGGCGAGCTATATCGATCCGGCCCGGCCCGGCCCGATCATCGAGCTGGGCCCCGGGACCGGGCCGGTCACCGAGGCGCTGCTGGCGCAAGGCATCGCGCCCTCGCGGCTCATGCTGGTCGAGTTCGATCCGACCTTCTGCCGATTGCTGCGCGCGCGCTATCCCTCCGCCACCGTGGTGCAGGGCGACGCTTATGGTCTCAAGCGCCTGCTCGCCGGCCTGATCGAGCAGCCAGCCGCCGGCGTCGTATCCGGCCTGCCGCTTTTCACCAAGCCGCTGCGCATGCGCCTGCTGCTCCTGTTCGAGGCCTTCGCGCTGATGTCGCCGGGGGCACCCTTCGTCCAGTTCACCTACAATACCGTTCCGCCGATCCCGAGGTGGGTGGACCGCGTGAGGGCAGAAGCCTCCGAGCGAGTGTGGATGAACATTCCGCCGGCGCGCGTGTGGGTCTACCGGCGAGACTGACTGACGCGATGCCGGAAGGCCGGCGACAGCCGGCCTACAGCATGATCCCGAAAAAGTGGGTACCGGTTTTCGGCAAAAGATCATGCTTCAGCAATAAGGTGGAGCGGGATGGCGATTCGAGGAAAAGTTATCCCGCTCTGATGTCGGCCGTCGTCTGTGTTCCGCCGCCCGGACCGTGAATGGTTGCCCCCAAAATCCTGGTCATTCCCGGCTCGCTGCGCGCGAAGTCGTACAATGTGCGGCTGGCGGCGCTCGCGAGCAAGGAACTCGCCCTGGTGGATGCCGACGTCACGCGTATTTCGCTGGTCGACTATCCATTGCCCATCTACGATGCCGACGGCATCGAGAAATCCGGCCCGCCGCACAACGCGGTCAAGCTCAAGCAGCTGATGTCCGCCCATCACGGAGTGTTCATCGCCAGCCCGGAATATAACGCCTCGATTACGCCGCTGATCAAGAACACCATCGATTGGATCTCGGCCGTGCGCGAGCGCGGGGAGCCGCAACTCGCGGCCTACCAGAACCGCGTGTTCGCGCTGGGCGGCGCTTCGCCGGGCCGCTCGGGCGCGACCCATTCGCTGCTGGCGCTGCGCCAGGTACTGGCGGTGGGCTGCCGCGCGCTGGTCATCGCCGAACAGGTGACGGTCCCGAACGCCGAGCAGGCCTTCGACGAGATGGATGAGCTCAAGGACGCGCGTGCGGCGAGCCAGCTCAAGCTGGTGGTGCGCAAGCTCGTTGATACGGCCAGGCTGCTGGCATGACGCAGGCAGCGCAAGGTCGCCCCCTTCTCGATGCGCGCGAGCGCGTGATCGTCGCGCTCGACGTCGCCTCGGTCGCCGAGGCCGAGGCCCTGGTCGCGCGCCTGGGCGAATCGGTGTCGTTCTACAAGATCGGCTATCAGCTCGCCTTCGCTGGGGGGATCGATTTCGCGCGCGCGCTCGCTGGCGCCGGCAAGCGTGTCTTCCTCGATCTCAAGCTCCACGACATCGGCAATACGGTCGCCAGGGGCGTCGAAAGCGTCGCGCGTTTGGGGGCGTCGTTGCTCACGGTGCATGCCTATCCGCAGACGATGCACGCCGCGGCCGATGCGCGCCGCGGCTCCGATCTGCGTCTGCTCGCCGTCACCGTGCTCACCTCCTATGACGACGCCGATCTCGCCGCCGCCGGCTACGATTTCACCGTGCCCGAGCTGGTCGCCGAGCGCGCCGGGCAGGCCCGCGATATCGGCCTCGACGGCGTGGTCTGCTCCGGCGAGGAGGCGGCGATGCTGCGCCCGCTCGTCGGCCCCGGCATGCTGCTGGTGACGCCGGGCATCCGTCCGTCCGGCGCCGCGCCCGGCGACCAGAAGCGCATCATGACGCCCTCGGCCGCTATCGCCGGGGGCGCCGACCATCTCGTGGTGGGCCGGCCGGTGACGGCGGCCCCAGATCCGAAGGCGGCGGCGGAAGCGATCATCGCGGAAGTCGCAGAGGCCGCGCGGGCGTGAGCGCGCGGCTGTGAGAGGGAGGTCGCGATGGCGAAGGGCTACTGGATCCCGCATCTCGATGTGAGTAACCCCGAGGGCTACAAGGCCTACATGGCCGCCACGCCGGAGGCGCACCGCAAGTACCACGGGCACGTGCTGGTGCGCGGCGGCGCCTGCGAGGTGGCGGAAGGCAAGGGCCGCGCCCGCAACGTGCTGCGGGAGTTTCCCGATTACGCCACCGCGCTCGCGTGCTACCGCTCGGCCGAGTACCAGCGCGCCAAGCCGCTGCGGCTGCCGCATTCGACCTGCGATTTCGTCATCATCGAGGGCTATGACGGCGAGCAGCCGCCGCTGCCCGCCGCGCCACCTCTGCCGGGGGCACGCAAAGGCTACTGGATCGGTCACGTCGACGTCACCGATCCCGAAGGCTACAAGGCCTACATGGCGGCCGACATGGCGGCGTTCGGCAAATTCGGCGGACGCTTCCTGGTGCGCGGGGGCACGCGCGAGGTGGTGGAAGGCAAGGTGCGCGCTCGCACCGTGGTGTTGGAGTTCCCGAGCTATCAGGCCGCGCGCGACTGCTATCGCTCGCCGGACTATCAGGCGGCAGCGGCGCTGCGCAAAGGCATGGCCGAGGTCGACCTCATCATCGTCGAGGGCTACGACGGGCCGCAGTCGTAGCGGCCGCTGAGCGCGCTTCGCACTGCTCGCTGGTGCGAGGGAGGATGTCCATGGATCGTTCGCGCACTGGAGGCTGGATCGGCGTGCTGGCCATCGCCGCTGCGCTGGGGATGGTTTCGACGAAGCCATCCGCGCAATCCCTGGGCAGCGTCGAGCAGATCGCCCCGACCGGGCGGCTGCGCGCTGCGCTGGTCAAGCTTCCGTTCCTGGCAAAACCGGATCGGGCCAACGGTCGGCTCACAGGCGTCGCCCCCGAGCTAGTCGAGGAATTCGCGCAACGCCTGGGGGTGCCGCTTGAGCCGCTGGCGTTCGACGCGCCGAACGCCGCGATTGCGGCGCTGCGCGAGGGCGCCGCGGATATCGCCATCCTCGCGCCTACGCGCGAGCGCGCCGCCGTGATCGATTTCGGTCCGCCCTTGATGGACATGGAGATGACGCTGATGGTGCCGGGCGCCTCGCCTATCACCAGCCTCGCGCAGGCCGATGAGCGAGGCCGCAGGATCGTCGTCTACGAGCGCACGGCGGCGGAGGAAGCGCTCAAGAAGAAGATGACTAAGGTCACGGTCGTGCGAGTCCCGCTGTTCGCCTCCAAGCGCGCGTTCGCGCTGATCAAGGCGGGGAAGGCCGATGCCTTCGCCGGTCTGCGCGCTGTCCTGGTAGCGGATCAGCCGGAGCTGCCGGGCGCGCGCATCCTGCCCGGCAGCTTCGGCAGCAGCGCGCTTGCCATCGGCTACGCCAAGGATCGCGCGGCGACCGCGGTGTTCGTCAAGGACTTCACCAGGTCGGTGACCGCGTCCGGATTTGTTGCCGGCGCGATCGAGAAGGCCGCCCTGCAGGGCGTGACGGTGCCGGGCGAGTGAGGCGGGGCGCTCGCAGCACCGCAGCAAAGGTGTGATCTCCGTTCGCCGCAGGGACATGCGAGCGGTTGATGGCCTCACGCGCGCGACGGGAGAGCGCTTTCCATATCACTTGCGCGCAATTATACCCGCGAAACCTACGCTTCGCGGCTTGGAGAGGAACCGATGGCAGACATGCGGCTGATTGTGGCCGGGGCCGGCGGGCGCATGGGGCGCACGTTGATCCATGCCATCACCGCGATCGACGGCGCGGTGGTCGCAGGAGCGGTGGAGGCGTCGGGATCGGGGGTGATCGGTCGCGATGCGGGCGAGCTCGCGGGCCTCGGCAAAAATGGGATCACGGTCACGGCCGACGCCGAGCCGCTGCTCGAGCAGGCCGACGGACTGCTGGATTTCACGGTTCCCGCCGCGACCGTGGCTTTCGCCGAGCTCACGGCCCGCACCGGGCGCGTGCACGTCATCGGCACCACCGGGCTCACCGGCGAGAACGAGAAGCTGATCGCGCAAGCGGCCAAGCGCGCGGTGATCGTCAAGTCCGGCAACATGAGCATGGGGGTGAATCTGCTGGCGGCTCTGGTCAAGCGGGTGGCCAAGACGCTGGACCAGGAGTTCGACGTCGAAATACTCGAGATGCACCACAACAAGAAGGTCGACGCCCCGTCCGGCACCGCGCTGATGCTGGGCCGCGCGGCGGCGGAGGGCCGCGGGGTCGATCTCGCGCAGCGCGCGGTGCGCGGGCGCGACGGCCATACCGGCGCACGCTGCGCCGGCGACATCGGCTTTGCCGCGCTGCGCGGAGGGACGGTGGTGGGCGAGCACAGCGTGATCTTCGCCGGTCCGGCCGAGCGCATCGAGCTCGTGCATCGCGCCGAGGACCGCATGATTTTCGCCCGCGGCGCCGTGCGCGCGGCGCTGTGGGCGCGCGGCCGGCCGCCGGGACTCTATTCGATGGCCGACGTGCTCGGGCTGCGCGACATCTGACTCTTCGATCGCGCGGCGCGGGCGAGCGAGCTCCCCGTCATCTCCGCGGGCTGCGGCAGCCCCATCAGCGCGAGCAGAGTGGGTGCGACGTCGGCGAGGCGGCCTTCCGCCAGCGCCACGTCGCCGCCGCCGAGGAGCAGCGCCGGAACCGGGTACGTGGTATGTGACGTGTGCGGGCCGCCGGTTTCGGGGTCGCGCATCAGCTCGCAATTGCCGTGGTCGGCGGTGACGAAAAGCGCGCCGCCTGCGCGCTCGATCGCCTCGGCGATGCGGCCGAGCCCGGCATCGACCGTCTCCACCGCCTTGATCGCGGCCGGAAGACTGCCGGTATGGCCCACCATGTCGGGATTGGCGTAGTTGAGCACGATCAGGTCGTATTTGCCCGAGGCGATCGCCGCAACCGCCTTGTCGGTCAATTCCGGCGCTGACATTTCCGGCTTGAGATCATAGGTCGCGACTTTCGGCGAGGGCACCAGGATGCGGTCCTCGCCGCGATAGCACCGCTCCTCGCCGCCGTTGAGGAAATAGGTAACGTGCGCATACTTCTCCGTCTCGGCCATGCGCAGTTGGGCGCGTCCGGAGCCGGCGACCACTTCGCCCAGCACGTTCGCCAGCTGCTGCGGCGGAAAGATCGTCTCGACCAGCATGTCGAGCTCTTCGCTGTACTGCGTCATGCCGGCGGCGGCGGCGAAGTGGATTTCGCGCGGCCGCGCGAAACCGGAGAATCCCGGATCGAGCAGGGCCGCAAGAATTTCGCGCACGCGGTCGGCCCGGAAGTTAAAGCAGAGCACCCCGTCGCCGTCCTTCATGCCGCGATACTCGCCCACGACCGCGGGCACTACGAACTCGTCGGTGATATCGTGCACGTAGGCATCCGCGATCACCGCGTCGGCATTGGCAAACCGCGGTCCCTGCCCGTCCGCGATGACGGCATAGGCCTTGGCTACGCGGTCCCAGCGCTTGTCGCGGTCCATGGCGTAGTAGCGCCCACTAACCGTCGCGACGCGCGCCGATGCCGGCAGCGCGGCGGTGAGCCGCGCCATGTCCTCGCGCGCGGATCGCGGTGGCGTGTCGCGGCCGTCGGTAAAGGCGTGCACGCTCATCGGCACGCCCGCCTCGCCGAGGATGCGCGCCAGCGCCGCGGCGTGCTCCTGGTGCGAGTGTACGCCGCCGGGGGAGACGAGGCCCAGGAGATGGCAGGTGCCGCCGGTCTGCCGCAGCCGCTCGACCAGGCGGCGCAGCGCTGGCGCCCGCGCGATCTCGCCGCTGGCGATGGCGGCGTTGATGCGCGGCAGATCCTGCAGAACGATCCGGCCGGCGCCGATATTGAGATGTCCGACCTCGGAATTTCCCATCTGTCCACGGGGCAGACCGACGTCCGCGCCCGAGGTATGCAGCAGCGCGTGCGGGCAAGCCGCCCACAGCCGGTCGAAATTGGGCGTGCGCGCCTGCCGCACGGCGTTGTCGGATGCCTCCTCGCGCCAGCCCCAGCCGTCGAGCACGACCAGCATCACAGGACGACGCCGCTGCATTCCATGTCCCCTCGCGCTCGAATAGGCCCGACCAACCCGCGCCCGCTGCCGAAGAGGCCGCGCACTGCGTTGTGTGGGATTGCGGCTACGTCGTCAACCGGCGGAGCGGCGGCCGCGGAGCGATCGCCGAACCGCGCTAGTCGAACACTGTGCGGGTGGGTCCGCGCTTGGCCTCGCCGAGCGCCGCCGCGAGCGCGAGCGCGAAGCTCGCCTTCTCCTCCGGGCCGAGGAAGGCCGCGATCGTGAGCCGCCGGCCCTGCGACACCAGGAACAGCCGCTCGATGCCGAACTCCGCGTGCACGACGCGGTCGAGCCGCACCCATAGCGGGTTGAGCGTCCATTCGTTGATGCGGCCGCGGTGGCTCACCTTGCGCACCGTCAGCTCCGAGGGCGTGACCGTCACTTGCTCGTAGGCGCTGGCGCGCCGGTAGCTGACGCGGAACGCGAGATAGACCAGGAGGACGTCGAGCCCGCAGAAGCCAAACACCGGCCAGGCGCCGGCCAGCAGGAACACCATCCCGGTGGCGAAGCTGATCCCGCCGAGCACCAGCATCAGTATGAGAAAGCCACGGGGCTTGAGCGAGCGGTGCGGGGTCAGCACCGCGGAAAAGATCGTGGGTTCTCGGGCGCGATCGTTGTCCGGCGACATCATGCTCACTATACCCGAAACCATGGCTCGCAAAGCAGCTCGCGGGGCAACGCGCAGAACCATCCGCACGGCAGCCGGGAGGGTGGCGCGGGGCCGGCGCCCTGCCGGCGGCGGTCGACCCGAGCTCAAAGGGCCGGCCGCCCGCGTGGCCGCCGACCGTAAGGCCGCCGCCGGCGCGCTGCCGCAATGGACAACCGCCGAGATCGAGGAAGCGTTCCGCCGCTTCCAGGCCGCCCGGCCGGTGCCCAAGGGCGAACTCGAGCACATCAACCCGTTCACCTTGCTGGTCGCGGTGGTGCTGTCGGCGCAGGCGACCGACGCCGGCGTCAACAAGGCCACGCCGGCGCTGTTCAAAGCCGCCGACACACCGGCGAAGATGGCTGCGCTCGGCGAGGAGCGCGTGCAGCAATTGATCAAGACCATCGGCCTCTACCGCACCAAGGCGAAGAACCTGGTGGCGCTGTCGCGGAGGATCGTGGACGAGCACGGCGGCGAGGTGCCGCGCACGCGCGAGGCGCTGGAGGCGCTGCCCGGGGTCGGCCGCAAGACCGCAAACGTGGTGCTTAACGTCGCCTTCGGCGAGCCGACGATTGCGGTCGACACCCACATCTTTCGGGTCGGAAATCGTACCGGCTTGGCCACCGGCAAGACGCCGTTCGAGGTCGAGATGAAGCTCGACCAGGTGGTTCCGGAAAAATACAAGCTCCATGCCCACCATTGGCTGATTCTGCACGGGCGCTACGTGTGCGTTGCGCGGCGCCCGTTGTGCGAGAAGTGCCTGATCGCCGACCTCTGCAAGTGGCCGGGCAAGACGGTCAGCCAATGAGCCCCGCGAGCGGTCTCGCTCGCACCACATTCGGCGCGCAGTGGGAACTTGGCCGCGTTTGCGAGGGTTGCTCGGCATGTCCATACCTTGGGGCAAGATCGCTATCGGTGGGGCCATTGTCGTCGCTGCCTTTGGCGGCGCGCTGTGGGCCTCGCATTGGCTCGGCTCAGGCCCAAGCGGCACGCGTCCGGCGCTCGCCGCGGTACCGCCGCTGGCGCCGGCTGCCCGCAGCTCGGTGATCGTCACGCCCACGACCATCGCACTTTCCGCAATCCGCGACGCGATGGAGCGCGCCGCGCCGCGCGATCTCGCCGGCAGGCGTGACAACGTTTTGCCACAGGCGCTTTCAAACTCCGCGATCGCCTGGACGGTGGCGCGCGGCCCGCTCGCCGTCAGCGGGCGCCCGCAGGCGCTCGCGGTGTCGACGACGCTCAGTGGAACGGTGCAGACCACCGGACAGGTGGCCGGCGACGCCGGCAATCTCGTGGGTGCGCTCGGCGGCCTGCTCGGCGGACGTCTCGGCCAGAAAGTGCAGGGCCTGCAGGGCAAATCCATCGATCAGCGCACCGAGCTGCATGGCAACGTGACGGTGACGTCGCGCCCGGCGCTGCTGCCGGCTTGGCGGGTCGATCCCAATCTCGCCGCGCAGGTCGCCGTCGCCGACGCATCGCTGCCGGTGCTCGGCGTCAAGCTCGACCTCTCGAACGAGATCAAGCCGTTGCTCGATCGCACCGTCAACGAGCAGGTGGCGGCGCTGCAGGCGCGGCTGCGCGACGATCCGTTCTTGGAAGCGGCAGCGCGGCGCGAGTGGAGCAAGATGTGCCGCTCGATCCCGTTGGCGGGCGCCGCCGCCGGCATGCCCGATCTCTGGCTCGAGCTGCGTCCTACGCGAGCGTTTGCTGCGCAACCCCGCATCACTGCCTCGGATCTCGTGCTCACCCTCGGCGTGCAGGCGGAAACCCGCATCGTGCCGAATGCGACCAAGCCCGACTGCCCATTCCCGGCGCGCCTGGAGCTCGTGCCGCAGGCGCAAGCAGGCCGCGTCAACATCGCCGTGCCGATCGATCTTCCGTTCACCGACGTGAACCGGCTGCTCGCGGCGCAGCTGACGGGAAAGACCTTCCCCAACGACGGAAGCGGTGCTTTCGCGGTCACGGTCCGCAGCGTCAATCTCGCAGCATCCGGCGACCGGCTGCTGATCTCGCTCGGCGTCAAGGCGAACGAAACCAAGAGCTGGTTCGGTCTCGGCGCTGACGCTACGATTCACGTCTGGGGACGCCCGGTGCTCGATGGCGCCCATCAGTTGCTGCGCTTCGAGGACGTGGCGCTCGACGTTCAGTCGGAAGCCGCGTTCGGCCTGCTCGGCGCGGCAGCGCGGGCGGCGGTGCCGTTTCTTGAAAAATCACTGGCCGAGAACGCCACCGTCGATCTCGCCCCGCTCACGGCAAATGCCCGCAAGAGCATCGACGCCGCACTCGCCGATTTTCGCAAAAGCGTCGACGGCGTCCGCGTCGATGCCGCCATTACCGACCTGCGGCTCGTGGGCATCGAGTTCGACGCCAAAACTTTGCGCGTGATCGCGCAGGCCGATGGCACGACGCAGGTGGCGGTGACGAAGCTCGCTGACAAATGAGGCAGGAAGCGGGGGCGGGAGCACGGAAAGTAAAGTGCGCGGCTTATCCGTTCCGGGACCGCCATCGCCTGTCCTCTGTCATCCGAAACACGTGCACCATCAAAGCCATGCCGAACAGCGGCGTGGCGAGATTGACAATCGGCACCGACACGAAGGCCGCGATCAGCAGCCCCGCCAGAAACACCGTGCCCTGATGGGCCCTGCGCCGATCCCGGGCCTCCATGACGGGGTAGTGGCGCATCGCCGCGAGCTCGAAATATTCGCGGCCGAGCAGGTAGGCCGTGGCCAGGAAGAAGATCACGGCACCGAAGCCGGCCAGGAGCAGGAACGGCAGCGCGACGAGATAGACGAGGAGCGCGAGCAAAGCGGCTTTCACGCCTTGCAGCGCGGAGCGCAGCGGCGGCGGCGGGTGGCCAACGTGTGCTGGATAGTGCGTGCGCTCCACCTCGAGGGCGATTTCGTCCACGAAAAAGCTGCCGACCAGCGCGGTCACTGCCGGCATCAGGAAAATCGATCCGACGATGACGCCGAGACCCGCGGCGATGGCAATGACCCAGGTCAGCATCGACAGCAGCGTGTGCGCGCCGGGACCGAGGATGCTCTCGGCCCAATCCGCGCCCGCGGTTGCAAGCCAGGACATGAGGCGCTGCAGGCCGATCGCGATGAGCGCGATCAGGGCAAGCGCGAGTCCGGAGGATTTCAGCAGCACGGCGCGAAACGGCGGCGAGAACATCTGGGCGAGCGCCTTGAACGCGGCGTCGAGCATCGTGGTCCTCCCGACCTTGCGGGCCGAGCAATGAACGTTGGCCGGTTCCCTGCAAAGTCGCAATTTTTACGACTGCGACTAGACTGCGTCGATCCGGCACGCGCCATGCAAGGAAAAAGATTTGCCGCGCGGCCCTTACCTTCCATGATAGACCACGCCGAACCAGAGGCCTCCCCGCGTCGTGAAACATTTGAACCGCCGCTCGTTCCTTGCTGCCGCCGTCGGCGCGACGGCCGCCCCCGCGCTCGGGGCACCGCGTCAGGCACCGTCGCGCACGCGCGAGGTGCCGCGCTCCGGCTGGGTCGATGTCGTCATCGTGGGCGCCGGCGCGGCCGGCATCGCCGCCGCCCGCCGGCTCGCCGCCGCCGGCAAGCAGTTCGTGCTGCTCGAGGCGGCCGACGAGGTGGGCGGACGTTGCATCACGGACACCAGGATCTTCGGCGTGCCCTATGACCGCGGCGCGCATTGGATTTACGCGGCCGATATCAATCCGCTGGTCAAGCTTGCTGCGCAGGCCGGGCTGGGGGTCTATCCCGTCCCGCCCGGCCAGCGCGTGCGCATCGGCAAGCGCTACGCGCGCGAGGGCGAGATGGAGGATTTCCTCGCCGGGCTGGTTCGCGCCAATAGCGCGATCACCGATGCGGCGCGCAAGAGCGACGTCGCCTGCGCCCAGGTCCTGCCCAAGGATCTCGGCGACTGGCGGTCCACCATCGAATTCGTGCTCGGCCCCTACAACTGCAGCAAGGAGCTGGCGCAGGTCTCGACGGTCGATTTCGCCCATTCCGGCGAGCGCGACAACAATGCGTTCTGTCGCCAAGGTTTCGGCACCGTGCTGGCGAGGCTCGCGAGCGGACTGCCGCTTCTGACCGCGACACCGGTCAGGACGATCGAATGGTGGAGCCGCGCGCGCATCGAGGTCGACACTCCGAAAGGCCAGTTCAGGACCGGTGCCGTCATCCTCACGGTCTCGACCAACGTTCTCGCCGCTGGAAAGATCCGACTCGAACCCAATCTACCCAAGCGGCATCTCGATGCCGTCAACAAGCTCAGGCTCGGCAGCCACGATCATGTGGCGCTTGAGCTCGCCGGCAATCCGCTTGGCCTACGCAGCGACGACCTCGTGTTCGAGAAAAGCGAAAGCCGGCAGACCGCTGCGATCCTGGGCAACATGGGAGGATCGACGATCTGCATGCTCGACGTCGGCGGGGATTTCGGACGCGACCTCTCAGCCAAGGGCGAGGCGGCGATGATCGACTTCGCTGTCGAGTGGCTCGGTGGGCTTTATGGCGCGGACATCAAACAGCTGGTCAAGCGCCGCCACGCCACGCGTTGGAACAACGAGCCGTGGGTCCTCGGCGCCTCCTCCGCCGCCGCACCCGGCTCGCAGTCCGCGCGCAAGGTGATGATGGAGCCCCTGAGCAATCGCATCTTCCTTGCGGGCGAGGCCGTGCATGAGACGCAATGGGGGACGGTCGCGGGCGCCTGGGAATCGGGCGAGCGCGCCGCCGCTGCGGTAGTCAAGCTGCTCGGCGGCGGACGGCGCTGACACGCCAGCAGACGCGCGATCCTGATTGTCGTTCCAGCGTAAAGGGGGGGGCACATTCCAGCGGCGGTGGTTATGGGCGTCACTGGCACGGGCACGACTGGACTTAGCCGCGCAACACCCCCCCGGTGCGCTTGCCCACCTCGCCCACGATCTTGGCGGCCACCGCCTCGATCTCTTCGTCGGTCATGGTCTTCTCCCGCGGCTGCAGCGTGACGGCGATCGCGACCGACTTCTTGCTGGGGTCGATGCCTTTGCCTTCGTAGACGTCGAATACCGTCACGTTCGAGATCAGCTTGCGGTCGGCGCTCTGAGCCGCGCGCAGGATGTCTCCCGCTCTCACGGCGCGGTCGACGACGAAGGCGAAGTCGCGCTCCACCGGCTGGAACGCGGAGAGCTCCAACGCCGGCCTCGCCCGAGTCGCCTTCACCTTCGGCTCCGGGATATTTTCCAGGAACACTTCAAAGGCGACCAGCGGGCCTTCGGCTGCGAGCGCGTCGAGCGCGCGCGGATGAAGCTCGCCGAAATGTCCCAGCGCGTTCTGCGGACCGATCTGGATCGTACCGGAGCGGCCGGGGTGGAACCAGGAGGGCGCACCCGGCACCACCTGCAGCGCCGCCGCCGGCGCGCCAGCGGCGGCGAGCACCGCGAGCGCATCGGCCTTGACGTCGAAGGCATCGACGTCGGCAGCCGGCGCCGACCAGTGGCGGCCGCTGCCCGCCGGCTTGGCGCGCGCGCGGCGCACCCCGGCGGCGGCGGTGAACTGGTCCTGCGGGCGCTCGCCACGGAATATCTGGCCGACCTCGAACAGCGCCACGTCGGGCAAACCGCGATCGACATTCTTCTGGGCCGCCGCGGCGAGCCCCGGGATCAGGCTTGGCCGCATGTCGGAGAGGTCCGCGGCAATCGGATTGGCGAGCGCAAGCTCCGGCGCTCCGCCGCCGAACAGCTCGGCCTGCGGTTTTGCGATGAACGACCAGTTGACCGCTTCGGCCATGCCGCGCGCGGCGAGCGCACGCCTGGCCTTGCGCGTGCGCAGCTGGATCGGCGTGAGCACGGGCTTGCGCGGAGCCTCGCCGCGCTCGAACGGCGTTGCCGGGATGCGATCGACGCCGAGGATGCGCACTACCTCCTCGACCAGATCGGCCTTGCCCTCCACGTCCGGCCGCCACGACGGCACGGTGACCCGCATGTTTTCGCCGTCACCGGCGATACTGAAGCCGAGATCACCCAGCACCCGTTTGACCTCGGGAAGCGCGACCTCGATGCCGGCAAGGCGCGGGAGTTCCGCGAGGGGCAAGTGGATCACGCGTTCGGGAACCTCCGCCGTGCCCGCGACCGTGATCTGCGAAGGATCGCCGCCGCAGGTCTCGAGCACCATGCGCGTGGCCAGCTCGAGGCCTGGCAGCATGAAAGCGGGGTCGACGCCGCGCTCGAAGCGATAGCGCGCGTCCGATTGGATGCCGAGCTTGCGGCCGGTCTGCGCGATGTTGGTCGGGACCCACAGCGCGGATTCGATCAGCACGTCGGTGGTGGTCTCGGAGCAGCCGGTGGCCTCCCCACCCATGATGCCGGCGAGCGATTCGACACCGCTCTCGTCGGCGATCACGCAGATGGTTTCATCGAGCGTGTAACGCTTGCCGTCGAGCGCAACGAGGCTTTCGCCTGCGCGCGCACGCCGCACCGTGAGATCGCCGCGGACCTTGGCGGCGTCGAACACGTGCAGCGGACGTCCGCGGTCGTAGGTGATGAAATTGGTGATATCGACCAGCGCGTTGATCGGGCGCAGCCCGATCGCCGTCAGCCGCCGCTGCAGCCATTCGGGAGAAGGGCCGTTCTTCACCCCGCGCACCAGCCGCAGCGCGAAGGCCTGGCAGAGTGAAGGCGTGCTGCCGAAGTCGAGCGTCACCTTCAACGGACAGGGAAAGCGCCCTGCCACCGGTTCGACGCGCTCGTCCTTGCGCCGGCCGATGCCGGCGGCGGCGAGGTCGCGCGCGATGCCGTCGACTCCGGTGCAGTCGGCGCGATTGCTGGTGAGATTGATCTCGATCACCGGGTCGTCGATTCCGGCCCAGCGCGCGTAATTGGCGCCAACCGGTGCGTCGTCGGGCAGCTCGATGATGCCCTCATGATCGTCGGAGATCTGCAGCTCGAATTCCGACACCAGCATCCCGCGGCTCTCGACGCCGCGGATTTTGCCGACGCCGAGCGTCATATTCTTGCCCGGAATGAAGGCGCCTGGCGGCACGAACACCCCTTTCATGCCGGCGCGCGCATTGGGCGCGCCGCACACGACTTGCACCGGATCTCCCGACCCGGTCTCGACCATGCAGACGCGCAGCCGGTCGGCATTGGGATGCTGCTCGGCGGAGATCACCCGCGCGATCGTGAACGGCGCGAGCAGCTTGCCGCGGTCGACGACGTTCTCGACCTCGAGCCCGATCATGGTGAGCTTGTCGACAATGGCCGCCAGTTGCGCGTCGGTGTCGAGGTGCTCCTTCAGCCATGCCAAAGTGAATTTCATCATGCCGGCGTCTCGACGCGAGTGGTGCGCCCCCTTTCCCACCGGCAGCAGGGGGCTCGCGCGATGCCGGCCACCGTGCTTGCCGCGACGCCTCGGCAGTTGCTCATGACGTCTCGCCCGTCGCAGTCACGAATGTGCCAGCCATCGCTTCGGCAATCTCGAGGTTGTCGTCTTGCGTGTCGATCGGGATTACGGAACATAGAAATACAGGATCGGCAGGCTGATGAAGATGAGCACAGTCAGAAAGATGGCCGCGCGGTTGCACATCATATAGAGCTCGCGACGCAAGATCAGCTCGTCCCGCACGGCATTGCTCACCAGCGAAGGATCGTGAGCAACGGCGTGCTCGTTGAAGATGGCCATGCAGCGCAGGCATGCAACCGCGACCAGCAGATAGAGCATGATCTCCGCGACGATGACGCCGTATTCGAGGTAGCTGTCGGCGACCAGGCGGCCGGCCACGCCAAGGGCGGCGATCATCATGGAGGTGTGGGTGAGGAGCCCGCTCGCCTTGGTGTCGATGAGTTGAAATGTGCGGCTGATGACGTTGGGCAGCGCGCTTTCGGGGTCGTCGACTCGTAGGACTTCGATATAGTTGTCGATCCGTGGGCGCGGCCAGCCGTGGGTCACGGCGTCGTAGAGCCAGCGATCCAGCAGCTGGATCATCGCGGGGGCCTTTATCTGCGCCAATCACACGCTCAATCCGCCGGCCAGGGTCGGGAAGTCCAGCGGGCGGAAGCCGTAATGGGTGAGCCAGCGAACGTCGGCTTCGAAGAAGGGGCGCAGATCCGGCATGCCGTATTTGAGCATGGCGAGGCGGTCGATCCCCATGCCCCAGGCGAAGCCCTGATACACCTCGGGATCGAGGCCGCAATTCTTCAGCACGTTGGGATGCACCATGCCGCAGCCCAGGATCTCCATCCAGTCCTCGCCCTCGCCGAACCGGATCTCGCCCCTGTCGCGGCGGCATTGGATGTCGACCTCGAGCGAGGGCTCGGTGAATGGAAAGAATGACGGACGAAAGCGCATCTTCACCTGGTCGACCTCGAAGAACGCCTTGCAGGATTCCTGCAGGATCCATTTCAAGTGGCCTAGGTGGGAGCTGTTGTCGATGACGAGCCCCTCGACCTGGTGGAACATCGGCGTGTGGGTCTGGTCGCTGTCGCTGCGATAGGTGCGGCCGGGAATGATCACGCGAATCGGAGGCTTCTGCGCCAGCATGGTGCGAATCTGCACCGGCGAGGTGTGGGTGCGCAGCAGCAGCCGCGAGCCGTCCGGCTTGGGATTGAAGTAGAACGTGTCGTGCATGTCACGCGCCGGATGACCCTCGGCGAAATTGAGCTTGGTGAAATTGTAATCATCGGTCTCGATGTCGGGACCTTCCGCGACGGCAAAGCCCATGTCGGCGAAGATCGCGGTGAGCTCATCCATGACCTGGCTGACAGGATGGACGCGCCCGGTCTCGGTCGGGGGCTCGCGCACCGGCAGCGTCACGTCCACGATCTCGGTATTGAGCCGCTGCTCGAGCGCGAGCGTTTTGAGCTCATCCTTGCGGGCCGCCATCGCGGCGGTGATGCGGTCTCTGAGGCCATTGATGGCGGAGCCGCGCTCCTTGCGCTCCTCCGGCGACAGCGTGCCGAGAGTTTTCAGCAGCGCGGAGATCGAGCCGTGCCGGCCCAAGGCGGCAACGCGCACGGCTTCGAGCGCGCCCTCGTCCGCCGCCGCCGCGATCGCGGCGATGAGCTCGTTCTCCAGCAGGCGAAGGTCGTTCATCGTGGTCCTCAACTGCGCCAGCGCAGGGTCTTGGGCTCAAGCGGATTGACGAAGGCGCGTCCCTGCGCCTGCGCCGCGATCCATTCCTCTTTGAGGCGCATCCACCAGCGCGCCTGGGTGTCGGCGTCGTTGATGAGCATCAGCCGCGGCCGGTGCACAAGGCCCTCGCGCTGGCGCACCACGACCTGCCGGTCCTGGCCCAGAAACGTGTGCATCAGCGGTTGAAGCAGCGGCGCGAGCGGCGCCACCCAGCCCGGGGAAGCCCAGAAGATCTGGTGGACCTCGGTCGCCTCGTCGGTGACCGGCGTGATTGCGGTAAGGCCGACCACGCTATGGCGGTCGCCGTGCACCTCCTCGATGCGCAGCCCGGGAAGCTGGTAGGAAATCTCGGTCTCCACGTCGCGCCCGAGCAGCTTGTAGACCAGATTCTGCGGCGGCAGCCGGTGGCGCACCATGCGCCAGCCGAGCGCGGTCGGCTCGAACTGCTTTTCCTTCGGGCGCAGCTTGGCGGCCTGATGCTTGAACCACCACGAGGTGTGCACGAACCCTGCATGGGTCGGATCCATGAGGCCGAAGGCGGCATGGTCGGTCGAGCACGGAAAGCGCTGCATGATGGCGGCGGCCGGCCGCGCGGCGTCGGAAAACACCGGCATGTGCGGGGGTGGCGGTGGCTCGCTCGCAGCCTGGCCGGCGGCCGGAAAGTAGATCCAAATTAGGCCCTGCCGCTCCACGCAGGCATAGGCGCCGCAGCGGATCTTGGCGAGATCGACCTCCTGGCCCTCGCGCAGCGACGGAATCTCGACGCAGGTGCCGGATCGGTCAAAGCGCCAGCCGTGGTAGCAGCAGGCGATGGTCTCGCCGTCGAAGCGGCCGTAATGCAGTGGAATGCCGCGGTGCGGGCAGATATCGCGCAAGGCGAACACGTCCCCGCCGCGGGCGCGGCCGATCAGCACCGGCTCGCCCAGCAACGTCTTGTGCGCCAACCGCCCCGGGCGCAAATCCGCTGCCGGCAGCGCGACGTACCACAGCCCGCGCACAAGTTCAGCTTTGAGGTCCTGCATCGCCTTGTTCCCGGAGCGTCGAGACCGCCCGGCGGTCACGTCGACAAGATGAACAAGTCGGTATCGCCGGGCTTGCCACCGGCTTGGGTGAGCATGCAATGCACCTGGCCGCGATGATGGGTCTGGTGATTGAACATGTGGGTGACCAGGAGCCATCTCGGTTTGCTGACCTCGGCCTTGATCGCCCCCGAGTACCAGGTGAGGTCGCCGGCCAGCGCATCGTCCTCGATCCGCTCTGCCCAGTCGACCATGACGGAGTCGAACGCCGCCCGCTCGCGCTGCAATTCGCTCCAATCCCCGTAGAGTGCCACCGAATCGGGAATGCCTCCGGGCGGACGGGGCGTGCCGGCGAAGCGGCTCATCCAGACGCGGTCGGCCCAGAGCAGATGGTTGAGCGTGGCCTGGATCGAGCCGAAGAAGGCGCCGCGGTCACGTCGCCGCTCGGCATCGGACAACGCGTCGGCGACACTATAGAGGTTCTCGTTCTGCCAACGGTTGTAGCGCGCCATCCGGCGGACATAGGCGGAGTCGATCATGCTCATTGCGGACGGCAGACGAGGGAGGACGGACAACCATCTCCGCCACCGGTCGCCTGAGTTCCGTTCTCCGTCGTCAGGCCGCGATCGCGGCTTTGGCTTTCTCGACGATCGCCGCAAACGCCACAGGCTCGCTGATCGCTAGGTCGGAAAGCACCTTGCGATCGACCAGCAGGCCGGCGCGGTCGAGGCCGTTGATGAAGCGGCTGTAGGTCAGGCCGAAGGGACGGACCGCCGCGTTGAGACGTTGGATCCAGAGCGCGCGGAAGGTGCGCTTCCTGCGCTTGCGGTCACGATAGGCGTACTGGTTCGCCTTCTCCACCGCCTGCTTGGCGACGCGGATGGTGTTCTTGCGCCGGCCGTAATAGCCCTTGGCGGCCTTGAAGACTTTCTTGTGCTTGGCGTGCCCGGTGACGCCGCGCTTGACGCGTGCCATGGCTGATCTCCTGGGTAGTCTGCAACGATTGGATGTGCGGACGATCGCGGTCCGGCAGCCGATCAACCGTTGGGCAAGTAATATTTCTTGATCTTGTCGCCATCGGTCTTGAACAGGACCGCGGTGCCGCGCAACTGGCGGATCTGCTTCTTGGTGCGCTTGATCATGCCGTGCCGCTTGCCGGACTGCTGATAGAGCACCTTTCCGCCGCCGGTCACCTTGAAGCGCTTCTTGGCGCCGGATTTGGTCTTGAGCTTGGGCATTTGGCTCTCCTTTGCGGCAGCAGCCGCGGTCAAACGCCCGGCTGGCCGGATTTTGCTCGGTGGAGCGTGCTGATTGAGCACTTCGCCGCCGCCACGGCAGCCCTTTCGGCCGGGCGGCGGAAGGGCGGCGTTATGGCAGAGGCGGGCGGCAAATACAACCGGGCGCCGGCTTGGGGAGACGTGTCTCGGGAGAGCGGCGAGCCGAATGGCAACGGCACGGCAGCAAGGTCGCGGCCGTGGAACGACGAGGGGCTGAGAGCCGCAGTACAATGAGAACGTCGCCGTCAGGCGTGGCGGCGCCTATGTCACCTGGGCGCCAGCACCATCACCACTTGGCGGCCTTCGAAGCGCGGCTCCTGCTCGACTTTGGCGACTTTAGACGTGTCGTCCTTGACCCGATTGAGCAGCTGATAGCCCAGTTCCTGGTGCGCCATCTCGCGCCCACGAAAGCGCAGCGTCACCTTCACCTTGTCGCCTTCTTCGAAGAAGCGCTGCATCGAGCGCATCTTCACGTCATAGTCGTGGTCGTCGATCATGGGCCGGAGCTTGATCTCCTTGACCTCGACGACCTTTTGTTTCTTGCGGGCTTCCGCCGCCTTCTTCTGCGCCTGGTATTTGTATTTGCCGTAATCAAGAATCTTGCAGACGGGCGGGGACGAATTGGGGGCAATCTCGACGAGATCAAGCCCGGCTTCTTGGGCCTTCTCCAGGGCGAGTTGGATCTCGACGCGCCCGTGATTGTGGCCGGTTTGATCGATCAATTGCACTTCGCGAACACGGATCTCCTCGTTGATGCGCGGGCCGTCCTTGGGGGCGGGCTGCGCGGGTCTCATTGGGCGACGAATGGCTCGGCTCTCCTCATGCTGTTGCGACGTGCCTGCGGCGGCAGGCCCTCAAAAGATCAGGACAAACCGGCCATAAGTCAACGGCAAATCGGTGCGATTTCGTGCCCGCGCGCCCCGGCCGCCCGGGGCGTGCTTCCGCGCGCGTCAGAGGTCGCGCGCCAATAGCGAGCCGTATACCTCGAGCGTCGCCGCCGCCACGCTCTGCGGCGAAAACATGTATTGGGCAAATTGCCGGGCGCGTGCGGCCATGGTGCGATAAGCGACATCGTCGAGGGAGAAAGCAGCGGTGATGGCGCCGGCGAAGGCTTTGGAATCGCCCGCCTTCGCGACCCAACCGGTCCGTACCGCCTCGGGCATGTCCGGAGGGGTCACCACGTGCTCCGGCAGGAGGCCGACGTCGGAGGTGACAACCGGCCGGCCCATCGCCTGCGCTTGCGCCACCACGCGGCCATAGACCGGCGGTTCGAGCGAGGGGACAATCACGGTATCCGCGGCCGCGAACGCCGCCGGCAGGTCGCGGCAATGGCCGGTCAGTCGAATCAGGGGCGCCACCCCCTTGCTCTTCGCCTCTCGCGCGACCGCGCGTGCGTATTTGCGATGGCTGCGATGCTCGCCCGCGAGCACGAAGACAAAGCCGCGCACGCGATCGTCGAGCAGCGACCGGGCCACGGCCGGCAGGATGCTTTGGCCATTCCACGGCGCCACCCGTCCCGGCACCAGCAGGATGCGCGCTTGCGGCGGCACGCGCCACGCCTTGCGCAAGGTTTCGACCCGCGCGGGGCTGACGGCGGCGGGGTCGAAAGCGGCGGTGTCGATGCTGCGTGGAATGATCGTGATCCGGTCGGGCGCAAGCCCATGGCGGGCCGCGATCGGGGCGGCGGCATAGCTTGAGGGCGCGATCATGCGGTCGCCGCGCGCCAGCGCACCGGCCCGATAGGCGCGCAGCCCCGAAGCCGCCGGCACGTCGGGGAGCGTGGTCACTATCCAGACCGCGATTCGTGCCGCCGCCATGCCGGCAATCCACCCCGCGCCAATACTTTGCGCATGCACGACATCGACCCGCTCGGACGCAATCAGGCTGGCGAGGCTGCGCGCGCTGCGTCTGAGTTTGAACGGATCTGCGGTGGCATTCGCAAGCGGAACCCATTCGCCATCGAACGCCTTGAGCTCCGCCGCTAGCGGTCCGTTCTCGCCGGCAACGATCGCCCGCGCGCCCGATTGCACCAGCGCCGAGGCCACGATGAGTGCCGTGCGCGCCACCGGTTCCTCGCGCAAGGCCGGCACGATCTGCAGGACGGTCGCGCCCTCCAGGGTACGCCGGGAAGCCTGCGTGTCCTCGTTGCCTGTGCTCACGCTCAGCCCGTGTCCTCCGCCGCAACCGGTCCATGTCCGCTTGCATTCGATCTCGGCATGCGGCCCATAGGCGGACGGCGTCCCGAGACCGCCTGCCCCCAGAGCCCGATGGCCAATGAACGATCTTTGCCCGAAATTCCTGGACGTTGGAACCGGCGGCGCGGCCCGGCGCCTTGCGGTACGGCAGCGCGCGGGAGCCGCGCCCGGCCTGTTCTGGCTGGGTGGATTCAAATCCGACATGCAGGGCACCAAAGCGCAAGCGCTCGATCTGTGGGCGCGCGAGCATGGCCGGGCGATGACACGGTTCGACTATTCCGGCCACGGCGAATCGGGCGGGGCGTTCACCGACGGCACGATCGGGATATGGCTGGAGGACAGCCTGGCGGTATTCGATGCATTCTGTCGCGGACCGCAAGTCGTGATCGGTTCGTCCATGGGCGGCTGGCTGGCGCTGCTGCTGATGCGCGAGTTGGCCCGACGCAGGCAATGCCACGCCAGCGTGGCGGGTCTGGTGCTGATCGCCCCCGCCGTCGACTTCACCGAGGAGTTGATGTGGAAGCGCTTCCCGCCGGAGGCCAAGCGCGCGATCGAGCACGACGGCGTGTGGGCGCGTCCGTCGCAATATTCTGAGGAGCCCTATCTCATCACCCGCGCCTTGATCGAAGAAGGGCGTGCGCATCTTCTGCTCGACGGCCTGATCGAGACCGGCTGTCCGGTGCGCATCCTGCAGGGTGTTCAAGATCCCGATGTGCCATGGCGGCACGCGGTCGAGCTGACCTCGCGCTTCGCACAGGACGACGTCGTGCTCACGCTGGTGAAAGATGGCGACCATCGCCTCTCGCGTCCGGAGGACATCGAGCGGCTCATCGCCGCGGTCGCGGAGTTTTGAAAAGCCGAATGTCGAGGTTCGGCCGAAGAGGCGGAGCGGCCCGGGGCGACCCCGGGCGCCGTTTCCATCGCGATAGACGATTGTCTCAGCCAGCAGCAGCCTTGGTGGCGCTGCGGTGATCTCCGGCCGCGTGCAGCGCACGCAGGCCCTCCCGGTAGGTCGGATAGCGCAGCCTCACGCCGAGCACGGCTTTGAGCCTGTCGTTGCGCGCGCGGATGCAGCCCTCGTAAAAGCTCAGTGCGAACGGCGTGAGAACCTTGTGCGCCTCGGCATGCGGAATTTCCGGCGGCGGCTCGATCCCGAGGAGATGCGCCGCGAATGCGATCTGCTCGCCGGGAGGCGCCGGTTCGTCGTCAACGACGTTGAATACCCCGTCGGCGCAGCGCGCAAACGCCGCCTCGATCGCCTGGGCGACGTCGTAGACGTGGATCCGGTTCGACACGTGCCCGGGCTTGTGCACGCGTTGCGCCGTGCCGCGCAGGAGCCGCACCAAGGCGTTCTGCCCCGGACCGTAGATGCCGCCGAGCCGCAGGATCGCCACCGGCAGCTTTCGTCGCGCCCCGAGCGCGCGCCAGGCGCGCTCGGCCGCAACGCGGGCATGGCCGCGGCCGTGGGCCGGAATGGTTGCCGCGGTCTCGTCGATCCAGGCGCCGCCGCTATCTCCATAGACTCCGAGCGAGGACAGGTAGACGACGGACCGCAGCCGCGGCGCGTTCGCGACCTGGTCGGCGAGCACGGCGAGCACGGGGTCGTGGCCCGCCTCCGGCGCGGCCGATGCCAGCAGCGCATCGGCCTGCGCGATGGCAGCGGCGAGCTCCGCCGAGGCGCCATCGAAGAGGAGCGGCTCGAGCCGGCGGCCGGCGATGCCTTCGCGGGCAAGCGCAGCGACGCGGTCGGCGCTCCGTGTGGTTGCGACGATGCGACCGAAACGGGCGCCGAACTCGGTGACGTAGTGGCGGGCGCAGTAGCCGAGCCCGAGGCAGAGCAGCGTGGGCATCAAGCCGCGCCCGGCGCGAGCGCCGCCGCCCACTCGTCCTGCACGAGCGGCTCGCGCTCCTCGCCGCGCCGGGCGGACGCGAGCTCGGCGAGCCGCGCGCGCGGCAGCAAGCGGCCGAGCGCCCACACCGCGGCGCCACGCACCAGCGGCGACGCATCGGCCACGAGCCGCAGCGCCGCAGCGGCGAGCGCCGCATCCCCGGAATTGCCGATTGCGATCAGCACATTGCGCACGAATCGGTCCCGCCCGGTGCGTTTGACCGGCG
This sequence comes from Xanthobacteraceae bacterium, assembly GCA_036555745.1. Lineage (GTDB taxonomy): Bacteria > Pseudomonadota > Alphaproteobacteria > Rhizobiales > Xanthobacteraceae > VAZQ01. Next base: position 31,588 of record DATBKV010000053.1, on the reverse strand, counting down.
ATTTGGAGAACAGCCTGCGGAACGCGGCATCGTCGAGCCGGGCGAGCTCGGCGAGCCCCGGGGTGCGCAACTCACTGCGCGCGGCGAGTTTCATCTCGCGGCCGGCGCGCGCATACTTGTTCCATGGGCACACCGCCAGGCAGTCGTCGCAGCCATAGATGCGGTTGCCCATCGCTGCGCGTAAATCGCGTGGGATCGGCCCCTTGTGCTCGATGGTGAGATAGGAAATGCAGCGGCGCGCATCGAGCCGATAGGGCGCGGGGAACGCCGCGGTCGGGCAGACGTCGAGACAAGCATGACAGCTGCCGCAATGGTCGGTCTCGGGCGGGTCGGGCGGCAGATCCAAGGTGGTGAAGATCGCGCCGAGGAACAGCCACGAGCCGAACTGGCGCGACACCAGGTTGGTATGCTTGCCCTGCCATCCCACACCGGCTGCGGCGGCAAGCGGCTTCTCCATGACCGCCGCGGTATCGACGAATACCTTCACGTCGCCACCGGCCTCCGCGACCAGCCAGCGCGCCAGCGCCTTGAGCCGTGGCTTGAGAATGTCGTGGTAGTCGTCGCCTTGCGCGTAGATCGAGATCGCGCCGCGGTTGCGCTCGCGCAAGATCGCGAGCGGGTCGCCCTCCCCCTGGGCGTAGTTGAGGCCGAGCATGATGACCGAGCGCGCCTGCGGCCACAGTGCCTGCGGATCGCCGCGGCGCGCTGCGGTCTTCGCCATCCAGTCCATGTCGCCGTGGTCGCCCTCGGCCAGGAACTGGCGCAGCCGCTCGGGCGCCAGCGGGATCGAGTTCGGGCGCGCGACGCCAACCGCGTCAAAATCGAGCTCGCGCGCGACATGGGCGAGCGCCGCCTTGAGCGCGGCTGCTTTGCTCAGAAGTCGAGATCGGCGTAGGTGTCGGACGGCGGAATGCCGGCGAGCGTCTCCGCCAGGATCGGACGGAACGACGGCCGCGACTTCACCTGCGCGTACCAGTTCTTCGCGGCTTCGTCTTCGTTCCATGGCACGTCGCCCAGGTAATCGGCTGCCGACAGATGCGCGGCCGCGGCGAGATCGGCGTAGCTCATGCGCTGGCCGGCGAGCCAATCGCGCGTGCGAACGAGCCAGCCGATATAGGCCAGATGATAGCGCAGGTTGTGGCGGGCCGCACGGATCGCGTCGGTATCGGGCGCGCCGCCGCCGGCGCTCGGCGGCATCTGGCGCTTGTACAAGCGCTCCATCGTGAGCGGCCCGCTCACCTCGGCGAAGAACTTGTCATTGAACCAGCTTGTCAGCCGGCGCACTTCGACGCGCGCTCCTGGCTCGCGCGGCAGCAGGCGCTGCTCGCGCAGCTCCGCCCCACGCGTCTCGTCGAGATATTCCGCTACCAGCGCTGCGCCGGGAATCGCGGGCTGGCCTTCCTCCACCAGCACCGGCGTGGTGCAGGCGGGATTGAGAATCAGAAAGTCCTCCCGGCGTTCCCATACCCGCTCCTCGACCGTGCGCGCGGCCAGCCCGTACTCGCCGAGCACAAGCCGGACGAAACGCGAGTGAGGGCAGAACGGGTGATGAAACAAAGTCAGCATGCGGCCTTAAGCATTCCGGCGGTCTGGGGGCAGGTAGGATGCGACGACACGGACGTTAGGTCGCGCCCGGCCCTCTGGATAGAGGCCGTGAGCAACCTGTGCAATGTTCCGCCTTCCCCGTTGCTCCCGGGTTAATGATGCGGGAAAAGCGCAAGTCCCGGACCCCATTCTCGCCCGCCGCTGCGCGGCGCTGTTCCCCATGCGGCGGAGCTCGTCATGTCGCTCGATCTGTTCAAGGCATTCATTCTCGGCGTGGTTGAGGGCCTGACCGAATTCTTGCCGGTGTCCTCGACCGGACACCTGCTCCTGGTCCAGCGCTTCTTCGGCTTCGACGACGCGGATTTCGGCAAGACGTTCGCGATCCTCATCCAGTTCGGCGCCATTCTCGCGCTGTTGTCGATCTACTTCACCCGCCTGTGGCATCTCGCGCTCGGCATGTTCAAGGAACCGGCGGCGCGCCGCTTCGTCATCGGCGTCCTGCTCGCGTTCCTGCCGGCGGCAGTGGTCGGCGCCCTCGCCCATGATTTCATCAAGGCGGTGCTGTTCAACCTCTGGATCGTGTGCGTCACGTTCATCCTGGGCGGTATCGTGCTGCTATGGATTGACTTCATCGATCTCCGCCCGCGCTACCGCGACGCCACCGGATTCACGCTGCCCATGTACTTCATCATTGGCGTGGCCCAGTGCGTGTCCATGATTCCGGGAGTCTCGCGTTCGGGCGCGACCATCGTCGCCGCCATGCTGCTGGGCGCCGACCGCCGCTCGGCCGCGGAGTTCTCGTTCTGGCTGGCCATGCCAACCATGGCCGGCGCCTTCGCCTACGACCTGTTCAAGAGCCGCGGGGAGTTGAGCGCGAGCAATGTCCTCCTCGTGGCGGTCGGCTTCGTAGTGTCGTTCGCGTGCGCCTGGATCGTGGTGAAGACCTTTCTCGACTACGTGCAGCGCCACGGCTTTGCGCTGTTTGGCTGGTGGCGCATCATCGTCGGCTCGCTGGCGCTGATCGCGCTGGGCCTGGGATACGGATAACGGCGCGCCCTTTACGCGATCACCTCGCGCGTGACTGCGCGCACATCGCGCACCCCGGTCAGGGTCAGCGCCACCTCAAGCTCGGCACGGATGAGATCGAGCGCCAGGCGGACGCCGGCTTCGCCGTTCGCGGCCAAGCCATAGAGATAAGCGCGGCCGATCAAACAGCCGTGCGCGCCGCTCGCCAGCGCCTTGAGCACGTCCTGGCCCGAGCGGATCCCGCCATCGAAGAGCACCTCGATGCGGTCGCCGACCGCGCGCGCGATGGCGGGGAGCGCGTGGATGGTGGAATGGGCGCCGTCGAGCTGGCGCCCGCCGTGATTGGAGACCACGATGCCATCGACGCCGGCGGCGGCGGCGGTCTTGGCATCCTCGACATCGAGGATGCCCTTGAGCACCAGCTTGCCGGGCCACAGGCTGCGCACCCACTCGATGTCGCGCCAACTCAGCGAGCGATCGAAATTCTGATTCGACCAGGCGCCGGCCTTCTCGATGCCGACCCGGCCCTTGAGGTAGGCCTCCACGTTGCCGAAAGTCTTGCGCCGGCCGAGCAGCACCTTGAGCAGCCAGGCCGGCTTGCGGGCGATATCGAGGGCATTGCGCGCCGTCAGACGCGGCGGGACGGTGAGCCCGTTCTTGAGGTCGGCATGACGTTGACCGCGCATCGGCAGATCGACCGTCACGAATAGCGCGGAGCAGCGCGCGGCGCGCGCCCGTTCGATCACCGATGCGCTGAAACCGCGGTCGCGGAACATGTAGAGCTGGAACCAGAACGGCTCCTTGACCGCGCTGCGCACGTCCTCGATCGAGCAGATCGACATGGTAGAGAGGCAGAACTTGATGCCGGCCGCTTCGGCGGCGCGCGCCGCCAGCATCTCGCCGTCGCCGTGCACCAAGCCGGTCAATCCGGTCGGCGCGATCGCCACCGGCATCGACACGGCCTCGCCCAGCATCGAGGTCGCCAGCGAGACCTTTGAGACATCGATGAGCACGCGCTGGCGTAGCCGGATGGCGTCGAGCTCGGCGCGATTGGCATTGAGGGTGAGCTCGTCATAGGACCCGCGCTCGACATAGTCGTAGATCGCGCGCGGAATTTTCCGTCGTGCGATCCGGCGCAGATCCTCAATGTTCGTTATCACAGCCACGTCAGCGAGCGCTCATCGCGGCATGAGCCCGGCACGGCATGCGCGCAGTCCGGTCACTGGCTGACGGCGGGCGCCTGAAATTGCCCGCGCTTGCGGAAGCGCCACAGATAGAACGGCACCACGGTCGCCACGGCTACGGGATCGATGCCGAGCGCTTCGAGCGTTCGGCCTTGGCGCTTGGCCGCGTCCGAGACGATCACGTCGTGCCGCAGCAGCTCGACCTGATCGGTGGTCAGCAGCGGCTTGGGCATGAGCCCGAGCAAGGCGGCCTGGAACTTGGCCAATGCGAAGGGAATCGGCACCAGCAGACGCCGCCGGTCGACGGTCGCCAGCACAAATTGCATCAGCTCGCGAAAGCTGCGCACCTCCGGGCCGCCGAGCTCGTAAATCTGCCCCTCCTGGGCGCGGTCCTCGATGCCGGCGACGACCGCGCTGGCGACATCCCCGGCGAAAACAGGCTGGAACAGCGTGTGGCCGCCGCCGATCAGCGGCAGCGCCGGCGAAAAGCGGGCAAGAGAGGCAAACTTGTTGAAGAAATCGTCCTCCGGCCCGAACATGACGGAGGGCCGCAGGATCACGGCGGAGGGCGTGGCGGCGAGCACCAGCTTCTCGCCGGCGGCCTTGGAGCGGGCATAGTGCGACGGCGAACCCTCGTCGGCGCCGATCGCCGACACGTGGATCATGCGCGCACCCAACGCCCTCGCAGCGAGCGCTACCGCCTGGGCGCCGAAGGCGTGCACCGCGTCGAATCGTTGCCGTCCGCGCTCGAACAGGATGCCGACCAGGTTGATCACGACGTCGGAACCGCGCGCGGCTGCCTCGACTGAAGCCGCATCGCGCAGATTGGCCTGCACGGCATGGATCTGCCCGACGCGGCCGAGCGGCTGCAGGAAGCCGGCGAGCTCGGGGCGTCGTACCGCGACGCGGGTGCGGTAGCCGATCTTGGCCAATGCGCGCACGACGTGGCGGCCGAGAAAGCCCGATCCGCCGAACACGGTGACAAGCGTTTCGAGGGGAACGTCGGTCATGCTCGCTCGCATCCACTCGCGCCGCCGAATACAGGATCGCCCTTACACTGTACAGGGGCGGCTCGTCGGCCGTCCTGCGCTCCGAGCCGCGCCGGCGGCGCATTTGACAACGACAGACCCGCTCCGTACCTAATCGCCGCAAAGCCCAGGTGGCGGAATTGGTAGACGCACTAGTTTCAGGTACTAGCGCCGCGAGGCGTGGAGGTTCGAGTCCTCTCCTGGGCACCAGTCTCATGCCGCCGCTTCGCGCCAGGTCATGACCATCCGTTTGCACCGCGGCGACCTGCCCGATCTGACGCACTATCAGGTCTCCGCGCTCGCGATCGACACGGAGACCATGGGGCTCGATCCGCACCGCGACCGGTTGTGCGTGGTCCAACTCTCTCCGGGCGACGGCTCGGCCGACGTGATCCAGATCCCGGCGGGCGTGCACGAGGCGCCGAATCTGACGAAGTTGCTTGCCGACGGGGCGATCGTCAAAATCTTTCATTTCGCCCGCTTCGACCTGGGCGTACTCACCCGGCGGCTGGGCCTGATGCCCGCACCGATCTATTGCACCAAGATCGCCTCACGGCTGGCCCGCACCTATACCGACAAGCACGGCCTCAAGGACCTCGTGCGCGAGCTATTGGGCATCGAGCTCTCCAAGCAGCAGCAACTGTCCGATTGGGGCGCCGAGGCGCTCACCGAGGCGCAGCTCGCCTATGCCGCCTCCGATGTGCTGCACCTGCATGCGCTCAAGGACAAGCTCGATGCCATTCTCGCCCGGGAACGGCGAACGGAGCTCGCGGCGGCCTGCTTCCGCTTCCTGCCCGATCGGGTGCGGCTCGATCTTGCCGGCTGGGCGGCCGAGGACATTTTCGCCCACTCCTAGCGCATGTCCCGGAAAAGCGGGCGCCGGTTTCGGATGAGGGCCTGCGCAAACTCAAAGAAACCAGGGCACGCGGCGCAATGCGACCCCATCGGTGATGCGGTGGGATGGTACGGGTGGGTTAGCTAATTCCGGGTATTACCCGGCTGGGGCGTTTTCCGGAGGCCTTTTTCGGCTTATTCTTCGCCGCTCCTGCCGCGCCCGGGCCATATTTGGGAGCGAGCATGGCGCCCGAAGGGGCTCACATCGGGGCCGTCCGGCCGCACGCCGGCGGAGAGGGGCTCGGGGGATGAATTCTTTAGCGGCGGCAACGCAGGTCCAGGGGGAAGAATCGCGCCTCGACGCGCGGTTCGGTCGCTTGGACAGCGATCAGGTGTTTCGCGCCGCCGTGCGCCACAGCCGGCTCATACGCATGCTGCGTGTGGCGGTGCCCGCCGGCGTGGCCACCGCGGTCGTCCTGGGAGTGGCGATCACGGTCCTGCTGAAGCCGCTGCGCGTCCTCACCGGCGTGCCCATGGATATCGGAACGCTGGTGGTCTCCGGCACCAAGATCATGATGCAGCAGCCGCGCCTTGCAGGTTTCACGCGCGACAACCGTCGCTACAACATGGTCGCCCAGGCCGCCGCCCAGGATATGACCAAGCCCGACATGGTCGAGCTCCACGGCATCCACGCGACCATGGAGATGAAAGACAATGTGACGTTCGAGACCACCGCGAAGGGCGGTTCCTTCAACTCCAAGACCGAGCAGCTCACGCTCAATCAGAACATCGTGGTGACGTCCTCGAGCGGCTACCAAGCCTTCCTCAATGAGGCGGTGGTGGACGTGCGCGGAAGCCGGATCGTGTCCGAGAAGCCGGTAGAGGTGAAGACGGCGACCTGGACCATCAACGCCAACCGCATGGAGGTCGCCGACTCCGGCGACCTCATGCGCTTCGAGCGCGGCGTGTCGGTCACCTTGCTGCTGGACAGCACGACCTCCGGCATGGGCGGAGCGAACAAGCAATGAGCCCGCGTTTGTTGCGGTGGCGCACGGTCGCGGGCACGGCCGCGCTGGCGCTCGCCCTTGCGCTTGCGGCAGGAGAAGCGGGCGCGCAGAAGAGTCAGGGACCGCCCAACGCGCTGCAGGGCTTCTCGCAGAACCGCGACGAGCCGGTCAAGATCCGCGCGGCCTCGCTGGAACTACGCGAGAAGGATAAGATGGCCACCTTTACCGGCGACGTCTACGTGCAGCAGGGCGACACCGAAATGCGCTGCAAGTCGCTGGTCGTATTCTACGAGGAGGAGAGCGCGCCGAAGCCCGGCAAGAGCACGGTCAAGGCCGCCGATCCCGGGCCGGGAGGCGAGCGGCAGATCCGCCGGATCGAGGCCAAGGGCGATGTCATTGTGGTGCAGAAGGACCAAAATGCCTCCGGGGACGCCGCCACCTTCAACATGCGCGAGAACACCGTCACCCTGGTCGGCAACGTGGTGGTGACCCGGGGTGAGGATGTCCTGCGGGGCCAGCGGCTGGTGGTCGACCTCACAAGTGGGGTGTCGAAAATGGACCAGGGCCGGGTCGAAGGATTGTTCAAGTCGGCGCCGCGAAATCCTCCCGACCCGCGAACCTCCGGCGACGCGCGCGCGCCGGCGGACAAGCGCTAGCGCCTGCCGGAAGTGGAGCTACCTTATTGATATGACTGCTTCCTTCGGGGAAGCGAGGCTCGACCGCGCGCCCGCCGGTGCGGGGTCTTGAGCGCCCGCATGCCGTGGCAGGGGCCGGTCCATAAATTTGCGCCGATTCGGACGCAGAACCTCCGTCTCTCCTGCTGAAACACGCGTTCGGTTCAGTTTCCGCTTCCCGGGAAGACGCTATTGTGGGCATCTAGGTACCGGACGACTCAGTAGAACCCGGGGAGCTTCGAGGCAGCGGCGTGCTCAACATCCTCGCGTTGTTCCGAAACCGTCGTTCGCCTCGACGTCCAGCAAAAGCCGGCAATGGCCGCTGGCAGGAGGCCATGGATCTGGGTTCGCTGGGCGGGCCCATCCCGGCCGCCCGCAGCAAGACCGCCAAGAAGCCCCCGCCGGGCAAGCCGCGTCCCCGTCCGCGCGCCCCGGTGAGCCGGCGGGACGCGGCACAGGGGTATCTGGCCGCCCACGGCCTGCAAAAGAGCTACGGCGGCCGAAAAGTGGTCAACGGGGTGAGCCTCTACGTGCGTCGCGGCGAGGCGGTCGGCCTGCTCGGGCCCAATGGCGCCGGCAAGACCACCGCGTTCTACATGATCACCGGGCTGATCAAACCCGAGCGTGGCCAGATCGAGCTTGACGGCTACGACGTCACCCACCTGCCGATGTACCAGCGCGCGCGGCTCGGCATTGGCTATCTGCCGCAGGAGGCCTCGATCTTCCGCGGCCTCAATGTGGAGGACAACATCCGCGCGGTGCTTGAAGTGGTGGAGCCGGATCGAGGCCGCCGCGACGCCGACCTCAATGCGCTGCTCGACGAATTCGAGATCACCCGCCATCGCAAGACGCCGTCGATCGCGCTCTCAGGCGGCGAGCGCCGCCGGGTCGAGATCGCGCGTGCGCTGGCGAGCCGGCCCAACTACATGCTGCTCGACGAGCCGTTCGCCGGCATCGACCCGAAGGCCGTCGTGGATATTCAGCGGCTCGTGCGGCGCCTGACCAATCGCGGCATCGGCGTGCTGATCACCGATCACAATGTGCGCGAGACACTCGACCTCACGGACCGCTCCTACATCATTTATTCCGGCCAAGTCCTGATGGAAGGGCGCAAGGACGACATCGTGAATGATCCCGAGGTCCGCCGCCTCTATCTCGGCGAGGAATTCCGCATCTAGCCGAGCGCGCCGGGGCATTCTCCCCGCTATTCTCCGCGCCCCAATCTCTCCGGCAGCCGGTGCTGGGCGGGCGGGTATACACCAGACCCAGAACCGGATAAGCAAGAATTGGACCAGTCGAGCGGCCCGGACCTTTTCTGGGTGCATCGAACGCGACCGGCGCGCCGCGGGCCGCCATCCCTGAGGAGACATGGCGCTTACCCAACGACTCGAGATCCGGCAGAGCCACGCGCTGGTGATGACGCCGCAGCTGATGCAAGCCATCAAGCTGCTGCAGCTCTCCAACCTTGATCTCGCCGCCTATGTGGAGGGGGAGCTTGAGCGCAATCCGCTGCTCGAGCGAATGGGGGAGAGAGAGGCTGAGGTCGCCAAGCCTTCGGCCGACCTCGCGCACTCGTCTGGACCCGAGATCGGCGGCGCAGATTGGCCAGGAGTCGCTCACGAGCGCAATGATTCCGCGGTCCCGGAGCGATCCGCCGCAGACCTCGACGACGTGCTGCCCGCCGATGCCGATGCCGCCAGTTCGCGCTCGAACGGCGATGGGGTCGGGCGTTATTCGGAATGGTCCGGCCCGAGCGGCCGCGATAGCGGCGAGTACAATCTGGAGGCGTTCGTCCCGGTCGAAACCACGCTTGCCGACCATCTTGCCGGGCAGCTCGCGCTGACGGTGGCAGACCCGGCGCGGCGCATGATCGGCCAATATCTGATCGACCTTGTCGATGAGTCCGGCTACTTGGTCGGCCAGGTGGCAGCGGTCGCCGAGCGGTTGGGCGCCGCCCCTGCCGAGGTCGAGGCGGTGCTGGCGATCCTGCAGGGTTTCGATCCGCCCGGAGTTTGCGCGCGCAATCTCGAGGAGTGCCTCGCCATCCAGCTCCGGGAGCGCGACCGGTTTGATCCTGCCATGCAGGCGCTCGTCGCTCGTCTCGATCTGCTGGCCAAGCGCGATCTTGCCGCCTTGCGCAAGGCGTGCGGCGTGAGCGAGGACGATTTGAGCGACATGATCACGGAGATTCGGCAGCTCAACCCAAAACCTGGCTTGGTCTTCGGATCCACCCTGGTGCAGCCGATCGTGCCGGACGTGTTTGTCCGTCCGACGCCGGAGGGCGGTTTCATCGTCGAGCTGAATTCCGACACGCTGCCGAAGGTGCTCGTGAATCAGAGCTACTACGCAGAGATTGCCAATAGCGCCAGGGACGAGAAGGATAGGAGCTATCTGGCTGATCGCCTGCAGAGCGCGACCTGGCTGATCCGCGCGCTCGATCAACGCGCGAAAACCATTTTGAAGGTCTCGACCGAGATCGCGCGCCAGCAGGGCGCGTTTTTCAGCCACGGCGTTCAGCAGCTGCGGCCGCTGAATCTCAAGACCATCGCCGATGCCATCGGCATGCACGAGTCTACCGTCTCGCGCGTCACCGCCAACAAATACATGGCTACCAATCGCGGGATCTTCGAGCTGAAGTATTTCTTCACTTCGGCCATCGCGTCGGCGGATGGCGGGGAAGCCCATTCGGCAGAGGCGGTGCGACACCGAATCCGCCAACTCATCGAGGCCGAGCGACCCGATCAGGTATTGTCGGACGACACGATCGTGGAAAAGTTGCGTGGTGCGGGCATCGACATTGCGCGGCGGACCGTCGCAAAATATCGCGAGGCGATGCGAATTGCCTCCTCGGTGCAGCGGCGGCGAGAGAAACAGTCGCTCGCGGCCACGCACTCCTGACGCATGCTCGCGTCGTCGGAGCGCTGCGACGGGGTCAATGAAGCCGCGCCTGGTTCATGCCCGGGGGCTGGCCGTGGCGGAACTAGGCGGACGCGCCCGCGCGCATCGGCCCAGCGCGGGCCGGCGCCGGGATCATCGACCAGCGCTCGCTGGAGGTCGATCATGCCGTTTCGCGTATCGGGCAAGAATATCGATGTTGGCGCGGCGTTGCGTACGCGCATCAATCAGCGCCTGGTGCAGGCTGCCGCGAAATATTTTGACGGCGGGTTTTCGGGGCGCGTGACCATCGGCAAAGAGGGCTTCGGATTTCGCACCGAATGCGTCCTCCATCTCGATTCCGGCATCGTGCTGGAGACCGATGCGCTTGCGGCCGATGCCTATGCCAGTGCCGATCAGGCGGCGTTGCGGCTGGAAAAGCGGCTGCGCCGTTACAAGCGGCGGCTGAAGGATCACCAGATGGCGCGTGGTGATGATCATGCTCCGGAGCGCGCGCCGCGCCCGCCCGCCGCGCAAGCGTCCGTCGTCGCGGGCCAGGCGCAAAACGATGCGCAGATCACCGATTCGAGCCCGGCCATTATCGCGGAGTCGATCGCGTCCTTGAAACGCCTGTCGGTGCGTGAGGCCGTTATGGAGCTCGACCTGACAGGCGCGTCGGTGCTCGTATTCCGGCACGCTGGACACGGCCGCGTCAATCTGGTTTACCGCCGCGCGGACGGTCATATCGGATGGATCGATCCGCCGGCGAGCGCCCAGGGCGCCCATTGACGGGCAACCGGCAGGTCCTTATGGTCCGCGGCCTTTGCGACGACGGGCCATCCTGAGCTCCCCGATCTGCTGGTATAAAGGTCCATGTTGCTCACTGATCTGGTCGCGCCCAATGCCGTCATTCCGGCGCTGAAGGTCAACAGCAAGAAACAGGTGCTGCAGGAGCTGGCTGCCAGAGCAGCCGAGCTGTGCGGCCAGAGCGAGCGCACGATCCTGGAAATCCTGCAGCAGCGCGAGAAGCTCGGCTCGACTGGCGTGGGCAACGGCATCGCCATTCCGCACGGCAAGCTGCCCAAGCTCGGCAAGTTGTTCGGACTGTTTGCGCGGCTGGAACGACCTGTCGATTTCGAGGCGCTCGACGGCCAGCCGGTCGATCTGGTGTTTCTGCTGCTCGCGCCTGAAGCCGCCGGGGCCGATCATCTCAAGGCGCTGGCGCGTGTCGCCCGCCTGCTGCGCGATCCCGACGTGGCGCGCAAATTGCGCGACTCGCGCGACGCCGAGGCGCTCTACGCCGTGTTGGCGTTGCCATCGGCGAGCGCCGCTTAGCATATTTCAACGCCTGTCGAGCAGCGTCATTGGCCGGCGTCATTGCCGGCGGTGCGTTTCGATGCATGCCTTGACTCGCGAGACGCAAATGCCCGCGACGAGGGCGGGCATGGCGGCGAGGAGCACGATGGCATCGGAGCAAACGCCCACTTCGGACATGAGCGCCGCAATGAGAGCTTGCGCCCGCAGGCCGTACTCGCCTCAGTGCAGGCTTAAAGTCTCGATCTCTTGACTCGCCGCATCGGCGAGAACCGCTTCGCGGCTGTCGGCGAGCAGGATCGGCCGGCCGTCGGCGGCGTGCAGCACGAACACCTGATAGCCGGCTGGGAGCACGGGCGCCTCCGCGCAGAGGAAGGCAACCTCTTCGGAGCGGATCGCCTTGACATACGCCAAGCGGCTCTCACCCAACTCTGCCAGTCTCTCCGGCGAGGTCGCCGCGAGCTGCATTGCGGATCGATCGAACATGACACCTGCTCCTCGCGCTTGCATCGCGCGAGCCCACTATCGTCCGAATCGATCGCGCTGGCTGTGCCCTGGATCACACAGTGGGTGGCAAAAGGGTCCAGGCTTCGATTTTGGCCGGCGTTGCGGGTCTTTTCACTGTGTCCTGGATCACACAGTCGGAGGCAAAATGCTGCGCGGACGTGAACCGGGCCGGGCTAGTGGACGCTGACCGTCTCCAGCTCCTGGCTCCAGGCATTGGCGATTGCCGCCTCGCGGCTGTCGGTGAGCATGATAGGCGTGCCGTCGGCCGCATGCAGCGCATAGAGCAGGGTACCGGGCGCGAGCTGCGGCGCCTGCGGAAACTGCTTCTGTACGTCCTCGGAGCGGACGGTCCTGACGTAAGCGATCTTGCCGCCGCCCAGAAGCGCGAGCGCCTCGGGCGAGAGTAGGGGATCTCGGGAGGTGATGTTGTTGTTGGTCATGGCACTCGACTCCTTGCATATTCGAACGCGTCGAGCCCTGTTCGGGTTCAATCACTATCGGTGATGCTGATCGTCTTCACGATTCGTTCCGGCTCCGGCCGGGCGAGATCGATCGACAACAGGCCGTTTTTCAGGTCCGCGCCCAGAACCTCCATGCCCTCGGCCAGCACAAAGGTGCGCTGGAACTGCCGTGCCGCGATGCCGCGGTGGAGGTAATGGCGCTCCCTGTCGTCCTGCTGTCGCCCGCGGATGACCAGCTGGTTCTCCTCGACCGTCACGTCGAGTTGATCGCGGCGGAAACCCGCGACCGCCAGCGTGATCCGCAGCCGCTCGGGCTCGTCGTTCTGGCGGGCGATCCGCTCGATATTGTAAGGCGGATAGCCGTCGGCGGCCTTGCTGACGCGGTCGAGCGCGCGCTCGATCTCGTCAAATCCGAGCAGGAACGGGCTAGATAGGGACGGAACCCGGGACATGGCCTCAAAGCCCTCGTAAGCGACTTTGACGGGGCCCTTGCGGCGCCCCTCGACCGGCCCGCGGGAGCTTCCGCGCCTGTGGGCGATCCTTGCAAATATGGGACTTGCAGGCGGTGGCTGCAAGAATGCCCCGCCCTCCGCGGGCCCCCTCGGCGCCGGTTCGGCTGCTCGCTCCCAGTGTTGAGCGGAAAATGTCCGCACAGTATGGATGCAGCCGCTTTCAAGCTCGCCAAAGGAGTTCAGGTTGCGCATCGCGGTCATGGGGTCTGGCGGGGTCGGCGGCTATTTCGGCGCGCGGCTGGTCAAGGGCGGCGCCGACGTGCACTTCGTTGCGCGCGGCAGCCATCTCGCCGCCATGCGCGAGCATGGACTTGCGGTGGAAGGCGGCCCTGAGCCGATTCATCTCCCCAAGGTCGATGTCACCGACGATCCCAAGACCATCGGCCCCGTCGACCTCGTGATGTTCTGCGTGAAGCTGTGGGACAGCGAGGCGGCCGCGCGGCAATTGCTGCCGATCGTCACGCCGCAGACCGGCCTGATCTCATTTCAGAATGGCGTGCAGAAGGACGACATGCTGCGTCCGATCTTCGGGGAGGCGGCGCTCATGGGCGGCGTTGCCTATGTTGGAACCAATATCGGGCGCCCCGGCGTCATCGTTCAGACCGGCCCGTTGCAGCGGCTGGTGTTCGGCGAATATGACGGCCGCCGGTCGTCGCGCGTGCAGGCGTTTTACGATGCCTGCAAGCGTGGCGGCATTAATGCCGAGATCAGCGACGACGTGCGCCGCTCGATCTGGGAGAAATATGTGGTGCTAGCCGCGATGTCCGGTGCGACTACCGCCATGCGGGCGACCATCGGTCCAATCCGGGCGAACCCGCTCACGCGACAATTCCTGCTCGATCTCGCCCGGGAGGTGGTCGCCGTCGGCCGCGCGCACGGCGTGGCCTTGCCCGCCGATTATGCCGAGCAACGCATCCCGTTCTTCGACGGATGGCCGCCGGACATGACGACGTCGATGCATCACGATCTGCAGCAGGGCAAGCGGCTCGAATTGCGCTGGCTTGCCGGCGGGGTGGTCGATCTCGGCGCGCAGGTCGGCGTGCCGACACCGATGAATCGCGCGGTGCGGGACGTCCTCACGCTGCATGCCGAGGGCAAGCCTTCCTCCGCGCCGGCGCTCACGTCCCCTTCAGCTTGAACAACGCCATCGCGTTGCTGCGGCCGATCTTGCGGCGATCGGCCTCGCTGATCTCCGCCTTGTCGAACCAGTCGGCTGCGTCGCTGAAATCCTCGAACGGATAGTCTACCGAGAACATCACGCGCTCGGCGCCGATCTCGGTAATCGCGTCGATCAGCGCCGGCGTGCTGTAATGGCCCGACGTGGTGAGATGGAAATTGGCGCGGAAATAGTCCGCAACACCCTTCTTCGCGGCGTATTTGTGCGGGGCCTTCATCCAATTGTTCCTGTTGTCAATGCGCCAGAGATAGAACGGAAGCCCTTCGCCGAGATGACCGAGCACGATCTGGAGGCGGGGCAGCTCGTCGAACAGACCGCTTCCGATCAGTCGCAACGCATGCAGCGAGGTCTCGGCCGCGAAGCTCCAGGTCGGTCCGAACAGCCAGGGATGGCCCTCGTAGAGCCGCGAGACGCCCGCCATCGGCGGCCGTGGATGCAGGTAGAACGGGACATCGAGGCGCTCGAGTGCGCGCCAGAACGGCCGGTACTGCGGCAGGTCGTAATGGACGGGCTTGCCGTCCATCTCGGTATATCCGTTCACCAGCGCGCCCTTAAAGCCCAGCTCCGCGATGCAGCGTTCCAGCTCTCGGATGGCCATTTCGGGGTCCTGCATCGGCAAGGCGGCGACGCCGACGAAACGGTCGGGACGCTTGGCGACTTCGCCAGCCAACACGTCGTTGGCCTCGCGCGCCACCTCGACGGCGCGTTTGACGTCGGGAATGGCTTGTACCGCCGGCGCATTGAGCGACGCGATCATGATCTCGATGCCCCATTCGTCCATCAGACGCAGGCGCTGCTCCTGAAAGTCCAGCAGCCGATACCTCAGCTCTTCCCAGACGTGCGTGCCGAACGGCTGCGAATCGCCAAGCGTGGCCTCGGTCGCGAAGTGATCCTCCAGCGTGACTTTTCCCTGCATCTCTCCTCCGGACGTGCGCTGGACAAAATCGCTTGCGGCGGACGGCGATTTGTACGGCATGCCGCGAACGATCTTACTCATGCGGTCAGAATGCGTGGGCATTGCGCCCACAGGACGCGCGCGAATGATAGAATCGAGCGCGCTCGATGCCCACCCCTGCGGAATCCAGGACTCCGGCCATGACCCTCATCCTGCCGCCCCTCACGATCCGCGCCATTCGCTGCGTCGGCGTCGAGGTGCCGATGAACTACGCGCTCGGCACCAGCCGTGGCACCCTGACCAAGGCGCCGCTGCTGCTCGTCGATCTCGACACCACCGAGGACGTCACCGGCCGTGCCTACCTGTGGTGCTATTTCGGTGCGGCGATGCCGGCGATCGCCAGCATCCTGCAGGAGGTGGAGCGCGTGGTTAAAGGCGAGCGCGTCGCGCCGCTCGCGCTCTGGTGCAAGCTCAGCGAGCGTTTTGCGCTCATCGGGGTGCAGGGGATTGTGCGGATGGCGATGGCGGCGCTCGACGTAGCGGCCTGGGATGCGCTCGCGATCGCGGCCGGGCTGCCGCTCGCTACCCTGCTCGGTGGCGCTGCGAAACGCATTCCCGCATACAATTCCTGCGGCCTCGGGCTGATGCGCTCGGAGGCGCTGGCCGATGAGGCCGAAAAGCTGCTCGCTGGCGGCTTCCGCGCCATCAAGCTCCGGCTCGGCTACCCGACCCTGCGGGAGGATCTCGCCGCCTTGCACGCCGTGCGCAAACGCGTGGGCGGCGAGGTCTTGGTGATGGTCGACTACAATCAGGCGCTCAGCCTCGCCCAGGCGCGCGAGCGCGGTCGCGCACTCGACGGCGAGGGCATCTATTGGCTGGAGGAGCCGATCCGGCATGACGACTATGCCGGCAATGCCGAGCTCGCGCGCGAGCTCGCGACGCCGATCCAGATCGGCGAGAATTTCTGCGAAAGCTCGGCCATGGCGGCGGCCCTCGCCGCCGGCGCCGCCGACTACGTGATGCCCGATCTCGAGCGCATCGGCGGCGTCACCGGCTGGCTGCGGGCCGCAGCACTCGCCGCCACCCATCGCATCGAGATGTCCTCGCATCTGTTTCCTGAGGTGAGCGCCCACCTCTTGGCGGCGACGCCCACCTGCCATTTCCTCGAATACGTGGATTGGGCCGACAAGATTCTACGGGAACCGCTCGAGATCGCCGACGGCTTCGCCGTGGTGCCGCAGCGGCCGGGCAACGGGATTAGCTGGGACGTGAAGGCGGTCGAGAAATATCGCGTCGGCTGAGATCGCACGATGAGTTCAGCGTTCGTGCGAAAACCCATCAGCAGCTGTTGCCGTTGGTTAGATAATGGGTATCGCACGCTAGCCGCACTCAGCCTATCCTATGCAAACCATCTTCACATCTTGACCCAGCCCGGCGGCGGCGTCTTGCCGGGATGGATGGCGCCGCAGGTCTTGCACTTGCGCGCGTTCTCGTCGGCATAGAAGGCCTCGTAAAGCGGCGGCAGGTCCTTGACCAGGTGCGCCACCTTCGCCTCGATGCGATGGACGAGCGCACCGCACTCGAAGCAGTACCACTCGAAGGCATCGACGGCGTCGGGTCGGGCGGCCTCGACGACGAGACCGATCGAGCCGGGCTGCGGCCGCTGCGGCGAATGGCGCACGTGCGCGGGCAGAAGAAACACGTCGCCCTCGCGGATCGGAACGTCGTAGAAACGGCCGTCGTCCACCACTTTGAGCACCATGTCGCCCTTGAGCTGGTAGAAGAACTCCTCCACCGGATCATCGTGGTAGTCGGTGCGCTCATTCGGTCCGCCGACGACCTGCACGGTCATGTCGCCGTCCTCGAACACCTTCTTGTTGCCGACCGGCGGCTTGAGCAGGTGGCCGTGCTCGTCGATCCAGCGTTGGAAATTGAAGGCGTGGAGCCGTCCGTTCGCCATCGCTTGCTCCCTGGTCGCCACCCGGCACGCGCGCGACCGCGCCGCGTCTGCGATCCTTGTCCTGTTCGATCGCCTGCGCTTCCTACTTCATCAGGCCGGTGATCTTATCCACGATCGGTTTAGGGGTCGCGTAGATTTTCGCAATCAACGTCGCCAGATGCTCGCCGTCGTCCGGTTCGAGGTCGAGTTTTGATTTCGCCGCCTCGGCGCGGAAGTCGGCATCCTGCATGGTGGCATTGAAGGCGTCGCGCAGCATGCGCAACCGTTCCGCGGGCAGGTCCGGCGGCGCAACGAACGGGCGTCCGATCCCCTGGCCGGCATAGAGAAACTCGATCGCCTGCTTCTCGATGTCGCTGTGCGCGAAATCGAGCACGAATGGAACGTCCTTGAGCTCGGGGCTGGGGGCGGCGCCGCCCTGGAACAGGATCGAGATGGTTTTGGTCGGGATCCAGCTCGGTCGGCGGATCTTGATGCTATCGAGGCTCTCGCAGATGCCCTCGACCTCGCCGCGCTCCATCGCCAGAAACACGTCAGATGATGCGGGGAAGCCGCCCACCAGCTTGAACTTCATTCCGAGCAGCTCGTCGAGCGCTTTCGGATAGGCGCGCGTGCCGGTGCCCGGACCGGTGTCGCCCACGATCAGCTCATGCTCGAACAGGTCCTGCGCGGTTTTGACCTGCGCGGTATGATAGGCAATGCAGACATTGGTTTCCTTGGTCGGCGTTCCAATCCACGACAATCTGGTCGGATCGAAGCGGGCGCCGGTCGCGCCTGAGAGCGGTCCGAGCGCGGCGTCGCGGGCGATGATGCCGAGCACCGTGCCGTCCTTGGGCGCGACGTTGAACATGTAGCTCGCGGCCACGTAGCTGCCGGCACCCGGCATGTTCTGCGGAACGACCGTCGGATTGCCCGGCAGGTGGCGGCCGATATGGCGGGCGACCGTGCGGCCCCAGAGGTCGTAGCCGCCGCCCGCCCCGAAGCCGATGATCATCTGCACGGTCTTGCCGGCGAGCGAATCGCCCTGCGTGGCGGCCGGCGTCGCCGCAAACGTCAGCGCTACAAGGATGGCAACCGCCGACACCGGCGGAAATCCCGATCGCATGTCTTCCCCGCGTATGTGCCACCCACCTGCGTTTCGCGCCCATTCTATAGCGATTTGGGCGCAAGCAAAGCGGCGGTGGGTCGGTGCGATGGCTGCATGCGATCGACTTTACCTGTTTGGGTGAGCGGCTGCGCAGGCATGGAGCAGATCGCGGGCTAGCGCCGGCACGATATGCTAGAGCCAGCGAGTCGATTCCACGCTTCCGATGCGGGCGAGAGCGATGCGCCCAAGGGTAAGCCAGCCGGTCGTGACGAGATATGCAGGCCGCCGCAACGATGGCCGCCTGTTCGTTGCGCTCTTGCTGCTGCTCGGCTTGATCGGATTGTATACCAGCCGGCAGCACACGACCGAGCCGAGGGGGGCTCTGAGCGGCCGCGCCCGCGTGCTCGACGGCGACAGCATCGAGATCGCCCATGCCCGTATCCGTCTGGCGGGGATCGATGCGCCCGAATGGGACCAGACATGCCTCGATGGGAAGGGGCAGCCATGGGCCTGCGGCAGGGCGGCGGCGCGGGAGCTCGAACGCCATATCGCCGGTGGCCGGCTGACCTGCCGATCCGGCGGGGTCGACAAATACCGCCGCATTCTCGCGATCTGCTTCGCTCCAGATGGGTCCGACATCAACGCCTGGATGGTGCGGCAGGGCTGGGCGGTGGCCTTCGGCGATGTCGGTGATTACCGGTCGGAGGAGCATGAGGCGGAAGCCGCCAGACGTGGCATGTGGGCGGGAAGCTTCCTGCTGCCGGCGCAATGGCGCCGTCACCATCCCTAGGCTAGCGCGGCGCTCTGGCAGCTCGATGCCGCAACGCTGCAGGCAGGCGGACCGAGCGCAAAAACGACCGGCCCGGCTTTTCGATCACGGCTATTCGATCACGGCGGCCGCGAGCGACATGAGCGAGGGCGGCACGCTCAAACCGAGCATCCGCGCGGTCGAGGCGTTGATGACCAGCTCATTCTTGCTCGAGCGCACGACGGAAAGGTCGGCCGCCTTCGCGCCCTTGAGGATGCGCCCTACCAGCATTCCCGCCTGCCGATAGGCCTCGCCCAGGCTCGCTCCATAGCTCATCAGCCCGCCGGCATCGGCAAAGTCGCGCCACGGATAGGCCGCCGGGATCTTATGGAACGCCGCCAGTTGCGTCAGCTGGACGCGCCGTTCGGTCGAAAACGGGCCGACCAGAAGCGCGTCCGGTGGCTCGCGCCCGAAGCTCGCGAAAGCCGCATCGATCTCGCGGGCGGTGCTGGCATTGAGAATCTTGAGTTGCAATCCGCTGCGGGCAGCGGCGGCGTTAATGTCCCGCACGGTCGAGGCGACATCCGCGGCATTGGCTGGATCGAGGAACACAGAGATGTGAGTGGCGGCGGGCACCAGTTCGCGCAGCAGCTCGAGTCGGCGTACCGTCGCCTCGGCCGGAAGAACGACTCCGGTCAGGTTGTCGCCGGGTTTGGCAAGCTCGGCGACGAGGCCGAGCTTGACCGGGTCCTGCGCGACGGTGAAGACGACGGGGATCGTGTTGGTTTCCGCTTTGGCCGCGAACGCCGGGGTGGAGCCTCCGATCGCAGCGATCACGGCCACCTGGCGGCGAACGAATTCGGCCGCCAGGGGCGACAGCCGGTCGACTCGGCTCTCGGCCCAGCGGTATTCGATCGCGACGTTTTCGCCCTCGACGAATCCCGTCTCCCTGAGGCCTTGCCGGAAGCCACGCAGGCGATCGGCGGTGCCGGTGTCAGGCCACATGGGATCGAGGAAACCGACCACCGGCATGGCGGCCTGCGCGTACGCCCGACGCGGCCACGCTGCGGCCGCGCCGCCGAGAGCCAAGATGAATTCGCGCCGTCGCATGCCGGACATTGGGACTTCCTCCAACGAGTCGAGTCAGCGTATCCGCCACGCGGACGACCGGCGAGTCCTCTGGCGCATGTCCCGGAAAAGTGGGCACCGGTTGTCCGATAAGGACATGCGCAAAATCAGAAAATCTAGGGCGCATCCCCATTCGATCCAGTCGGGATGCGCTCCAAGGACCTGAAAACATGCTCAATCGAGGCCGCGGCTGCACCCATGCGAGCAGGCTGAATGCGAGTTGGACCGAAAAGCCTGGAAGTGAGGCGGGCGGCCTGCGGGATGCTCAGAAGCTCAGCGAGGAGCGGACCGCGATCACCCAGGCATTCGGCCGGAAGCTGCCGTCGCTGTTGAGCACGCCGCCGCCCGGCCGAATGATGTATTGCATTTCCGGCTGCAGCATCCACCAGGGCGCCAGCTGCGCCTGGTAGATCACCTCGATCGCGGTTTCTCCGCTGCGCACGGGATAGAACGAGTTGCCGAAGAATCCGGTGTCCAGGTCGAGGCCGCGTGCATTGTCGCCGACCCGCGCATAGGCGGCGGCGATGCCGATCTTGTCATCGGGCCGGCGCGGCACCAGGCCTTTATAGATGAGGCCGCCGTCGGCGTAGAAGCTGATCAGGTTGCGATCGTTGGGCACGCCACCGGCGCGAACGAAGGCCGACAGGCCCTGGTCCGTCGTGCCGGGAACGCGGTAGAGCATCTGGTCGATGACGCCGTAGATGCCCTGGTCGCCGGTGTGCTCGAGCGGAATGCCGGTTGACGTCGGGCTCGCGAGCGATTGTCCGGTAGTGTCATAGCGCTGGTCGCCGAAGCGCGGGCTGGTGTGCCACCAGGCGCCGATGCGGTAGGCGCCGGGAAGCCCCTTGGCCCCTTTTCCTTGGTTGGGCAGCCAGCTTGCTTCGGCGATGATGAAGGCGCCGCCGCGGAAGCTGAACACGGTGCCGGCCGGCAGCGGCGCCGGCTGGTTGGAGCCGTTGCCGCCACTGGGATCGCCGCTGAACAGAGCGGCCTGGAACGCCAGCTCGTCGGTGGGCTTGATGCGCACGCGAATGCCGGGATCGGGGAGCGGATAGGCCGGTCCTCCGGCCGGCAGGTTGGCGCCGAGAAACAACGGCCAGCTAATGCCATTGTTGATGAAATTTGCGGCGGTCTTGCTCTGCAGAAACTGGCTGTCGGCCGACATCAGGCCGGCGCGCACCGACAGCCGTTCGTTGAATGCGCTCTGCTCGAACCAGAACGAATAGAGCCGCGCGACCGCGCCTGCTTCCAGGTTCGAGACGGCGAGAAAGTTGCCGAGGTAGGCCGGACTGAACAGCGGCCCATGGGTGATGAGGCCGTGGGTGTGAAAGTGTCCACCCTCCCAGCCCATAAGCTTTTGCAGGTCGATGTCCAGCTGCGGCTGGAAGGCGCCGATCACTACGCTGCCCGGACCGATCCCGCCCCGGACATTGGAGAGAAAATCGTTGGTGTAGTTGAGCGTAAAGACCAGGCCCTGGCGTTCGAGATAAGGGCGCAGCCCGCCCCAATCGCCTGTCAACGTGGTCTGCGCCGGCTCTGCCGGTTCGTCCGACCGCTGGGCCTGCGCCCAGGCGGCCGTGCGGAAATCGCTCGCCGCGCCGATCAGGCAAAGCGCGGCGAGGGCGAGCGTGCTTCCAGGACGAAACGGCGCGATCGCGCGCATGGAACCCCACCCCCGAAATGCGGGCGCGAGTCTCAACCGCGATTCGGGCTAAAATTCTTATGGCCGACGGTGGCCACCCCATGTCTAGTCAGGGCGCCACCTTGGCTATCGCCTGCACAATGCCGGCAGTCTATGATTCGCGCGAAACGTCTTCGCAGCGCACGGGCTGTCGCGCCGAGGGGAGGCGCAGTTCGAGCATGTATCGTCGCCTGGTCGCGGGACTGGTTCTCGTGGCGGCGTCATTCCCGCCGCCCGCCGCCGCGCGCGTCGAGCGACTGGAGATTTCGAGCCGCGAGCCGTTCGCGGGGGGTGCCGAGTTCGGCGCCGCCGGCGCCTACGAGAAGTTGCGCGGGCGCGCCTTCTTTGTGCTCGATCCTGGCGCCCCCGCCAACCAGCCGATCGCCGATCTTGTGCTTGCACCGCGCAACGCGCATGGGCGCGTCGAGTTCGCGGCCGATTTTTTGGTTCTGCGTCCCGCCAGTGGCGCGCGCCGCAACGGCACTCTGCTTTACGAGGTCAATAATCGCGGCAACATCGGAATGCTGCGTCAGCTCGATGAGGCCGCCTCCGGCAACGATCCGACGAGCGCGGCGCATGCCGGCAACGGGTTCCTGTTTCGCCGCGGGTTCACGCTGGTGTGGTCGGCATGGGCGAGCGACGTCGCCGCCGCCCCGGGCGATCCCCGGCTTATCCTGCGCGCGCCGGTCGCGACCGACAATGGCGTGCCGATCACCGGCCAGGTCGCCTACGAGCTGATCGTGAACGCGCCGCGCGAGGCAGCGCGTTTCACCGGCGTGCTCGGCACCGCCTATCCGCCCGCGCAGGACGGCGCGCCCGATGCTGCGCTCACGCAGCGCGACCGGCCGGAGGGCGAAGCGCAGCTAATCCCGCGCGCGGCCTGGTCATTCGTGCCGTCGAATGACGGCACGCCGCCGACCGAAATCGCGCTCGTCGGCGGCTTTAAGCCTGGGCGGATCTATCAGCTCACCTACACCGCACGCGACCCAACCGTGGTCGCGCTCGGCATGGCCGGCATTCGCGATCTTCTTGCATATCTGCGCGACCATCCGCTGGCGGGCGAGCCTCCCCCGCCGCGGCGCCTGATCTTCGGCATTTCCCAGTCCGGGAGGTTGATCCAGACCATGCTGCTGCGCGGCCTGCACGTCGACGAGAGTGGCAAGGCGGTGTTCGACGGCGCCTTCATCCACGTCGCAGGCGGCGGCAAGGGCGGCTTCGACTATCGCTTCGCCATGCCGACGCGGCACTTCAGCATGCTCGAGGACCACATCTATCCTACCGACTTCTTTCCGTTCGCGACCACATCCTCGCGCGATCCCGAAACCGGCGCGGAAGGATCCGTGCTTGATCGTGCGCGCGCGCTCGGCGCCGTGCCGAAGCTGTTCTACGTCAACAACTCGTCGGAATACTGGAACCGCTCGGCCTCGCTCATCACGACCGACCCTGCGGGGGAGCGCGATTTGCCGCCGGCACCGGAGGCGCGCATCTACATGATCGCCGGCGCGCAGCACTATGTCGGCATGCTGCACGAGCGCGGCATGTTCGCCAATTGCGTCAACACGCTCAACCACTACCGGGTGATGCGCGCGCTTCTCGTCGCGCTCGAGCGCTGGGTTCGCGATGGAGCCGAGCCGCCGCCGAGCACCTATCCGACCATTGCCGACGGCACCTTGATCTCGCTCGCCGCTCAGCGTGAGTCATTCCCGCGCATTCCCGGAGTGCGGCTGCCCGCGAGCAACCTGCGCCCGCCGCGTCTCGATTTCGGCCCCCGCTTCGCGACCGAGCGCATCGCCGACCAGGTGCCGCCGATCGCGGGCAAGCCGTTCCGGACCCTGGTGCCGCGGCCGGACGCGGACGGCAACGACGAGGGCGGCATCGCGCTGCCGGAGCTATCGGTACCGCTCGGGACCCGCACCGGCTTCAACACCCGCAGCGAGGCCGCAGGCTTTCCCGCCGCCACCGGCCGTTGGGACGGCTCATTCATTCCGTTTCCTCGCACCGAGGCGGAGCGCGCGGCCGCTGGTGATCCGCGGCGAGCTTTGGCGACCCGTTACGCCGATCGCCGCGATTACGAGCAGAAGGTGCGCTCGGCGGCAGCCGCCGTGGTCGAGAGGGGCTTTCTGCTGCCGGAGGATGTTGACCCGCTGGTGACGCAAGCGAGCGGGCTTTACGATCGCATCATGGCCCACGATCCCGGCGATCGAAGCTGCCAATACCTGTTCGAGCGCTGAGCATCCGGCGCTCCGCGCAACGCCACTCCTGTTTCCCTGTCCCAGCCTGGAGATTTCTTTTGCCCGTCATGTCCGGAAAGCGCGCCTTTCTCGACCTGCTCAAGCAGGAAGGCGTTGAGATCATGTTCGGCAATCCCGGCACCACGGAGTTGCCGCTGATGGATGCGCTGGCAACCGAGAACGAGCTGCGCTACCTGCTCGGCCTGCAGGAAGCCGCCGTGATGGCAATGGCGGATGGCTACGCCCAGGCCTCCGGCAAGCTCGCCGTGGTCAATCTGCACGTCACGCCCGGGCTGGGAAACGCCATGGGCATGCTCTACGACGCGCAAAAGGCGGGCTCGCCCATTCTTGTCACCGCCGGCCAGCACGAGCAGAGCTTCAACGCAACCGAGCCGATCCTGTGGGCGGATCTGCCCACCATTGCGCGCCCGCTGGTGAAATGGTCATCGGAGGTACATCGCCTTGCCGACCTGCCGCGCCTCCTTCATCGCGCCGCCAAGACCGCGCTGGCGCCCCCCACCGGCCCGGTGTTTCTCTCGTTGCCCGGCGATATCCTGCGCGCCGACGGCGACATCGATCTGCTCGCACCCACCCGCGTAGCCCCGCGGCTGCGGGGCGATCGCGCGGCGGTGGAGGCGGCCGCCTCCTTGCTCGCTGATGCCAAGCGGCCGGTGATCATGGCTGGCGATGCGGTTGCCCATGGCCGCGCCCATGCCGAGCTGGTTGAGCTGGCGGAGCTCCTGGGCGCGCCGGTCTATACCGAGTTCGTGCCGAGCACCGCTTCGTTTCCGGCCTCGCATCCGCTGTTTCGCGGGTCGATGGTTCGGCTCGCGCCCGAGGTGCGCAAGGTGCTCGAGCAATACGACGTGCTGTTCTCGGTCGGCGGCGATCTGTTCACGCTTTCGCTTCCCTCCGAAATCGACCCCATGCCGCCCGATATCAAGCTCGTCCATCTCGACGTCGATGCGTGGGAGCTCGGCAAGAACTATCCGCCGGCGGTCGCCATTCTCGGCGATCCCAAGGGGACGCTGCCCGACATCACCGCAGCCGTGCGCGCGCGCATGTCGAGCGGCGCCCGCGGCGCGGCGCGGGAGCGGCTTGCCAGCGCCAGCGACGCGATTGCTGCAGAACGCGCCGCGCTCAAGGCGAAGGCGCGCGCGCTGGCGCAGACGGTGCCGGTGCAGCCGCTCGCGCTGCTCGATGCGATCGGCGAGGCGCTGCCGAAGGACGCGGTGGTGATCGAGGAGGCGCTCTCGTCGGCGCCCGGCATCCGCCAGCTCATCCGCAGCGACGATCCGCAAAGCTATTTCGGCCTGCGCGGCGGCGGCATCGGCTGGGGGCTGCCGGCGACGATCGGTGTGAAGCTCGCCTTGCCGGACCGCCCGGTTATCGGGCTGATCGGCGACGGCAGCGCGATGTATACCTGCCAAGGGCTGTGGACCGCCGCGCGCTACCGCATCGACGCGGTGTTCCTGATCCTCAATAACTCTTCTTATCGCATTCTCAAGCAGCGGCTGCACGCCATGCGCGGGCTCGCCGAGCAGGCCGACAGCTATGTCGGCATGGAGCTCGTCGATCCCTGGATCGATTTCGTCGCGCTGGCGCGCGCGCTCGGCGTGAAGGCCGAGCGCGCAAAGACCGTGCACGAGGCCACCGACCTGGTGGCGCAGGGATTGAACGGCGGCGGCGCCCTGCTGATCGACGTGGAGCTCGACCGCGCCTTCAAGCCGATGTGACCCTTTGAGCACGGAGCGGCCTGAGTTCTCTCATGCCGGCGAAAAGCGCATCCCGTCACAAAAGCGGGCATCCAGTCACATACGAAGGTGCCCGCTGATTTGTCTGTCGTGGTCGGGCGCGATGCGTGCCGCCATCTCCTGATACCATCCTCGCGGTTCCGCCGGCACTTGCTTGAATTTATGTAAATTTCACGCGTCGTAGCGTTCGAACCTTTCGTCGGGCCGCGCGACTAATCCTCTGAGCGCATGGCGGACCTCATAGGGAGTTCCGCGTCGCAATGGCACCAAGGGGGGTCTTCGTGCACAAGCCTGAGCGGCCCGAGAAGGGCCAATCCTCCTATTCCCGCAATCGTGAAGCGTTGTTGGTCATGACGGCGAGCGCCGCCCTGCTCGCCGGCCTCGCCACCTCGGCCGAGGCGCTGCCGTTCAATCAGCAGCCACAAGGAGCGGCACAGCCTCAGGCCGGCCGCGCCGTCAGGCCGCACGCGACGCTGCTCGCCGCGCGCGACAAGGCGCCGGTGAAGCCCAAGCAGCATGCCGATGACTTGGTCGCCCAGGCCAAAGGCGTGCTCAGCGTCGTGATCTCGCTCGACAAGCAGCAGCTCACGCTGTACTCGGACGGCCATCCCATTGCGCATTCGCGCGTCTCGACCGGGGTGCCGGGCCATCCGACGCCGACTGGCGTGTTCAGCGTGATCCAGAAGGATCGCTGGCACCGTTCCAATATCTACTACAGCGCGCCGATGTTCTACATGCAGCGGATCACCTGGTCGGGAGTGGCGATGCATCAGGGCGTTGTTCCCCGCGGGCCGGCCTCGCACGGCTGCATTCGCATGCCCGAGGCATTCGCACGCCAGATGTGGGGCATCACCAAGCTCGGCGTGCGCGTCATCGTCGCCCGCGGCGACGTGACCCCTGTCCCGGTCGAGAACGAGCGGCTGTTCACCCTCAAGCACGAGCCCGCACACCCCGAAAAGGCGGCGCAAGCCGCCTCGACGGAGCCGAAGGCCCCTGCGCCCGAGATCGCAAAGCTCGCCGCCAAGGAGAGCGGCACGACCGCGGTCGACGCGATCAAATCGGGCAGCCCCGCACTCGACGCCATGGCCTATGCCATCGGGGCCCCGCGCGAGACGCCGGCGACCAGCTCCGAGGTGGTAAGGCTGGCCTACCAGGCATTCGAGGCCGGCAAGCCTGCGGTGGTCGATCAGCCCGTCGCCTACCCGACGGCCACGCCGGTGAAGCCGCTCAAGCCCGGGCCGATCTCGGTGTTCATCAGCCGCAAGGAAGGCAAGCTGTTCGTCCGCAAGGGCTTCGAGCCGGTCTTCGATGCGCCCGTGACGTTCGCGCAGCCGGATCAGCCGCTCGGCACCCATGTCTTCACCGCGCTCGCCGTCAACGACGATAACACCACGCTGCGCTGGAATGTGATGTCGATGCCGGGCGGCGGCCCTGCGCCGGTGAAGAAGCCGCATCACAAGCGCGAGAAGGTGGAAGCTCCGCAGCCGCCGGCTCACGTCGCAACCGCGACCGAAGCGCTCGAGCGCGTCAGCATCCCGCAGGATGCGCTCGACCGGATCTCGCAGCTGATGTCGCCCGGCGCCTCGCTGATCATCTCTGACAAGGGGCTCGGCCCGGAGACCGGCGAGGGTACCGACTTCATCGTGCTCACGCGCTGAGCGCCGCGCAAATTCTCGTTCCGTGCCCGGCCCCCGCGGCCGGGCACGATTTTCGGCCACCTATGGTCGCGGCACCGCCGCGCGATCGTCAGCCGCGTGCCAGCGCGGCGAGGCCTTCTTGCGTTGTCACCGGCGGCGCCCAGCCGAGTTGCCGCAGCGCGGTGGCATCCGCCACCAATGAGCCCGCCAGTCGCTCATAGATCTCGCCGCGTCCGGTGGCGCGCAGCGCCGCTGCCAGCAAGGCGGGCGGCACCGGCAGGAGTCCGGGCCTGCGTCGGAGCCCGCGCCGCAGCGCCGCGATCATCGCCGGGATGGTGAGCGCCTCCGGATCGGCGACGATCAGCGGCCGGCGCAGCTTGCCCGGCGCTGTCAGAACCGTGTCGACCGCGGCCACCAGGTTGTCGAGCGACAGCAGCGAGCGCCGTGCCTTGAGCCCCCCCAACGGCAACGGATAGCGGGCGCGCGCGAAGCGCACGAGCTCGGCCATGTTGCCCTTCACCCCCGGCCCGTAGACCAGGACGAGCCGCAGCGCCACCCAGTCGAGCGCAAGGTCGGCAAGCCCGCGCTCGGCCGAGAGCTTGGAGCGGCCATAAGCGTCGGTCGGCGCCGGCGCGAGTTCCTCGGTCAGCACGCGCTCCGAGGTCGGCCCAGATTGCGCGCGGATCGAGGACAGAAACACGAAACGCTTGGCGCCCGCGCGCTGCGCCGCGCGTGCCAGAGCGATCGTGGCCTCGGTGTTGAGCACGCGATAGTCGTCCTCCGGCAGCCCCGACATGGCGTGCGCGATCCCGGCCGAATGGATGACCGCGTCCACATCGGCAAGCGCTGCCGACATGTTCTGCGGGCGGGCGAGGTCGCCCACCACCGCGCTCGCGGATTCCACCGGCACCACGCTCGGGCGCCGGAGCAGCACGCGCAGCCGGTAGCCGCGTTTGGGCAACTCGCGAAGCAGGTGCTGCCCGATGAAACCGGTAGCTCCGGTGAGCGCGATGAGAGGTCGCGTGGCTGGGCCGGCGGGGGTCACTGCTGCTCGTGCTGTTTCTGCCGCTGATGCATGGAATATAACGCATTCGGGACTGTGGTTGGCGTGATATCGCGGCACCGGTAGGATGGAGGACCTTCGCGGCGGTCGACGGGGTGAAGGGGCGCGGAGAAAGCAGGTGCTGCACCGGACGCACGGGAGGACGCGGTGCTCGACGGCGTGATGCTGCTGTGGTTCCTGCTGGCGGCGGCGGCGCTCATATTCGTGGCGATCGACATCCGCTCGACGCCGGAATCGCCGGTGCTGAAATGGGGTTTCGTGCTGCTGACCGCCTATACCGGCGTGTTCGGCGCCTTTCTCTACGTGCTCGGGTGCCGCGAGCCGCTGCCCGGCCTGCACGAGCAGTACGTCGCCGCGCGCTGGCGCCAGGCGCTGGGATCGACCATGCACTGCGTCGCCGGCGACGGCGTCGGCATCCTTGCCGGGGCTGTACTCGCACCCGCGCTCGGCATTGCTGGGCTCCTCGAGGTCGCGCTCGAATACGTGCTGGGCTTTGCCTTCGGCTGGACGATCTTCCAGGCGTTGTTCATGCGCGATATGGCCGCCGGCTCCTATCGGCGCGCGCTGACCGGCACGTTCCTCTCCGAGCTTCTCTCGATGAATCTCTTGATGGCTGGCATGGTCCCGACCGTCATGGCGCTGCGGGCGCACATCCCCGCCGCCGCGGATCCACTCAACCCGAGCTTCTGGTTCGTGATGTCGATGGGACTGCTCATCGGCTTCATCGTCGCCTATCCCATGAACTGGTGGCTGGTCGCGCACCATCTCAAGCACGGTATGATGACGGTGCGGCCCGCAGGCGCGATGACGGGCGGACAGGCGCACGGCGCGCACGCGGCAATGGCCGGCGCGGTCGCCGCCATGCCGGCGATGGAGATGGGGGGCGGCAAGCCCACGCGTCCGCCGTTGCCGGTGATGACGCTCCTCTCGTTCCTGGCGCTGGCGGCGGGTGTCGCGCTCGGCTTGGCGCTGCGCGCGGGGCTATGAGCGCCGGCGAACGCCTTCACGCCGTCATGCGGCGATTGTAACCTCGCACCAAGGGGCTGCTCCTGCAGCGGACACTGCCCGGGGAGGCCACCCATGCTCACGCGCCGTGCATTTATTCTTTCCGCGGCGGCATCGACCGCGCTCCCCACTCTCGTGCGAGCGCAGCGCGCGCCGCAGCCGAGCGCACAGCCAGACGGTGGCGCGCCGACCGTGCTGCGGCTCGCGCGCCGCAGCATCGAGGTCAACGGCAAGCCGGCCTCGGTGTACGGCATCCAGCAGCCCGACGGCACCTTCGGCATCCGCACCGAGGTGGGCAAGCGCTTCCGCGTGCACCTGGACAACGCCATCGCCGAGCCGAGCCTGATCCACTGGCATGGCCTCACGCCGCCGTGGCAGGAGGACGGCGTCCCCGGCGTGTCAGGCCCGCCGATCGCCGTCGGTGCCAGCGCCAATTACGACTTCCCGCTGCGCTTCGGCGGCACGTTCTGGATGCACTCGCACCAGGGCCTGCAGGAGCAGCTCTTGATGGCGGCGCCGCTGATCATCCGCGACGAGCGCGACTGGGCGGACCAGCAGGAGGTGATCGTGATGCTGGCCGACTTCAGCTTCACGCCGCCGGAGCAGATCTTCGAAGGCCTGAAGAAAGATACCGGCATGGCGGCCATGCCGGCGGCCGCAGCGGCCTCGGCGGGGAACATGAGAGCGACGGGCCGGGGCGCGCCGGGGGTAAGTCCTGGCATGAGCATGGGCGCGACCGCGAAGCCCGACCTCAACGACGTCAAGTACGACGCATTCCTGGCCAACGACCGCACCCTTGCCGATCCCGAGGTGGTGAACGTCGAGCCGGGAGGGCGCGTGCTGCTGCGCGTCATCAACAGCTCGTCGATGAGCGCCTTCCATCTCGATCTCGGCGCGCTCGACGGCGAGCTCGTCGCCGTCGACGGTTTCGCCGTCGCGCCGATCCCGGGGCGGCGGTTCCCGATCGCGGTTGCGCAGCGGCTCGATGTGCGGCTGACACTGCCGCGCGCACCGGCAGCGCATCCCGTGCTCGCGTTGCTGGAAGGCGAGAACAGGCAGACCGGCCTGATCCTGCGCGCCGGCGCCGCGCCGGTCGCGCGTGTGCCCGATACTGCCGCAGCTGCTTCCGGCGCGCTCACGCTTGAGCTCGAGCGCCGCCTGCGCGCGGCAAAGCCGCTCGCGCCGCGCAAGGCCGACCGCGTGCACCGGCTCGACCTCACCGGGCAGATGGCGGGCTACGTCTGGTCGATCAACGGCGTCCCTTGGACGAAGGACGTGCCGCCGCTGGCCATCGCCAAGGGCGAGCGCGTCGAACTCGTGTTCGTCAACAAGACGCCGATGCCGCATCCCATGCACCTGCACGGCCACGAGTTCCAGGTGGTGGAGATCGACGGCGAGCGCTTTCCCGGCGCGGTGCGCGACACCGTGCTGGTGCCGCGCGGCCGCAGCGTGGTGGTTGCCTTCGATGCCAACAATCCCGGGCTATGGGCTTTGCACTGCCACCTGCTCTACCACCTCGAAGCCGGGATGTTCACGACCTTGCGCTATGTGTGAGAGTAGAGCGCTACGTCAGGGAACTTTTGGACTGCGGCAATGCGACCGAAGGGAAGCATCCCTGTATGGTAGCCCTGCTGACACATGCGGTCGGGGAGGGCGGGCGCGCTAGAACTGGGCATGGAAGCGTCCGGCGAACGTGTTCACCGGACCGCGGTCGGTGTTGTAAGCCGGGTTGGTGATGAACTGGTAATCGAAGCTGACGCGCATGTCGGGTGAAAGCGCGTAACTGTAATAGGTCTCGAAGATTTTCTCGAGCCCGGGATTCGGCAACTGTCCGTCGCCGATGAGGACACCCAGGCCGCCGGCGTTGAAAAACGCCTGGTGCACGCCGCTGATGTTGTTGATGACGCCGGCGATTCCGACGGTATCGTCCGGCCGGCCCCAGTTCCTGCCGTTGATCGAGACGCCGCCGGAAACCGTCCGGTCGATATCGGTAAAGTCCCACGGCTCCACATTGCCGTCGGCCCAGCCGGCGCGGGCGAACACGCCGACCGTGTCCGAGATTTGCTGCTCGAGGTTGAGGCTGACTCCGGGGCGACTGGTATAGTTGCGCACTGCCGTGATGTCGGCGGGCTCGCCGGTGATCTGGGCGAGCGTGATGGCGTCCTGGAATTTTCCCGCCCTACCGCGATTGAGGAAACTCGTGACCTTGAGCTTGCCGGGCTGGCCCCACAATTCGTAGCGCTTCTCGATTTCCCCGAC
>DATBKV010000052.1:0-20491 GCA_036555745.1 Xanthobacteraceae bacterium | reverse complement strand
TCCAAGGCCGACGGCAGCGCCGCCTGGGGCCTGCTCGCGTTGTCCTTCCTTTACGGCATTTTTCACGCCGCCGGACCCGGCCACGGCAAGGCGGTCATCTCCTCCTACATGGTGGCCAACGGCGAGACCTGGACGCGCGGTGTGGCGCTGTCGTTCGCCTCGGCGCTGTTCCAGGCGCTGGTCGCGGTGGCGGTGGTGGGGGTCGCGGCCGCAATTCTCAACGCGACCGCGGCGACCATGAGCCGCGCGGTCAATGCCATCGAGATCGTGAGCTATTCGCTCATCATCCTTATCGGCCTGCGCCTGTTGTGGGTGAAGGGACGTGCCTTCGTCGCCGCACTGCGGACGCTGCACCGTCCGACCGCCGTCGGCGCAGCAGTGACGCCCACGCATCTGCATCACGATCACGCGCACAGTGCCCGCGGGCATTGCCGTCACGACCATCCTCACGATCACGATCATCACGATCGTGATCATCACGATCACCATGCTGATTGCGATCATCACCATCACGCCGCCAGCCATGTCCATCAACACGACTGCGGCGACCATGCCTCGGCCTGGGGGCACGCGCATGCGCCGGAGCCCGAGGAACTGGCCGGTCCGGGCGGATGGCGGCGCGGATTGTCCGCGATCGTGGCGGTGGGCCTGCGGCCGTGCTCGGGCGCCATTCTGGTCCTGGTCTTCGCGCTGGCGCAGGGGTTGTTCTGGACCGGTGTCGCGGCGACCTTCGTCATGGGGCTCGGCACCGCCGTGACGGTCGCGGCCGTCGCCACCATCGCGGTCAGCGCCAGGACTTGGGCCAAGCGCTTCGCCGAGGCGCGTTCCGGCTACGGCATGCTGGCGATGCGCGGCATCGAGGTTGGTGCGGCGGTAGTGATCGTCGCCTTCGGCGGCCTGCTGCTCACGGGCTATATCGTGACCGAGCGCATGGTCGGAGTGTAGCGCACCGCCCGCTTGCGCGTGCTCGGTCCGCCATGGCGTGCCCGCCTGCGTCGCCCGGCGGGCTTGACCCGCGATCCCTGTTCACCGGAACTTTGCGTGGAAGATGGAATTGCCCGGTCGAGCCGGCCGGTGACCCATGTGGCGTTGGGACCGGCGAGCGAAGTTCCAAGCGCAAGACGCGTATAATCGTGGAGGGTGCAGCAATGCCTGCCGAACA
Organism: Xanthobacteraceae bacterium; assembly: GCA_036555745.1. Lineage (GTDB taxonomy): Bacteria > Pseudomonadota > Alphaproteobacteria > Rhizobiales > Xanthobacteraceae > VAZQ01. The sequence goes on along the minus strand of DATBKV010000052.1, from coordinate 19,329 downwards.
CGTCTCGACGCGCTGCTGCATCGTCGGCGGCGGTCCGTGCGGAATGATGCTGGGCTTTCTTCTGGCGCGCGCCGGCATCGACGTCGTCGTGCTTGAGAAGCACCCCGATTTCCTGCGCGATTTCCGCGGCGACACCATCCACCCCTCCACCCTCGAGATCATGGCCGAGCTCGGCCTGCTCGACGAGTTCCTCAAGCTACCGCACCACAAGGAGACCGCCGTCGGCGCGTTCTTCGGCGACCGCGAGTACAATTTTGCGGATTTCACCCACCTGCCGACCCGCTGCAAATTCATCGCCTTCATGCCGCAGTGGGATTTCCTCGATTTCCTGGCCGATCACGGCAAGCGGTATTCCTCATTTCACCTGCGCATGCGCGCCGAGGCGACCGAGCTGATCGAGGAGGGCGGGCGCGTGCGGGGCGTGCGCGCCTCCACGCCGGACGGTGCGCTCGAGGTGCGCGCCGATCTGGTCGTGGGTTGCGACGGGCGGCATTCGACCGTGCGCGAGCGCGCCGGGCTGCGCGGCGAGGATCTCGGCGCGCCGATGGACGTGGTGTGGCTGCGCCTGCCGAAGCGAGCCAATGATCCCGACGAGAGCATGGGCCGGTTCGAGCCCGGGCGCATCGCCGTCCTGATCGACCGCGGCGATTACTGGCAATGCGCCTTCCTGATCCACAAGGGTGTCTTCGAGGAGACCAAGCGCGCGGGGCTGTCGGCCTTCCGCCGCCGCATCGCCGAGGCCGTTCCGTGGTTCGCGGACCGCGTCGACGAGCTCAAGGACTGGGATCAGGTCAAGCTCCTCACCGTCGCGGTCGACCGGCTCGAGCGCTGGCACCGCCCCGGCCTTATCTGCATCGGCGACGCCGCGCATGCGATGTCCCCGATCGGCGGCGTCGGGGTCAATCTCGCGGTGCAGGACGCCGTCGCGGCGGCAAACATCCTGTGGCAGCCGCTCAAGGACGGCACGCTCAAGGAGCAGGATCTCGAGCGCGTGCAGAAGCGGCGCGAATTTCCCACCCGCGTCACCCAAAGCATCCAGGTCTTCCTGCAAGACAAAGTGATCGGCCGCGCGCTCGGCGCCGGCCAGGCATTCGACGCCCCCCTGGCGCTGCGGCTCATTTCGCGGTTTGCGCTGCTGCGCCGCATCCCGGCACGGCTGATCGCGCTCGGGGTGCGGCCCGAGCACGTGCACACGCCGGATATCCGCGCTGCCGCGCCCGGCGCGAGCGCCGCCTGATTAATCAGCGAAGTCGTCGAGCTCGAGCTCGATCGGGGTGCCGTGCGGCGTGCGCGCAGCGGCATGCGCCCAGGCGTCGCGGTAGCGTCCGAGCGCCCGTGCATCGGTCAGGCCCTTTGCTGCGACGATGCGCTCGAGCGCGGCGAGCCAGTGCCGGTAGTAGGTCTCGCCGGTATCGGGATCGCCGGCGGCTTGCGCGCGCCTGATCTCCTCGCCCAGCGTCGCCGCCCATTCCGGCCAGGTGAACAGCCCGCGCGCATGCAAGGCGAGCGTCATGGCGAAGGCCTGCGCCTGCCACGGCTCTCGGAATACCGGCCCTTCGGCGTCGCGCGGAATGCTCGGCACCGCCTCGGTCGCACGCCGCGCGGCGGCGGGGTCGATCGTCTTCACGCCGGATCGAGATAGGGTTCGAACGCGTCGATCGATACCTTGAGGCTTGCGTCCGCATCCGGGCCCCACAGCTCGGTGCCGTCGAACACCACGGTATAAAGCCACTGCGGCTCGTCACCCTTGTCGATCGCGACCGCGTCCGGGAAGGCGTGACAGCCGTGCACGAGCTCGACAACGCCGAGCTTGTCGCGCGCATAGCGGGGCAGCCGGGTATGCGTCGGGGGATGGATATTCTTCGTGCGCACCCGGTCGCCGGGCTTGAAGCGCGCCTGCGCCTGCGCCTGGCGGTAGAACGAGCCGCGTGTGAGCCCCTGCCTGACGACGTCGGTCGTGAGCTTGCGCTCGAGCGGCTTGCCCGGTCGCAATGCGTGGCCGGCGGCGAGCTCGTCTGCTCCGGCATAGCCGCGCTCGACGACGTTGCGCTCCATCGCCAGTTCCCAGCGCTGGTAGTAGGAGGCGGTGAGATAAACCGGCGGCGGCAACCGCTCCTGCGCGAAACGCGACATGTCGATCCGCCAGGCGCCGGCATAGCCCATGGCGCGCTGCATCGCGAGCACGCGGCCCTCCCACGGGGCGTGGAATACCGGCTCGTTCGGCTCGGGCTCGACCTTGCCGAAGCCGTCCATGCCGCCCATGTCGTGGATGCCGTCCATCAGGCGATCTCCTCCGGGCGCTTGGGCAACCCGGTGCCGATCATGGAATCGCGCGTCACCAGTTGCGCCAGGCGCTCCTCGCTCCACCCCTCGGTGCCGGCGGGACGCATCGGCAGCACCAGAAAGCGCGTCTCCGCCGTCGAGTCCCAGACGCGAATCGCGGTTTCCTTGGGCAGCTTCAGCCCGAAATCGGCGAGCACTCCGCGCGGATCCTTCACTGCGCGCGAGCGGTAGGGCGCGGATTTGTACCAGACCGGCGGCAGACCCAGCATTTCCCACGGATAGCAGGAGCAGAGCGTACACACGACCATGTTGTGCAGAGACGGCGTGTTCTCGACCGCGACCAGATGGTCGCCGACGCGGTTCTCGTGGCCGAGCCCGCGCACCGCCTTGGAGGCGTCGTCGATGAGGGCGCGCTTGAAGCCGGGATCGCTCCAGGCCTTGGCCACGACGCGGGCACCATTGTGAGGGCCGACCTTGGTCTCGTAGGTTTCGATGATCGCATCGAGCGCCGCCGGATCGATGTAGCCCTTTTCGGTGAGCACCGTCTCGAGCGCGCGCACGCGCAGGTGCGTGTCGGAAAGCTCCGAACCTTCGTGATCGTGCTCGGCCATGGGAAACCTTCGGCGCATTGTGGCATCATCGCTCCCGTCAAGACGGGTCGCATGATGCAGTATCCTCCCTACCTCCTTCGAAGTCGAGAGCGGGCATGAGCGCTGCAGAACTGTTCGATCTCGCAGGCCGCGTCGCGTTGGTCACCGGTGCATCGAGCGGGCTCGGGCTGCGCTTCGCCGAGGTCCTCTCCGGCGCGGGCGCCGCGGTCGCGCTCGTCGCGCGGCGCGCCGACCGACTGGCGATGGTCAAGGCAGGCATCGAGGCGGCGGGCGGCCGCGTCCTCGCCATCACGGCCGACGTGCGCGACCGCGCCGCCATGGCGCGCGCCTTCGATACGGCCGAGCAGGCTTTCGGCACCGTCACCATCCTCGTCAACAATGCCGGCGTGGCGCATGCCCACCGCGCGGTCGAAATGCCGGAGGAGGAATGGCGGCGCGTCATCGGCACCGACCTCGACGCGGTGTTCTTCTGCGCGCAGGAGGCGGCGCGGCGGATGCTGGCGGCGGGCAAGGACGGAGCGATCGTCAACATCGCCTCGGTGCTTGGCTTCGGCGTCGCCAAGGGCACCGCGGCCTACGCGGTGGCAAAGGCGGGCGTCATCCAACTCACCAGAGCGCTCGCCCTCGAGCTCGCCTTCAAGGGCATCCGCGTCAACGCCATTGCGCCGGGTTGGATCGTGACCGAACTCAACCGCGATTACCTCCTGAGCGACGCCGGCGCCGCCATCAGGCGCGAGATCCCGGTCGGCCGCTTCGGCGAGGAGCGCGATCTCGATGGCGCGCTGCTCCTGCTGGTTTCGGACGCCGGACGCTTTATCGCCGGCACCACCATCGTGGTGGACGGCGGTCAGATGATAGCGCTGAGGGGATAACCATGGACTTCGCCCTGCCGCCCGATATCGAGGATGTCCGCCTGCGCACGCGCCGCTTCGTCGAGGACGAGGTGCTGCCGCTCGAGGCCGACCATGCGAACTACGACGATCACGAGAACATCCGTCTTGATGTGCTGCGCGGGCTGCAAGCGAAGGCCAGGGCCGCCGGCCTGTGGGCGCCGCAGGCGCCCCAGGAGTACGGCGGCATGGCGCTGCCGATCGTCGGCTGGGCGGCGATGTACGAGGAGGCGAACCGTTCTATCTTCGGGCCGCTGGCGTTCAACTGTGCGGCGCCCGACGATGGCAACATGAACCTGCTCGCGCGCGCGGGCACGCCGGCGCAGCAGGACAGGTGGCTCAAGCCGATCGTCGAGGGCAAGGTGCGCTCCGCCTTTGCCATGACCGAGCCGGCGCCCGGCGGCGGCTCCGATCCCGGCATGATCCGCACCCGCGCGCAGAGAAAGGGCGAGGGCTGGGTGATTCACGGCCACAAGTGGTTCATCACCGGCGCCGGCATCGCCGATCATTTCATCCTCATCGCCCGCACCGCGGACGACGCCCGGCGCGGGCTCACCGCCTTTCTCTTCCACCGCGACCAGCCCGGCTGGCGCATCCTGCGCCGCATCCCGATCATGGGGCCGGAAGAGCACGGCGGCCATTGCGAGCTCGCCTTCGAGGGGCTCGAAGTACCGGACGAGAACGTGCTCATGCAGGTCGGTGACGGACTGCGCGTCACCCAGATCCGGCTCGGGCCGGCGCGGCTGACCCATTGCATGCGATGGCTCGGCCTCGCCAAACGGTGCATGGAGATCGCGCAGGCCTACGTGGCCGAGCGGGAGGGCTTCGGCATGCGGCTCGCCGACCGCGAGAGCGTCCAGATCAGGCTCGGCGAGGTCGCGCACCGCATCCAGATCGGGCGGCTGTTGGTGATGCACGCGGCCTGGAAGCTCGACCAGGGCGATCGCGCGCGCAAGGAAGTCTCCATGGCCAAGGTGCACGTCGCCGACACGCTGCATCACGCCGCCGACGTCGCCATCCAGCTCAACGGCGCGCGCGGCTACTCCAAGGATACGGTCCTGGAATGGATCTATCGCTACGCCCGTCAGGCGCGCCTGGTCGACGGCGCCTCGGAGGTGCACAACATGGTGCTCGCCCGTTTCATGCTGGACGAAGGGCGTGATTTCTGGACCTGGAGCGCCGGCAACCGGGTGTGAAAACCGTGTTGCCTGCTTGGCCACGCCGAACAGATTGCGCAGACGGGACGCAGCGAGCGCAAGGCGGCGTCAGCTGAGTTAGATCTGTTAGGCGTCGAGCTCGGCCCCGGTCTGCAGCGGCTTCTCCTCCAGCAGCAGCAGCGCGATCAGCGCAACCGACATGCTCGCCGCGGCTGCGAAGAACACGCGGCCGAACGCCGCGGCGCCCTGGCCGCTCCCCACCGGGAAAGCGCCGCCGAGCGCGTAGCCCGCTGGCAGCCCGGCGAGCACGATGGCGCCGAACACCGCGATCAGCATGGTGGCGTATAGGTTGCGGCTGAAATTCATCGTTCCCACCGAAATGCCGAGCTGGTGGCGCGGCACCACGTTCTGCATCGCCACCGCAGTGAGCGAAGGCAGCGGTCCGAACCCGGCGCCGATCAGGATCAATGTCAGCTCCAGCGACAGCGTCGTCATGGCCCCGGCGCGCCAGGCGAGGCTGGCGACCGCGGCGATCGCCACGAGGAGCCCGAGCACGGGGACGAGCTTGTAGCGCCGTACCCGGCCGAGCACCTGCCCGTTGACACCCGCGCTGGTGTTGAGTGCGACCATGAACACCACCAGGCTCACTCCCGCCTCGGCGGGAGAGAGGCCCATCACGCCCTGCAGATACATCGGCAGGAACACGTTGAGCCCGATGATGGAGCCCCAGCCGAAGGCATTCGACATGATCGCGCAGCGCACGATTGGGTTCTTGAGGATGGCGATCGGGATCAGCGGCTCGGGCGCCGTGACGAGCCGCAGCACGAACAGCGAGCCCACGACCAGCGCGACCCCGAACAGCGCGAGGATCGGGGGCGAGCTCCAGGGATAGCGCGTGCCGCCCATGCTCACCGCCAGCATGAAGGAGACGCTGGCAGCGACGATGAGCGCCGCGCCCACGACGTCGAGCAGATGCGGCCGTTCGTAGCGCGGCAGGCGGCGCAGCAGCGAGCTGGTGATCGCCAGGGCCGCAAGGCCCATCGGGATGTTGATCCAGAAGATCACCGACCAATGCAGGTGCTCGGCAATCAATCCGCCCAGCAGGGGTCCACAGCCGCCGGCGGTGGTATAGGTCAGCGAGAAATAGCCGTAGTAGCGGCCGCGCTCCTTGGGCGAGACCAGATCACCGAGCACGATCATGCCCATCGACGACAGGCCGCCGCCGCCGAGGCCGTGCAGCACGCGCCCGAGAATCAGCACCAGCATGCTTGGCGCCAGCGCGCAGACCAGCGAGCCGGCGATGTAGGTCAGGATCGCAATGCGCAGCGTGAAGCGCCGCCCATGGATGTCGGCGATCTTGCCGTAGAGCGGGATGATCGCGGTCGAGGCCAGAAGATAGGCGGTAATCAGCCAGGGCAGGTTCTGCGCGTCGCCGAAATCGCGGCCAATCGTCGGCAGCGCGGTGGCCAGAATGGTTTGATCGAGCGAGCCCATGAAGGTCGGCAACAGCACGCCAAGGACGATCAGCACCGTCTGGCGGTGCGTGAGCGGCTTGGCCTCACGGCGGCCGGCATAGGCATCCATCGGCAGGGCGTTCCCGGATTGGGCTGGATCGGCGGCGGTGCACGCCGTCACCTTTGTGTCGTTTGTAAAGGACGCCTGCGTACTGGGCCAGCCGGCGCCGCACATCGGCAGGATGCCGCCGTCGCATGCGCTCGAGCCCCGCCCGGCTCGCGGGGCCCGCGGCTGGTTGGTCGAGCGGCGCTCCGAGGCCGCGATTGAGGGGAACCTTCGGCGCCAACTCCGCGGGATCGCGCTCGCCGTCGCGCCGTCCGGGGGTGATCTGTGCTGCATTGCGCCAAAATACGTCGGCAGCAACGGCGCCGACATTTCCTTGCGGCGAGCCGCCCCTGCGGCGAAATTGCCAATCTGCTCAACTTCTTGGCATTGCTGCGGCGGCGGCTCGGCCTATATCATTTTAAACGAGTCGAACGTCCCGGCTGCTACTCCTGCCGCGCGGGACCTGCCGCGGAGCCGCTCTCGATGGCGCTCAATCACGTCACCCTCGACGACAAGTACGACCTGAGCAAAAGCCGCATCTTCGCGACCGGCTTCCAGGCCATCGTGCGCCTGTGCCTGATGCAGAAAGAGCTCGACCGCCGCGCCGGCCTCAACACCGCGGGCTATGTCACCGGCTATCGCGGCTCTCCCCTGGGCACGCTCGACCTGCAGTTCATCCGCGCGCAACGCGTGCTCGACAAGTACGACATCCGGTTCCAATCCGGTCTCAACGAGGACATCGCGGCCACCGCGCTGTGGGGCAGCCAGCAGGCCGAGTTGCGTGGTGAAGGCAAGTTCGACGGCGTGTTCGGGCTCTGGTACGGCAAGGGGCCCGGCGTCGACCGCACCGGCGATGTGTTCCGGCATGCCAATTTCGCCGGGACCTCCAAGCACGGCGGCGTGCTCGCGCTCATGGGCGACGACCATACCGCCGAATCCTCCACCACCGCGCATCAGTCCGAATACCATTTCATCGACGTCATGATCCCGATCCTGAACCCCGCAGGGGTGCAGGAAATTCTCGACTACGGCCTCTACGGCTGGGCCATGTCGCGCTTCTGCGGCACCTGGGTCGCGCTCAAATCCATGCACGAGACGGTCGAGTCGACTGCCGTGATCGACGGCAGCCTGGAGCGGGTCAATATCGTCATTCCGCAGGATTTCGCGATGCCGGAGGGCGGCCTTAACATCCGGCTGCGCGATAGCACGCTTGGCCAGGAGGCGCGGCTGCACGACTACAAACGCGATGCCATGCTCGCCTTCGTGCGCGCCAACAAGCTCAACAAGTACATCACCTCCGGCGGGCGCAAGCCCAAGATCGGCGTCATCACCGTGGGCAAGAGCTATCTCGACGTGCGCCAGGCGCTCGATGAGCTCGGCCTCGACGAGGTCAAGTGCAACGACCTCGGCCTGCGGCTCTACAAGATTGCCTGCCCCTGGCCGATCGGCCGCGACGATCTCAAGCAATTCGCCGACGGGCTCGAGCTCATCATCGTGGTCGAGGAGAAGCGCTCGCTGATCGAGGTGCAGGTGCGCGAGGAGCTCTACGGCAGCGCCAACCAGCCGGTCTGCATCGGCAAGAAGGACGAAGCGGGCAACTGGCTGTTCCCGGTCAAGGGCGCGCTCGATCCCAACGAGGTCGCCATCTGCATCGGCGAGCGCATCCTGCAACGGGTCGGACCCAACGAGCAGATCGCGGCGCGCGTCAGCCAGCTCAAGGAAGCGCAGCGAATCCTGGCCGAAACCCAGGACGTGGCGGTGCGCATCCCATATTTCTGCTCGGGCTGTCCGCACAACACCTCGACGGTGGTGCCGGAAGGCATGCGCGCCTATGCCGGCATCGGCTGCCATTACATGGCGCAGTGGATGGACCGCTCGACCTTGGGCTACACGCAGATGGGCGGGGAGGGGGCCAACTGGATCGGTGAGGCGCCGTTCTCGAAACGCCCGCACGTGTTCCAGAACCTCGGCGACGGCACCTACAACCATTCCGGCTACATGGCGATCCGCGGTGCGATCGCCGCCGGCGTCAACATCACCTACAAAATTCTCTTCAACGATGCCGTGGCGATGACCGGCGGACAGCCCAACGAGGGCGGCCTCACGGTGCCGCATATCGCGCGTCAGGTGGCGGCCGAGGGGGCGAAGCGCATCGTCGTCGTCACTGACGAGCCATGGAAATACGCCAAGCGCGAGGACTGGCCGCGGGGTCTTACCATTCATCACCGCGACGAGCTGATCACGGTTCAACAGGAACTCGCCAAGATTCCCGGCGTCACCGTCCTGATCTACGACCAGACCTGCGCGGCCGAGAAGCGACGACGCAGGAAACGCGGACGCTTCCCCGATCCGGACAAGCGCGTGATCATCAACGAACTCGTATGCGAAGGCTGCGGCGATTGCGGCGTGAAGTCGAACTGCGTCTCGGTGCAGCCGCTCGAGACCGAGTGGGGGCGCAAGCGCACCATCGATCAGACCAGCTGCAACAAGGATTTCTCCTGCGTGAAGGGCTTCTGCCCCTCGTTCGTGACGGTGGAGGGCGCCAAACTCAAGCAGGGCCGGGGGATCGCCGCGGATCACGGCCTCGCGGAGCTGCCCGAACCGGCGCTGCCGCCAATCGGAAAGACCTACGACATCATCGTCACCGGGGTCGGCGGCACCGGGATCGTGACGATCGGAGGGATCCTCGGCATGGCGGCGCACCTCGAGGGCAAGGGCGTGGGCGTGCTCGACATGGCCGGCCTCGCCCAGAAAGGCGGCGCCGTCTACAGCCACATGCGCATCGCCGAGCGTCCGGAGGACATCCACGCCATCCGCATCGCGGCCGGCGGAGCCGATCTCGTGCTCGGCGGCGACATCGTGGTGGCGGGCAACAAAAAGGTGCTGGCCGCCGTGAAGCACGGGGTGACCGAAATGGTCATCAATGTCGCCGAGTTCCTGCCCGGCGATTTCACGCGCAACGCCGACTTTTCGCTCCCGACCGAACGGCTCAAACGCGCGATCGTCGCCGATGCCGGCCGCGCGAAGACTCACTTCATCAATGCCACGCGGACGGCGACCGCCCTGTTCGGCAACAGCGTGGGCGCCAACATCTTCCTGGTGGGTTACGCCTACCAGCTCGGCGCGCTGCCGCTCGCCGCCGCCTCGATCGAGCGCGCGATCGAGCTCAACGGCGAGGCCGTGGAGATGAACAAAGCGGCCTTCCACTGGGGGCGTCGCACGGCCATCGATACGGCTGCGGTCGAGGCCCTGATCAAACCCGCACCGGAAGCGGAGGACGACGCGCGGAGGCTGTCGCGCTCATCCGAGGAGATGGTCGAGCGCCGCGTCGCCTTTCTCGCCGCCTACCAGAATGCCGCCTATGCCGAGCGCTACCGCCGCCTCGTCCAGAAAGTACGGGCGGCCGAAGCGGCGCGCGCGCCCGGTAAGACCGGCCTCGCCGACGCGGTCGCGCGCTATCTGTTCAAACTGATGGCCTACAAGGACGAATACGAGGTCGCCCGGCTGTACGCCGACGAGTCATTCACCAAGCAGGTCAGGCGGGAGCTCGGCGGCGAGCACCTGCGCTTTTATGTGCACCTGGCGCCGCCATTGCTGGCGCGCCGCGACAAGGCGACCGGCGAGCCGCGGAAGATGAGGTTCGGGCCGTGGATTTTCCCGCTGTTTCACGTGCTGGCGAAGTTCAAGTTCCTGCGCGGAACCGCGTTCGATCCCTTTGGCTACTCGACCGAGCGCCGGACTGAACGCGCGCTCCTGCGCGATTACGAGACGATGCTCGATGAGGTGCTGGCGAACCTCGAGCCGGACAACCACCCGATCGCGGTTGCGCTTGCCGCCATCCCGGAAAAAATCCGCGGCTTCGGGCACGTCAAGCAGCGTCATCTGAAGGCGGCAAAGTCCGAGGAGGCGGCGCTGCTGGATCAGTTCCGCGCCGGGCCCGCGCCGCTGCTCAAGGCCGCGGAGTAGCCGGCCCCGCGGACGGCGTGGGCGCTTTGTCGGCGACGACGGCGGGTGTGGCGTCGGGCGGTGGGAATACCACCACAATGCCGACTTGACCTTGGCTGGGGCGCATTTTCTTATGCCAACAACAGTCCGCCGAACGAATGGCGGCAGGGCCGATGGCCCGCGGGTTTCGACGCGGTGAATTGGGAGGATTGCCGTGGCGATCGACGCGGTTCGCGCCGACACGTTTCCCAAGCTGCTGATCCGCAACGCCCGCCGCTATGCGGGCCGACCCGCCTATCGCCACAAGCATCTCGGTATCTGGCAGGTGTGGGCGTGGGACGAGGTGCTGGAGCACACGCGCGCCTATGCCGCGGGGCTCTCGCGGCTGGGGCTCCGCCGCGGCGACGCTGTTGCCATCATCGGATCCAACCGGCCGCGGCTCTATTGGTCGATTACGGCCGCACAGATGCTGGGCGCCGTGCCGGTGCCGGTCTATGCCGACGCGGTCGCCGACGAGCTCGCCTATGTGCTCGCTCATTCCGAGGCGCGCTTCGCCGCGGTCGAGGACCAGGAGCAGGTCGACAAGGTCCTGTCGGTGGCGGGAATGCTGCCCAGGCTCGAGCGCGTGCTCTACGACGAGCCGAGGGGCCTGCGCGATTACGACCATAGCCGGCTCGGCGCCATCGAAGACGTCATCAGGGACGGCCGTGCGGCGCTGGCGCGCGATCCGGCGCTCGGAGCATGGCTCGATCGCGAGATCGATGCCGGGCAGGGCTCGGACTGCTCGATCATTCTCTACACCTCGGGCACCACCGGCCAGTCCAAAGGCGTCGTGCTCTGCGCCCGCGGCTGCATCGACGCCGCCTGCGACACGGTCGCCTTCGACAAGCTCACCGAGCGTGACGAGGGGCTCGCCTATCTGCCGCTCGCTTGGGTCGGAGACCACTATCTCAACTATGCACAAGCTCTGGTCGCCGGCTTCTGCATTGCCTGTCCCGAGAGTGCCGACACCGCCATGGCCGACATGAAGGAGATCGGGCCGACCTTCTTCTTTGCGCCGCCGCGGGTGTTCGAGCAGATGCTGACGCGGGTCATGATCCGCATGGAGGACGCCGGCCTGATCAAGCGCCGGCTGTTCCACCACTTTCTCGGTGTCGCGCGCCGTCACGGCGAACGGATCCTCAATGGGGAGCGCGTGCCGCTGCTTGGGCGCGCGCTTTACGCGCTGGGCGAATGGCTGGTCTATGGTCCCCTCAAGAACGTGCTCGGTCTCACGCGCGTGCGTGTCGCCTACACCGCGGGCGAGGCGATTGGGCCGGATCTATTCTCGTTCTTTCGGTCGATCGGGCTCAATCTCAAGCAGCTCTACGGCCAGACCGAGGCATTTCTGTATGTGACCGCGCAACCCGACGGAAAAATCTACGCCGACACGGTCGGTCCGGTGATGACCAATGTCGACCTGCGCATCGCCGACAACGGCGAGGTGCAGTTCAAGTCGCCGGGCATGTTCGTCGGCTATTTCAAAGACCCGGCCAAGACCGCCGAGGCGCTGACCGAGGACGGCTACGTCAGGACCGGCGACGCCGGCTTCATCGATCCCGAGACCGGCCATCTCAAGATTGTCGACCGCGCCCAGGACGTCGGGCGGCTCAACAACGGCACGCTGTTCGCCCCGAAATACATCGAGAACCGGCTCAAGTTCTATCCCAACATTCGCGAGGCGGTGGTCTATGGCGACCAGCGCGACTTCGTCGTGGCAATGCTCAACATCGACCTCGCCGCGGTCGGCAACTGGGCCGAGCGCAACAACATCGTCTACGGCTCCTATCAGGAGCTGGCTGGGCATCCGCGCGTTTACGAGCTGCTCGCGCAGCACGTGGAGGCCGTCAACCGCTCCCTGGCGCGCGAGAAGGCCATGACCGGTGCCCAGATTCGACGCTTTCTCATTCTGCACAAGGAGCTCGATGCCGACGACGGCGAAATCACGCGCACCCAGAAGGTGCGCCGCAACTTCGTCGCTACACGCTATGCGCCGCTGATCAATGCGCTCTACGGCGGTGCGCGCGAGGCCGACATCGCCACCGAGGTGACCTTCGAGGACGGCCGCAAAGGCATGCTCTCGGCGCGTGTCAAGATTCGCGATGTCGAGACCATGCCGGTCGCCATGGAGCAGGCGGCATGAGAGCGCCGAGCGGCGGTGACATTGCGGCCGGGGATGTGCTGCTCGCGGTCGAGAACGTTTCGCTTGCATTCGGCGGCGTAAAGGCAGTCACCGGCGTCTCGTTCGACATTCGCAAGGGCGAAATCCGCGCCATCATCGGCCCGAATGGCGCGGGCAAGACCTCGATGCTCAATGTGATCAACGGCTTCTATCGCCCGCAGCACGGCAAAATCATGTTCAAGGGCCGCCCGCGCGCCGGCATGCGGCCCTATGATGCGGCGCTTGGAGGTATCGCGCGCACGTTCCAGAACGTGGCGCTGTTCAAGGGCATGACCGCGCTCGACAACATCATGGCCGGCCGCACCCTGAAAATGCGGCGCGGCTTCTTCTGGCAGCTCGTTCGGGTAGGCCCTGCCCTCAGCGAGGAGGTGGAGCACCGCCGACGGGTGGAGGAGATCATCGATTTCCTGCGCATCCAGCACATCCGCAAAGTGCCGGTCGGCAAGCTGGCCTATGGCCTGCAGAAGCGGGTCGAGCTCGGACGCGCGCTCGCCATGGAACCCGATCTGCTGCTGCTCGATGAGCCGATGGCGGGGATGAATATCGAGGAGAAGGAGGACATGTGCCGCTTCATTCTCGACGTCAACAACCATTACGGCACCACCATTGCCCTGATCGAGCACGACATGGGCGTGGTGATGGATCTGTCGGATCGCGTCCTCGTGCTCGACCACGGCATCAAGATCGCCGACGGCACGCCCGCGCAGGTGCAGGCCGATGCGGCGGTGATCGATGCCTATCTCGGACTGGGCCATTGAAAAAAATGAGCACGCTTCTCTCTTGGCCTGACGCCGAGGGCGATCGCAGCGCCAGGCATGCACCTCCGCCGCATCGCGTACCAACACGCCGCGATGCGCCGCAAAGGGTGAGGCCGCCGCGCAGATCCACAGCCCTCGAGCTCGGTGGCCGCCCGCAGGCTTCGAGGCACGGTTGCGCCCGGTCTGTTTACGACACGCCGGTGTTTGCGCGCGCTGCCCGGGCCGGGCGTGCGGCGCAGCCAATTCAGGCGGGAGCCTGACGCCATGCTGGGTCCGGTTCTCGAGACCCTGATCGGCGGGCTGTTGACCGGCGTGCTCTATTCGCTGGTCGCGCTCGGCTTCGTGCTGATCTTCAAGGCTTCCGGCGTGTTCAACTTTGCGCAGGGGGCGATGGTGCTGTTCGCCGCGCTCTCGCTGGCGCGGCTCTCCGAGGTCATGCCGTTGGTCCTGGCGCTTGCGCTCTCAGTGCTGATCATGATCGCGCTCGCCTACGCGATCGAATTTCTGGTGCTGCGCCGCCTGGTCAATCAGGACGGCATCATCCTGTTCATGGCGACGCTCGGCATCGCCTATTTTCTCGAAGGCTTCGGCCAGGCGATCTGGGGGAGCGACATCTACAAGATCGGGCTCGGGCTGCCGACCAACCCGATTTTCATATTGGAATCGGTCTTCCCGGGCGGGTTGCTGATCGATCCGGCCGAGCTCATTGCCGCGCTCATCTGCGCCGCGCTGGTGCTCGCGCTCGCGGTCTTTTTCCAGGTGACGCGGATGGGGCGGGCGCTGCGGGCGGTGGCCGACGATCACCAGGCGGCGCAATCCGTCGGCATTCCGCTCGACCGCATCTGGGTGATGGTATGGGCGGTCGCCGGCATCGTCGCACTGGTTGCCGGCATGATGTGGGGCGCCAAGCTCGGGGTGCAGTTTTCCCTGTCGCTGATCGCGCTCAAGGCGCTGCCAGTGCTGATCCTCGGCGGCTTCACCTCGATTCCAGGCGCAATCGTGGGCGGGCTGATCATCGGCGCGGGCGAGAAGCTGGCCGAGGTCTTCATCGCGCCGGCGCTTGCCCGCACCTTTGACCTCGCCGGCGGCGGCATCGAGAACTGGTTCGCCTACGTGCTCGCGCTGGTGTTTCTGCTGTTCCGCCCGCAGGGGCTGTTCGGCGAGCGCATCATCGAGCGGGTTTGACGCCGTGTTCTATCGCGAAGCCGGCCAGTTCAAGACCTCGTATGCGAGCGATCAGGCGATCTTTCCGATCGCGCAGGATCGCTGGTTCATTTTCGGCCTGGTCGCGTTCGCCTTTGTCGGCGTGCCGCTGGTCGCCGGCCCCTATCTCTACACCGAGGTGCTGATCCCGGTGCTCATCCTTTCGATCGCCGCGATCGGGCTCAACATTCTCACCGGTTATTGCGGTCAGCTCTCGCTCGGGTCCGGCGGCTTCATGGCGGTCGGAGCCTATGCGGCATACAATCTTGCGCTCCGCCTGCCGCAGACCAATCTGATCCTGGTTTTCCTGTTCGCCGGCGTGATGGCGATGCTGGTCGGGCTGCTGTTCGGACTGCCCTCGCTGCGCATCAAGGGCTTCTATCTCGCGGTCGCCACTTTGGCCGCGCAGTTTTTTCTCGAATGGGCGTTCGCCCGGGTGAAATGGTTCACCAATTACGCGCCATCCGGATCAGTCGCGATCGGCCAGATCGATCTGTTCGGCTACCCGATCGACACGCCGGCGAAGACCTATCTGCTGGTGCTCGCGATCACGGTGGTGCTGGCATTGGCGGCCAAGAACCTGGTGCGCAGCTGGATCGGACGCACCTGGATGGCCATCCGCGACATGGACATTGCCGCCGAGATTATCGGCATCCGGCCGCTGCATGCGAAGCTTTCAGCCTTCGCGGTGTCCTCCTTCTACATCGGCGTCGCCGGCGCGCTGTGGGCGTTTCTGCGGCTGGGCTCGTGGGAGCCGCTGGCGTTCGACGTCAACCGTTCGTTCCAGGTGTTGTTCATGATCATCATCGGCGGGCTCGGCACCATACTCGGAGCTTTTCTCGGCGCCGCCTTCATCGTCCTCGTTCCGATCGTGCTCAACCAGCTGCCGTCGTGGCTCGGGATCCCGATCTCGACCGCCGCCGTCTCCCACATCGAATTCATGCTGTTCGGCGCCATGATCGTACTGTTCTTGATCGTCGAGCCACACGGCTTGGCTCGGTTGTGGGCGATCGCCAAGGAAAAGCTCCGGCTGTGGCCGTTCCCGTATTGAGGCGCCTGGCAGGCACGCGGCCCGACCGCGGGGCGAACGTAAGGATTGAGGCCGCGACAATTCGCAGGCACACTGCGGCGCAGACAAGGGGTAGAAACCGCCCCAGGCCGGCCGCCCATGCAGGCCGCTCGGCACATCGACGGAGGAAAGCAATGAGTGCAAAGCACGTCGCCATCGCGCTCGCGGCGCTCGGCGGCGCGGCGGCGCTGACCGCGCCGGCCCTGGCTCAGAACGAGCAGTTCATCCCGCACTTGGTCTACCGCACCGGCGCCTATGCGCCCAACGGGGTTCCGTTCGCCAACGGCGTCGCGGACTACTACAAACTGATCAACGCGCGCGATGGCGGCATCAACGGCGTCAAGATCGCATTCGAGGAATGTGACACCGGCTACGCCACCGACCGCGGCGTGGAGTGCTACGAGCGCCTCAAGGGCAAGGGCCCGACTGGCGCCGCCTACGTCATTCCGCTCTCGACCGGCATCACCTTCGCGCTGACCGAGAAAGCACCGATCGACAAGATCCCGATCATCTCCATGGGATACGGCCGCTCGGAGTCGCGCGACGGCTCGGTGTTTCAGTGGAACTTCCCGCTGCTCGGCACCTACTGGACCGCGGCCGACATCATCCTCCAGCACATCGCCAAGAAGGAGGGCGGCTTCGACAAGCTCAAGGGCAAGAAAATCGCGCTCGTCTATCACGATTCGCCTTACGGCAAGGAGCCGATCGCGTTGCTGCAGAAGCGGGCGCAGATGCATGGCTTCGAGCCCTTGCTGCTGCCGGTCAGCCATCCCGGTGTCGAGCAGAAGGCGACCTGGCTGCAGGTCCGGCAAAATCGCCCGGACTATGTGCTGCTGTGGGGCTGGGGCGTCATGAACTCGACCGCCATCAAGGAAGCGGTCGCCGTCGGCTACCCGCGCGAGAAGATGTACGGGGTGTGGTGGTCGGGAGCCGAGCCCGACGTGCGCCCCGCCGAGGACGGCGCCAAGGGCTACAACTCGGTCACGCTGCAGCACACGGCGGGTCAGTTCAAGCTGCACGAGGATCTGAAGAAATTCGTCTACGACCAGGGCCAGGGCCTCGCCGCCAAGTGGGAGGATACCGGCGAGATCCTGTACGTGCGCGGCTTGATCGACGCCATGCTCGGAGTCGAGGCGATCCGCACCGCGCAAGGCAAGTTCGGGCAAAAGCCGCTCACCGGCGAGCAGGTACGGTGGGGTCTCGAGAACCTCGACCTGAGCGCCGATCGTTTGCAGCAGCTCGGCTTCGGGGGCGAGCTCAAGCCGATCAAGGTGTCGTGCGCGGATCACGAAGGCGCGCGCACCGGCCGCATCCAGACCTGGGATGGCAAGAACTGGAAGATCACCTCGGACTGGTATACGGCCGACGACAACGTGATCCTGCCCATGGTCAAGGAGGCGGCGGCGAAATACGCGGCCGAGAAGAAGATCACCCCGGGCTGCCTGATGACGAACTGATGCCGGCGGGGATGCACGGCGGCGAGGCGACGGCAACGCCGCCTGCGCCCGCGCCGGCCGCGGCGCCGGGGCGCGCCGTGCCGATCCTGAGCCTCAACAATATCGAGGTCGTCTACGACCACGTCATCCTCGTGCTCAAGGGCGTATCGCTCACGGTCGGCCGCGGCGAAATCGCGGCGCTGCTGGGCGCGAACGGGGCCGGCAAATCGACCACGCTCAAAGCGATCTCCAACCTGCTGTTTGCCGAGCGCGGCGAAGTGACCAAGGGATCGATCGTGTTCGAGGGCGAAGCCGTCCATGCACGCTCGCCCAACGAGTTGGTGCGGCGCGGCTGCGTCCAGGTGATGGAAGGCCGCCACTGCTTTGCGCACCTGTCGGTGGAGGAAAACCTTCTCACCGGGGCGTTCACCCGCCGCGAGGGCGCCGCCGCCATCCGGCGCGACCTCGAACTCGTCTACTCCTATTTTCCGCGCCTGCGCGAGCGGCACGCTTCGACCGCCGGCTACATCTCCGGCGGCGAGCAGCAGATGTGCGCCATCGGCCGCGCTTTGATGTCGCGGCCGAAGATGATCCTGCTCGACGAGCCTTCGATGGGGCTGGCGCCGCAGCTGGTTGAGGAGATTTTCGAGATCGTCGGCGAACTCAACGCCAAAGAAGGAGTCTCGTTCCTGCTCGCCGAGCAGAATACCCGCATGGCATTAAAATACGCGCGCTACGGCTACGTGCTCGAGAACGGGCGCGTGGTGCTCGACGGCGAAGCCAAGGCGCTGTCTGAGAATGAGGACGTCAAGGAGTTCTACCTTGGCGTCGCGGAAGGTCGGCGCAAATCCTTTCGCGAGGGCAAGCATTATCGGCGCCGCAAGCGCTGGCTGGCATGACATCCGATGTCGCTGAAACGACAGTTTCGGGCGATCCGGGGAAGAGAGTTGGGACGCTGCGGTTCGGATCGAGCAAGGCCTCGAACCGCCGTCGCCACTTCGCCCTGGAAACCGGCCCTCGCAAGCTGCTGCGGATGATGCCTCGCCTTGCATGTGAGCGCGGAAACCCGAACTGAGCATCGGCGTGGAGCATGCCTGACGAGCACTACGATGCCCTCGAAACGCGCCACCCCGAGGAGCGCGAGCGCGATCTGCTCGGCCGCCTGCCCGGCCTCATCGCGCGCGCGATGCATGCACCAGGCTGGGCCACCCAGCTTGCCGGGGTCGATCCGTCGGCGGTGAACTCGCGCGCAGCGCTCGCCAAGCTGCCGCTGCTGCGCAAGTCCGAGCTCGCGGGCCGGCAGCGCGCGCACCCTCCGTTTGGCGGCTTCAATGTTGCGGAGCCGCGCAGCGAGCGGCGGCTGCTGATGTCGCCTGGCCCGATCTTCGAGCCCGAAGGCAAAGGGCCCGACGCCTGGGGCGCAGCGCGTGCGTTGTTCGCCGCCGGTTTGCGCGCCGGCGACATCGTGCACAACACCCTCTCGTATCACCTCACCCCGGGCGGCTTCATCGTGGAATCGGGTGCACAGGCGTTGGGCTGCGCCGTCATCCCCGCCGGCTCCGGCAATACCGAGCAGCAGATCGAGGCGATCGCGCATTTGAAGCCCAGCGCCTATGTCGGCACTCCGGATTTTTTGAAGATCCTGCTCGATACCGCGGCCAAGGCCGGCAAGGATGTGTCATCGCTCCGGCGCGCGCTGGTCACCGGCGCGGCGCTGCCGCCGTCGCTGCGCGCGCAATTGGCCGCGCGCGGCGTCAGCGTGCTCCAGTGCTACAGCACCGCCGACGTCGGCGTCATTGCCTACGAGAGCGCGGCCGCAGACGGCATGATCGTCAACGAGACCCTGCTGCTCGAGATCGTGCGGCCCGGCACCGGCGATCCGGTCGGAGCAGGAGAGGTGGGCGAGGTCGTCGTCACCTCGTTCCGGGATGACTACCCCATGATCCGGCTCGCCACCGGCGACCTGTCGATGGTGATGCCGGGCGGCTCGCCTTGCGGGCGCACCAATATGCGGATCAGCGGCTGGATGGGACGCGCGGACCAGAGCACCAAGATCAAAGGCATGTTCGTGCATCCCGGTGAGGTCGTCGAGGTCGGCCGCCGCCATTCCGAGCTGGGTCGGCTGCGGCTCGTCGTCACCCGCGCGGCCGAGCGCGACATGATGACCCTGCTGGCCGAATGCGCGGCGCCGCGGGA
>DATBKV010000051.1:0-29703 GCA_036555745.1 Xanthobacteraceae bacterium | reverse complement strand
CGGCGGCGAAGCAGTCGTCGGCGCCGTAGGCGATGGGCGCGTTGTTGTCGCGGGTCTTGGTGGAGCGGCCGTAGCCCTCCATGTCCACGCACCAGGTGTCGTAGCCGCAGGCGGCGAAGAAATCCATCACCGAGGAATCGGGACGGCCCGGCACCTGCAGGTCGAAGGTCGGCTGCGAGGCCATGGACGAGCCGTGCACGAACAGGAGCCGTCCCGCGGGTCCCGAGGGGTCGCCGGCGTGCTTGTTCCAGAGGAACAGCCGCACGTCACTGCCCTTGTTGGTCCAGTGCTCCTCGCCGCGGATGACGGGTGAAACCGGCTTGTTCATGCGAAGACTCCGAGGGTTCGTCGTTGTGTATGCGCTTCACTCGCGGCGGAAGACGCTACATTGCGCGGCGTCGACCTCGAGGGCAACCTCGTCGCCGACGGCGAAATGCTGCAGGGGGTGGGCCTGCACCCGCAGCACCTGGCCGCCAGGCAGCGTCGCGTAGTACTCGCTGATATTGCCGAGGAAGACATGGCTGGTGATCTTCGCCCGCGGCGCCGCGGCAGCAGCGCCGGCAGCCACGCGCAAGCGAATGTTTTCTGGACGAATAGCGACGTCCACCGCCTCCCCTGGTTTGAGCCCGTCGAGCGCGGCGATGTCGAGCGCGATCCCGGCGGCGACGACCCGGCCGCCGCCGCCGGCGGCCTCGAGCACCTCGCCCGGCACCAGGTTCACCAGCCCCATGAAGTCGGCGACCATCCGGTTGGCGGGACGGGCGTAGACTTCGAACGGCGTGCCGTATTGCTGCAGCCGCCCGCCCTCGATCACCGCCACCTGGTCGGAGAGCGCGAGCGCCTCGGACTGGTCGTGGGTGACGTAGACGAAGGTGATGCCGGTGCGGCGCTGCAGCTCCTTGAGCTCGCCGCGCATGCGCTCGCGCAATTTGGCGTCAAGATTCGACAGCGGCTCGTCGAGCAGCAGGATCGACGGCTCGACCACGAGCGAGCGCGCCAGCGCGACCCGCTGCTGCTGGCCACCGGACAGCTCGTTGGGATAGCGCGCCTCGAGGCCTGCGAGGTTGACCAGCGCCAGTGTCTCCTCCACCCGTTTCCTCGCCGCGGCCGCCGCCAAGCGGCGCAACTTGAGCCCGAACACGACGTTCTCAAACACGGTCTTGTGCGGCCACACCGCGTAGTTCTGGAACACCATGCCCATGCCGCGCGCCTGCGGCGGCACCACCGCGCCCGGCGAGGACAGCAATTTGCCGGCGACCTCGATCGTGCCCTTGTCCGGCACGATGTAGCCGGCGATCAGGCGCAAGGTGGTGGTCTTGCCGCAGCCCGACGGCCCGAGCAGCGTCACGAACGAATTGTCCGCTACATCGAGGTCGAGATCGCTGACGGCTGCGAAGCTCTTCTCGCGCGCCCCGAAGCTCTTCGACAATCCGCGGATCGCGATGACAGCCATCAGCCGACCAATTCCCGTTGCATGTCGCGGGCGCGGCGCAGCGCGAAGCGTAGCACCGCATCCAGGACAGCCGACATTGTTGTGACGTCGACCATGCCTACATGCCCGCCGGCGCCGCTTGGCCGCGCGCCGCGAGACCGCCGCCGAGCCGATTGGCGAGCCAGATGGCAACCGCAATGATCGCCATGTTGACCATGGCAAGCGCGGCGACCGGCTCGATGTAGCCGGTCTCATAGAGATTGTAGACCGCGACCGCCAGGGTGATGGAGCTCGACGAGAACAGCAGGATGGAGGCGGAGAGCTCCTGGATCACCGGCACGAACACCAGCAGCCAGCCGGCGAACAGCCCGGGCCGGATCAGCGGCAGCGTGATCTCGCGCATGGTGGTGCCCCAGGAGGCGCCGAGGATGTGCGCGCTCTCCTCGAGCGAGGGATCGATCTGGCGCAAGGACGAGTTGGCGGCGCGCACTCCGAGCGGGATGTAGCGGCCGACATAGGCGAGCAGCAGGATCGCCAGCGTGCCGTAGAGCGCCACCGGCATGGCGAGCCAGAACTGGATGAGCGCGACCGCGACCACGATGCCGGGGAGCCCGAGCGGGATGAGCGCGGCGTAATCGAGCAGACGCCGGCCCGGAATGCGGGTGCGCAGGTCGATCCATCCGATCACGGCGCCGAGCACGACCGCGATGCTGGCGGCGGCGGTGGCGAGCATCAGGCTGTTGATGATCGCGCGCTGCGTCACGTTGTAGTCGAACAGGATGAACTTGTAATTGGCGAGCGTGAGTCCTTTCCAGAATTCGAGCCCCCAGGATTTCGACAACGACACCGCGATCAAGGTCGCGTAGGGCGCCACGATCGCAACCATGAAGATCAGCGCGACGAAACCGATCAGCAGCCAGCGCCAGGCCCCGAGCGGCATCAGCTGCGGCCGCGAGCCCTTGCCTGCCAGCGTGACGAAGGAGCGCCGCGCCAGGAAGGCGCGCTGCAGGTAGAGCGCCAGCACCGTGATCAGCACGAGGACGAGCGACAGCGCGGAGGCAAGTCCGTATTCCGGCGGATAGTCGAACAGCGCGTAGATGCGGGTCGGCAAGGTGAAGATGCGGCCCGGCAGTCCGATGATCGCCTGCGAGCCGAACAGCGCGAGCGCGTTGACGAAGGCGAGCAGCGCCCCGGAAAGGATCGCGGGCGCCACCAGCGGCGCCGTCACCGCGAGCGCGGTGCGCAGCCTGCCGGCGCCGAGGATCTGCGCGGCCTCCTCGTAGGAGGCGTCGACCGAGAGCAACGCGCTCGAGGCGAGCAGATAGACGAATGGGAAGGTGTGCATCACCGTGACCAGCACCAGCCCCGGCATGGAGAACACGTTGAAGGTGAGCCAGGGGAGCCCGAGCACGTCGCGCATGAGCACGTTGATCAGCCCTGCATTGGGGCTGAACAGATAGGTGAGCGCGATGGCGGTGAGAAACGGCGGCGAGAGATAAGAGAGCGTGGCGGTGAGTTGGATCAAGGGCTTGCCCGGCACGTCGGTGCGACTCACCGCCCAGGCCAGCACCAGCCCGATCGCGAGGCTGAACAGCGCGGTCCAGGCGCCGAGCACGAGCGAGTTCTCGAGCGCGGTGAGATAGAGCCGGCCGGACAGCACCTCGGCGAAATGGTCGAGGCTCAAGCCGGCGTCGCCCTTGACGCTGCCCAGCAGCAGCCAACAGAGCGGCAACACCACCAGCACGATCAGCGCGGCGATGGCGCCGCCCATGACGACGTGCTCGAGTCCCAGTCGTCTGCGCAGGGTGAGCCCCGCCAGGGCGGGCCTCAGCGTCACGCCGGCCACATCGGTGCTCATTGCGGTCGTTTCCGTCCACCTCGAGCGCGGCGCGGCGCGCGCGCGATTCGGTTTGGTAACACCGCGGCGCGGACCTGCATCCGATCCGGCGCCGGCCGGCTCCATGCGACCTTACGTCGAATCGCGCGAAGCGCACAAACCGTCGCCTGCTGCTGTCGCTTGGCTGGTTTCGCGCCGCGAACTCGCTGGCCCGCTCTCCCCGCTTGCCGCGAGAGGTCAAGGCGCGACGCATGCGTTTCCAAACCCGAGGTGTTAGCGCGCTCCACCGGGCCCAGTCACCGATTTCACAATGGGCGTCCACCTTGCGATTTCGTTCGCGACGAAGCGCGTGAACTCCGCGGGCGACATCCTCTCGGTCTCGATTCCTTCCTCCGCGAGGCGCGCCCGCACGGCCGGCGCGTCGATCGCCTGCACGATTGCCTCGTTGAGGCGCGTGACGATGTCTGCCGGCAAGCCGGCGGGCCCGGACAGCCCGAACCAGGTGGTGGCGACGAGGTCGGGATAACCCAGGGCCTTCATCGTCGGCACCGCCGGGAATTCCGGCATCGGCCGAGCCGAGGAGACCGCCAGCGGCAGCACCGTGCCGGCGCGAATCTGCGCGAGGGCCGAGGTCCAGGTGACCGAGCCCATCTTGACGTGGCCGGCGACGAGGTCGCTCATCGCCTGGCCCGCGCCCTTGTAGATGACGTGGGTGAACTTGAGCTTGTCCTTGCGTGCCAGCAGCTCCGGCACTAGGTGCCCGATGGTCCCCGGTCCCGGAGAGATGTAATCGATGGCGTTCGCCTTGGCCGCCGCCAGCAACTCCTGGAATGTCTTTATCCCGAGCGAGGGGTGCACGACGATGACGTTGGGCGGCCCGCCGATATATGCGACCTCGGTGAAATCGCGGAGCGGATCGTAGCCGGGACGCGGGCTCATGGCCGGCGAGGTGACCAGGGTGCCAATGCTCGACAGCACGAAGGTGTCGCCGTCGGGCGCGGCGGCCGCGACCGCGGCCGAGCCGATCAGCCCGCCGGCGCCGCCGCGGTTCTCGACGAAGAAGTTCTCGCCGAATTTCGCGCTCAGCTCCGCCGCCAACAGCCGCGCCAGCGTGTCCGACGTGCCGCCCGCCGCAAACGGCGAGACGATGCGCACGGGCCTGCTCGGCCAGTCGGCGGCATGAAGTGCGACCGCGCTGCAGAGGACAACCATGGCGGCGATCAATCCGCTAGCCGCAATTCTCATTTGCAAGCTCCTGAAGCTCTCTCGCCCTCACGCTTATGAGCCGCGCCTGACTCGGGGCGCGGCGTCTCGAAAACGTGAGCGGCGGGGTAGGCCGCCCATACCGGACACCCCGCACTAAATACTGGCGATCTCGAGCGAACGCGAGATCAGGGGCCGCCTCATCTTTCGAGACGGCTTTCAGGATGAGAGCGGAACTTCGGCATCCGGAGCCGTGAAAATAAAGCTCAGCGCGCGTGCATCACCTTCCCTGCCAGCTCCGTGACAGAGCCAGCGAAGGGATGGAACGTGAAGCGCA
Source organism: Xanthobacteraceae bacterium (assembly GCA_036555745.1). GTDB lineage: Bacteria > Pseudomonadota > Alphaproteobacteria > Rhizobiales > Xanthobacteraceae > VAZQ01. The sequence goes on along the minus strand of DATBKV010000051.1, from coordinate 24,894 downwards.
CGACGTGGCGACCGGGCGGACAGACCACCGCACGGAACATCACGTTGGCTTGGAGGATTTCAGCCTCGACGCCGTCGATGCTGGCGCGCCACCAGGGATGCCAGACGTCGTTGAGGAGGAGGATGCCGCCGGCGGGCGCCTCGACGGCGACGGTCACCTCGGTATTGGCGTAACGCAACAGGCGCGCGGAGCCATCCGCCGCTCCTCCGCCGGCGAAACTCGCCGGCGCCTTGCTCAGAAGCACGGTGTGTCGCGGATCCGCTTCGCCCGGCCAGCCGCTGCGCAGAAGCTCGCCGAAGTCGGCGAGCCGCCAATGCGTCAGCAGCATCACCCGCGGCAACGCGCGCGGATTTTCGTAGACATACGCGTCCTTGGTGCGAGCGATGAAGTCGAGGTCGCCAGGCTTGAGCGCGGTGTCGATCTCCTCGACCGGGATGCCGGTTGCGATCAGGCGCACGCCAAGGAGGTCGGCGAACGGCGAACGGTAGGAAGGATAGAGCGGTGAAAACTCGCGCTGGCTCGGGATCGCGACCGTGTCGCCCGCGTGGGTGGCCTCCTCGAACGAGCGCAGCCGCAACGGGTTGTGGCCGAACACGTGATCGAAGCCCTGCACCAGGCCGATGTTCGGCCAGTGGTAGGCGATGCCGATCAGCTCGACGCGGTCGCGCCGGTCCGGCGCGGCGGCGGCGGCGAGCCGGGCCTTGATCAGCCGCACGGTCTCATCGTCGGTTCCCTGCCGCAGCGCCGCGAAGCCCGCCGTCGGCAGCGCCGTTGATTCATGCGGCGCGTTGTTCCAGGCGAGGTCGAGCGCCATGAAGGCCGCGATCAGCGCCGCGGCGGCGAGCGGAGAGCGCGCATTGAGCCGGCGCGCAATCGCGAGAACAGCCACCGCGAGCGCCGCGCAGATGACGCCCGTCGCCACCGGCACAAGCGCCGGGCCGACACCGACGACGGAGTGCGCGAGCGCCAGCGCAGCGACCACGAGGATCAGCGCGCAGGCGATCTCGAGCGCGCGCTGCACCCGTGTCGCAGGGGCCAGCGTGCCGCTGAGCCAGCGGTGGACGAGGTAGCCCGCGATCACCGCGACGAGCGCGACCAGGACGAAGGTCGCGTCGGCCGGGCGGCGGTAGAGCGAAACTGCAGGGAGCAGCTCGTACATCACGCGGAAGGCCGGCGTATAGGCGCCGAGCGCGTACAGCAGCACGAGCGCCGCCGCCACCGTGAAGAAGCGGATCTCGCGCGCCCAGGCAGCCCCGCGAATGAGGCCGAAGGCCACCACGGCGACCAACGTCAACGCGCCGGCGTAGAGGAGTCCCATATTCTGCGAGAGCTCGAGCCCGGAAGGGCCCCAGGCGGCGGCCCAGCTTGGGCTCTCCGGGGCCCAGTATTCGACCTTCGGGTCCATCGCGCCGTAGAGGTCGGCGAACGCGAAATGCAGGAGATGGACAGGATGGAGCGAGCCCTCGCCCGCTGCGGCGAATCCGATCTCCGGACGGTTGGAGCGTTCCGCCAGCAGCATGGTCATGATCACCGGCAGTGCGGCGACCAGCACCGCGCTCATGGCGGCGGCAGCCAGCGGCGCGAGGCTTGCGCGCATGCGCGCACGCGGCTCGCCCCGGACAAGCCAGTGCGCCAGCACGAACCCGGCGAGCACATAGAGCGAGATGAGCGCCACCTGGTCGCGCCCAAGCGCGATCAGCCCGCAGACTACGCCGGCCGCCAGGCCCGAGCGCCAAGATGATCGCTCGAGCGCGCGCGCCATCAGCCAGAGCGCGAGCGGCAGCCAGCACAGGCTCACGACCTGCCCGGTGTGCTGCATGCGCGCATTGGCGGCGCCGCCGAGCGCGAAGGCCATGGCGGCGACGAGCGCGCCGCCCATGTGCCAGCCGCGGTCGCGGAAGAACAGAATGACGCCAACACCGCCGATGAACAGATAGGCGAAGGTCACGGCGTCGAAGGCGCGCAGGCCGACCGCTGGCCGCAACGCGGCCAGCAATACGTGCAGCGGCGAGAACAGCAGCGACTGCGGATCGGAAATCTGCGGCCAGCCCGCAAATACGTTGGGCGACCACCAGGGCCATTCGCCGCGGCTGAGCGAACTCGCCAGGAATTGCACCTGCGGAAAGAACTGGGACTTGGCGTCCCACGGGATCGTCACCGCGCCGGAAAGCCATGGCCAGGCGGACGGGAGGAAGGCGAGCGCGAACAGCACGATCGCGAGCGCGAGCGGCACGCCCGCCCTCCCTGCCGCCGCGGCAGGCGATCGGTGCGCGCTTGCCGAGCATGGCTTCGGCGAAGGACCGAATGCCGGCCGCATCGGCGTGCGCGGGCGCACGGATGGACTCTCAGCCGCTGTCAGCGGCTCGATCGTTGAGCGCATTCCTCCTTCCGCCTGTGCATCGGCCTCGCGCCGAACCTACTCTGCCCGGGCAGCCACGGCCAGTCCGGTGCCGCGCGCCAGCATCGCCGCATCGCCCGGCGTTTGGGTTGGTGGATCGTGGCCCGGCTGGCGCCTATCATGCTGCGCGAACCGGAGCTCAGCCCGATGACGACGACTGCGACCACGCCCATGCTGCCGCGCGAACGCTGCGACTATTCGGCGATCGTGGACCGGCCGCCGCTCGCGCTTCCCGGCAATGCACGGATCGCGTTCTGGAGCATCGTCAATTACGAGGTGTGGGACATCGGCCGGCCGATGCCGCGCCAGGTGCTGCCGGCACCGACCGGCGTGCCACTCTTGCCGGACGTGCCGCACTGGAGCTGGCACGAATACGGGATGCGGGTGGGCGCCTGGCGCTTCTTCGAGCTCTACGAGCGGCTCGGCATCAGGCCTACGCTCGCGCTCAACGCGCGCACCTGCGAGGACTATCCGCGGGTGACGGAAGAAGCCAAGCGCCTGGATTGGGAGTTCATGGGCCACGCCTACGATCAGCTGCCGATCCACAAGGTGGATAACCAGGCGGAGATGATCGCGCGCTCGATGGACATCCTCGAGCGCTTCAGGGGCAAGCGTCCGGTGGGTTGGCTCGGCCCGGGACTGACCCAGACCTTGGAAACCCCGGAGCTCCTGGTGAGTGCGGGCGTGAAATATATCGGCGACTGGGTCTACGACGACGAGCCGACCGTGATCCGCACCGCTAAAGGACCGCTCGTCACCCTGCCCTATACGGTCGAGATCAACGACATCACGCTGATGATCGTCCAGCACCACGAAGGCGAGCATCTGGCGCGCCGCGCCATCGATCAGTTCGATCGCCTATACGCGGAGGGAAAGCACCGCGCCAAGATCATGGCGCTGGCCATCCATCCCTATATCAGCGGGCAGCCCCACCGCATCCGCTATCTCGAGGCGATCTACGATCACGTGCGTCGCTTCGACGGCGTGCTGCACTGGACCGGCGCTGAAATTCTCGACTGGTATCTGGCCGCGGCCCCGGACACCAAGCGCGGCGCCAGGTCCAAGGCTTTCGGCTAGAACTGCCTTAGTCCGGCCGATCGCGCGCCGCGCGTGCGGCGCCCGCAAAGCGCGGAGGAACCCTTGAGCGGCGCCGGCCGCGGTCCGGGGGAAGGCGCGGCCTCGTGCAAAGCCATTGCCGCGCGCGCTACCAAGCTCAGCCGGTCGGGCGGCCGGGCTTTCCCCCCTAACAACAATAATCGTTCCGGACCAAAGACTTGAATGCAGGTTGGGGCAAGCTCTGCTTGCTCACGGGGCGCCGCGAACGCGCCCAACATGTCCTTTAATTAAGTGGGTCGCGCCGGACAGGGCTGGTAGTATGCGAGGCGGGCTGGCGGGCGGCTTGGGGGGGAAGCGTGCGTTGCATCGACGCTCATGCCCCATGTCAGGGGTATTGGTAGCGTTGAAAGTCGGTCAGAGGCTCGACCACTCACGCGCGCTCGCTTCGGCGTGGCAAGCCACGCGCCCCTTATTTGTCGCCTTTGTGGGGTTATCTCTGGTGCAAATGCTGTCCGGGTGCAGTTTAAGCTCCGAGCGGCCGGATCTCGCCGTTGACATCCCGCCCAAATACGGTGCCGGGCAGGGGCAGTCGGCGCCGCCGGCTCTCGACTGGTGGCGCAGCTTCCGCTCGCGCGAGCTCACCAATCTGATGGAAGAGGCGCAGATCGCCAATCTCGACATCGGCGCTGCGATCGGGCGCATCATGCAGGCCGACGCGCAGGCCAAGATCGCCGGCGCGCCGCTGCTGCCGGCGGTCGACTTCGTCGGCTTCGCCGAGCGTTTCCGCAGCCCGGGCGGCGGGCCCGAGCGCAACCTCTTTCATGCCGCGCTCAACGCCAGCTACGAGATCGACTTCTGGGGCAAGAACCGCGCGACCTCGCGCGCAGCCGAACAGAATGCGGTCGCCAGCCGCTTCAACAAGGAGGTGGTGGTCCTCTCCACCATCGTGAGCGTCGGCGCGTCGTATTTCCAGGTGCTCTCGGCGCAGGACCGGCTGCGCATCGCGCGCGACAATTTCAATGCGTCCAACCGCATTCTCACCTTGATCAAGCAACGCTTCCAGGCCGGCACCGCTTCCCAACTCGACGTCGCGCAGCAGGAGAGCCTGGTCGAGCAGGTGCGCGCCAACATCCCGCTGTTCGACCAGGCGCTGCGCCAGAACATCGCCACCTTGGCCGTGCTGATCGGCAAGCCGCCGGTCGAGGTCGTGATCAGGGGCGGCAATATCTATCGGCTGGCGATTCCGCGGGTGACCCCGGGGCTGCCGTCGGAGCTGCTGTTCCAGCGCCCCGACATCCGCGCCGCCGAGGCCAACCTCGCCTCCGCCGACGCCAGCGTGGAGGCGGCGCGCGCCGCCTTCTTCCCGAGCATCACGCTGACCGGCCAGGGCGGCTACGAGAGCAACGTGCTGAAGCTGCTGTTCACGCCGCAGCAGGCCTTCTACAACCTCGCCGTCAACGTCACACAGCCGCTGCTCGACGGGTTTCGTCTGGAAGGACAGCTGCAGCTCGCGCAAGGCCAGCAATTCGAGCTGTTGAAGCTCTATTGCCAGTCGATCCTCTCCGGCTTCGGCGACGTCGAGATCGCGCTCATTGCCATCGCCGACTCCGCCGAGCGCGAGCGCCTACAGCAGCTCGTCGTGAAGAGCTCGCGCGAGGCCTTTGGGCTCGCCGAAGCGAGGTTGCGCGAGGGCACGGTCGATCTCGTCACCGTGCTGCAGGTGCAGCAGACGCTGTTCACGGCGGAAGACAACTATTCGCTGGCACGGCTCGCACGCCTGCAGGCGGTGCTGAGCCTCTATCAGGCGCTCGGCGGCGCCTGGATGCCGCCCGGGGTCGCGGCCGGCACGGGCGTGCTGCAATGACGCTGCGCCGCCGCCTCACCGTTCTTTTCATCGCAGGCCTGGTGATCGCGGCGGTCGTCGGGGTCTATTACATGCCGCACTGGCAGCAGACGCAGGCGGCCTCGAAGGCGGGACGACGCGGCGCGCCCGCCAACCAGCCGGTGCCGGTGCTCGCGACCGCCGCGCGCACCGCCGACGTGCCCGTCTATCTCGACGGCGTCGGCACCGCGAAAGCGCTCAACACCGTGACGGTGCGCTCGCAGGTCGACGGCAAGATCGTCTCCATAATGTTCAAGGAAGGCCAGGACGTGCCGGCGGGATACGTTCTGGCCAAGATCGATCCCGTGACCTACCAGGCGGCTTACGACCAGACCGTCGCCAAGAAGGCGCAGGACGAGGCCCAGCTCGCCAATGCCCGGCTCGACCTCGAGCGCTACACCCGGCTGGCGGCGACCAACGCGGTCAACAAGCAGCAGCTCGACACCCAAAGAGCGCTGGTTGCCCAGCTCGAGGCGCAGATCAAGCTCGACCAGGCCGCCATCGACAACGCGCGCGCCATTCTCTCCTACACCGAAATCGTCGCGCCGATCGCGGGCCGTACGGGTATCCGCCTGGTCGATCAGGGCAACCTGGTGCGCGCGGCCGATACCACCGGCATCGTCATCCTCACGCAGCTGCAACCGATCTCGATGTTCTTCAGTCTGCCGCAGCAGACCTTGCCCGATCTCACCAAGGGCATGGCCGATGGTTCGTTGCCGGTCGACGCACTCACCCCCGACGGCAAAGGGGTGCTCGACAAGGGCAAGGTGGTGGTGATCGACAACCAGGTCGATCAGACCACCGGCACCGTGAAGCTGAAGGCCGAGTTTCCCAATGCCCAGCTGCAGCTGTGGCCCGGGCAGTTCGTGAACGTGCGGGTGCTGATCGCCACGTTGCACCAGGTGGTGGTGGTGCCGACCGCCGCCATCCAGCGCGGCCCCGACGGGCCTTTCGTCTACGTGCTCAAGAACGATAACACGGTCACGGTGCGGCGCGTCGCGCTCAGTCAGCAGGACGACGTGCAGGCCGTACTCGCGACCGGACTCGAGGCGGGCGAGCGCGTGATCACGACCGGCTTTGCCCGCCTCACTGAGGGCACGGCGGTGACGGCGTCGAGCGCGGAGGATGCCGGCCAGATCGCGCCCGGGGCCCGCCCGGGTCCGGATGGCACGCGCGGCCCGCGCGCGAGGGAGCGAGGCAGACGCAGCTCCAGTGCAGCGACGCCGCCGGTCGTCAATCCATGAGCGTCTCCTCGCCGTTCATCCACCGGCCGATCGCGACCTCGCTGCTCGGGGTCGCCGTCATGTTGGGGGGACTACTCGGCTATCTCTGGCTGCCGGTCTCCTCCCTGCCGCAGGTCGATTTCCCCACCATCCAGGTCACCACCCAGCTTCCAGGCGCCAGCCCCGACGTGATGGCCTCGCTCGTCACGGCGCCGCTCGAGCGCAATTTCGGGCAGATTCCCTCGCTGCAACTGATGACCTCGTCGAGCTCGTTCGGGATCAGCCAGATCACGCTGCAGTTCGAGCTCAACCGTGACATCGACGGCGCCGCGCAGGACGTGCAGGCGGCCATCAATGCGTCGGGATCGATCCTGCCGCGCAACCTGCCGTACCCGCCGGTTTATTCGAAAGTGAATCCGGCCGATACCCCGATGGTGACGCTCGCGCTCACCTCCAACACGATCTCGTTGCGCGCGCTCAGCGACATCGCCGACACCCTGCTAGCGCAGCGGCTGAGCGAGCTCTCCGGCGTCGGGCGCGTGACCGTGCAGGGCAACATCCGGCCCGCGGTGCGCATCCAGGCCGATCTGGCGCGGCTCGCCAACTACGGCATCGCGCTCGAGGATCTGCGCAACGTGATCATGGCCGCCAACGTCGCCGGTCCCAAGGGCGCGCTCGACGGCGCGCACCAGTCCTACACCATTGCCGCCAACGACCAGCTCAAGGCCGCCGACGCCTACCGCAACGTCATCGTGACCTATCGCAATGGCGCCCCGGTGCTGCTGCGCGACGTGGCCCAGGTGATCGACGGGCTCGAGAACAACCGGGTCGGCGGCTTCTACCGCGGCTCGCCCGCAGTGGTCGTCGACATCCAGCGCCAGCCCGGCGCCAACGTGATCGAAACCGTGCAGCGCATCAACAAGGAGCTGCCGAAGCTGCAGCGCTCGATGCCGCGCGGGGCCACGCTGACCGTCGTGCATGACGCCACCGCCAGCATCCGCGCATCGGTACGCGACGTGCAATTCACCCTGATCCTGAGCGTGGCGCTGGTCATCACCGTCGTGCTGATCTTCCTGCGCACCGTGCGCGCCACCGTCATCGCCGGCGTTGCGCTGCCGCTGTCGCTGATCGCCACCTTCGGCATCATGTGGTTTTGCGGCTTCTCGCTCGACAACCTGTCGCTGATGGCGCTGACGATCGGCACCGGCTTCGTCGTCGACGACGCGATCGTCATGATCGAGAATATCGTGCGGCACATGGAGGCAGGCGAGGATCCGTTCGAGGCGGCGCTGCGCGGCGCCAAGGAAATCGGCTTCACCGTGATCTCGCTGACGGTCTCGCTGATTGCGGTCTTCATTCCGCTCCTGTTCATGACCGGGCTGGTCGGGCGCATGTTCCGCGAATTCGCGCTCACGCTCACCATTGCCGTGGTGGCGTCGGCGGTGGTCTCCCTCACCCTGACGCCGATGATGTGCAGCCGCCTGTTGCGGCCGCAGTCGGTCGCGCACGGGACCGGCGGCGTCGCGCGCGGGTTTCACCGCGCGGTCGACTGGTCGGTCGAGATCTACCGGTGGACGCTGGAATGGGTGCTGCACCACCAGCCGCTGACGCTGCTGGTGACCGCCGGCACGCTGGCCGCGACGGTGTGGCTGTACATCATCATTCCGAAGGGCTTCCTGCCGCTGCAGGACACCGGCCTGATCTTCGCGGTGATGGAAGGCGGGCAACAGGTCTCGTTCACCGAGATGAAACGGCTGCAAGGCGCGGTCGAGCAGGCGATCCGCGGGGATCCCGAGGTCACCGGCGTGGTCTCGGTGATCGGGGTTACGCCGATCAATGCCACCCCGAACGCCGCCCGTCTCGCCATCACGCTGCGTTCGCGCGACCAGCGCAAGACGCCGGTGACGACCGTGATCGAGCGGCTGGATCGGGCGGTTGCCGCGGTCCCCGGCGTGGTCGTCTATTTCCGGCCGGTGCAGGACATCCAGATCTCGACGCGGCTGAGCCGCGCGCAATACCAGTACACGCTCACCGGCACTGACGCGCGCGAGGTCGGCGACTGGGCTGCGCGCCTGACGCGCGAGCTGCAGAATTCCGAGCTGTTGCGCGACGTGGTGTCGGAGGCGCAGGACAACGGCTTCGGCATGGACATCCAGATCGACCGCGAGATGGCGGGCCGGCTCGGCATTTCCGTGCAGACCATCGTCGACACCTTGAGCGATGCGTTCGGCCAGCGGCAGATCTCGACGATCTACGGGCAGGCCAACCAGTACCGCGTGGTGCTGGAGGCCGGGCCGGAATACCAGAACGATCCGAACTCGCTGTCGAAGATCTACGTCCCCGCCTCGGGCATCCAGGCGGTGGCGCAGTCGACGTCGCTGACCTCGAGCTCGCCGACGTTCATCCCCGGGGTGTCGGGCAGCGCGATGGTGCCGCTCAGCACCGTCGCCCGTTTCAAGTACACGACCGCCCCGCTCGTGATCGCCCATCAAGAGCAGTTCCCGGCGGTGACGATCAGCTTCAATCTCGCGCCCGAGGCCGCGCTGAGCGATGCGGTGCGCGAGATTGCACGGGCCGAGCAGACGATCGGCATGCCGAGCTCGGTGATCGGCAGCTATGCCGGCGACGCGGCGGAATTCGCCAAGTCGCTCGCCGGCGAGCCCTGGCTGATCCTGGCCGCGGCGGTCACGATCTACATCGTGCTCGGCGTGCTGTACGAGAGCTTCATCCATCCGCTCACGATCCTGTCCACGCTGCCGTCGGCTGGCGTCGGCGCGCTGCTCGCGCTCATGCTGTACAAGCAGGACCTGTCGGTGGTGGCGCTCATCGGGATCGTGCTGCTGATGGGCATCGTCAAGAAGAACGCGATCATGATGATCGACTTCGCGCTCGAAGCCGAGCGCAAGCAGGGGCTATCGCCGCGCGAATCGATCGTGCAGGCCTCGCTGCTGCGCTTCCGGCCGATCATGATGACGACCTTGGCCGCGCTGTTCGGCGCGATCCCGCTCGCGTTCGAGAGCGGCACCGGTTCCGAGCTGCGCAATCCGCTCGGCATCACCATCATCGGCGGGCTGCTGCTCAGTCAGCTGCTGACGCTCTACACCACCCCGGTGGTCTATCTGGCGATGGAGCGCCTGAAGACGCGGTTTGCCCGCCCCGCGCCGCGGCAGGCCGAGCTCGACCTGCCGGACCGGCCGGAGCCGTCGCAGCGGCCGGCGGAGTGAAACCATGCTCACGAGCAGCCGCCGCCTCAACCCGAGAGTGAGCGCATCGCGTTCCCGCAGAGGCGAGGCGCCATGAGCTTCACCGGCTTCTCCGAGCCGTTCATCCGCCGGCCGGTCGGCACCGCGCTGCTCGCGGTCGGCCTGTTCCTGGCCGGCGCCGTGGCCTACCGCTTCCTGCCGGTCGCCAGCATGCCGACCGTCGACTTCCCAACCATCAGCGTCAGCGCCAGCCGGCCCGGCGCCGACCCCGAGACCATGGCTGCGACCGTGGCAGCGCCGCTCGAGCGCCGGCTCGGCGAAATCGCCGGGGTCAACGAGCTGACCTCACGGAGTTCGATGGGCCTGAGCCGCATCACCCTGCAGTTCGACCTCGCCCGCAACATCGACAGCGCCGCGCGCGACGTGCAGGCCGCCATCAACGCCGCACTCACCGATTTGCCGGGCGACCTGCCGTCCTCGCCGACCTTCCGCAAATCCAATCCGGCGGCCACCCCGATCATGATCCTGGCGCTCACCTCGAAGACCGTTCAGCCGAGCGCGCTCTACGATGCCGCCGATACCGTGATCGCCCAGCGCCTGTCGCAGGTCGAGGGCGTGGCCGAGGTCACGGTCAACGGCGCCGAGCAGCCGGCGGTGCGCGTGCGGGTCAATCCGGTCGCGCTCGCTTCCATGGGCCTCAACATGGAGGACGTGCGCACCGCGATCGCCAACAGCAACGCGGTCGGCCCGATCGGCGTCTTCAATGGCGACGAGCGCGCGATCACCATCAACACCAACGACCAGCTGCGCAGCGCAGCCGACTACGACCCGATCGTGGTGCGCAGCGCCAACGGCACGGTGGTGCGGCTCTCCGCCATCGCCTCGATCGAGGCCGGCGTGCGCAACCGCCGCGCTGCCGCCTGGTTCAACGGCCAGCCCTCGGTGCTGCTGGTGATCAACAAGCAGGCCAATTCCAACGTGATCGAGACCATCGATCGCATCTATGCGCTGATCCCGGAAATCAAGCGCTGGATCCCGGCCGGCGTCGACATCTCGGTGCTCTCCGACCGCACGCGCACCATTCGCTCGAGCGTCGCCGACATGCAGCTCACGCTGATCGCGACCATCATCCTGGTCATGCTGGTGGTGTTCGTGTTCCTGCGGCGCGCGGCGGCGACCATCGCCGCCGGCGTGACCGTGCCGCTGGCGCTTGCCGGCACTTGCGCAATGATGTGGGCGGCCGGCTTCTCCATCGACAACCTCTCGCTCATGGCGCTCGCGGTCTCGGTCGGCTTCGTGGTCGACGACGCCATCGTCATGATCGAGAATTGCTTCCGCAATCTCGAGAAGGGCATGCCGCCGTTCCGCGCCGCGATCGAGGGCGCGCAGCAGATCGGCTTCACCGTGCTCTCGATCAGCATCTCGCTGATCGCCGCCTTCATCCCGCTCTTGTTCATGACCGGCCTGGTCGGCCGCGTGTTCCGCGAGTTCTCGGTGACGCTCGCGTTCGCAATCGCGGTCTCCACCGCGGTGTCACTGACGCTGACGCCGATGATCTGCGCGCATTTCGTGCGCAAGCCGCCCAGCCCGGACGGCACCTGGTTCGACCGCGCGGTCGAGCGCGTGCTCGGCGCGATGCTGCGGTTCTACGCGCGCACGCTCGCCATCGTGCTCGACTACCGCGCGCTCACCCTGCTGGTCATGGCGGCGACCATGGCGATCACCGCCATGCTCTATGTTCGCATCCCAAAGGGCTATTTTCCGCAGGACGATACCGGCCTCGTTTGGGGCGGCACGCTGGCCTCGACCGAGGTGTCGTTCCAGGCGATGTACGCGCTGCAGCAGCAAGCGGAAGCGTTGGTGCGCGCCGATCCCGCCGTCGCCGGGGTCGGCTCTTCCATCGGCACGTCGGGCTGGAACGCCTCGGTCAATCGCGGCAACCTGTTCATCAGCCTCAAGCCGCTGGCCGAGCGCGGCGGCCTGAGCGCGCAGGCGGTGGCCAACCGGCTGCGGCAGAAGGCGTCCGACATTCCGGGCCTGCGCGTGTTCTTCTTCGCGATGCAGGACGTGCGGACCGGCGGCCGTCAGAGCGATTCCTCCTACCAGCTGACGCTCTGGGACGCCGACTACGGCGAGCTGGTGCGCTGGGCGCCGCGCGTGCTGGCCAAGATCCAGACCCTGCCGGGGCTGGTCGACGTGTCGACCGACCGCGATCAGGGCGGACTGCAGGTCGAAGTTGCGATCGACCGGGTGGCGGCCTCGCGGCTGGGAGTGCGGGTGCAGGATATCGCCAACGCGCTCAACGACTCCTTCGCCGAGCGGCAGATCTCTACGCTATACACCCACCGCAACCAGTACCGGGTCGTGCTGGAGGTCGACCCGCAATATCAGCGCGACCCGACCGATCTCAGCCGGGTCTACGTGAACGGGGCCAACAATACGCAGGTGCCTCTGACCGCGGTGACCAAGATTACCCGCGGGCTGTCCCCGCTGGTGGTCAACCACCAGGGCCAGTTCCCCGCCATCACCATCAGCTTCGGGATCGACGAGAAGACGCCGATCGAGGAGGCGACCCAGCGCGTCGACCAGGCGGTGGCCGAGCTGCACCTGCCGGACACGCTGCACGCCGACTATGCCGGCGACGCGCGCGCCTATCGCCAGTCGATTGGCGCGCAGCCGCTGTTGATCGTGGCGGCGCTGATCGCGGTCTACATCGTGCTCGGCGTTCTGTACGAGAGCCTGGCGCACCCGCTGACGATCATCTCGACGCTCCCCTCGGCAGGGCTCGGCGCGCTGCTGGCGCTGCAGCTCTTCAACACCGAGCTGTCGCTGATCGCGTTCATCGGCATCATCTTGCTGATCGGCATCGTCAAGAAGAACGGCATCATGATGGTCGACTTCGCGCTCGACGGCGAGCGCCAGCGCGGGTTGCCGCCGGAGCGCGCGATCTTCGAGGCCTGCCTCGGACGCTTCCGCCCGATCATGATGACGACCATGGCGGCGATGCTCGGCGCGCTGCCACTGGTGATCGCCACCGGCCCGGGATCGGAGCTGCGCCGCCCGCTCGGCATCACCATCGTCGGGGGGCTTTTGGTGTCGCAGCTGCTCACGCTCTATACCACGCCGGTGATCTACCTCCTGCTCGACAAGCTGCACCGGCGGCTGTGGGGTGCGCGCGTCCCGCGCGAGCGCGGGCAATTGCTGCGCGCGGCGGCGCGAGCGCTGCGATCCTAGCTAGTCTAGGCGTCGCGCCGTTTCGCCCTTTCCCTGTGCGGTGTCATCGCGCGCAGCCCGGTTGAGCGCAGCGACATCCGGATTGCGATCTGCATGTGTAGCGGCACTTGTGAAGATTGCGGGCTATATCTAAGCGTGACGATGACCCCACAATTCGCGCGCTCATCGGCCTGGCGGATGGCTGCTTTCGCTGTCCTGGCTGGCTGCAGACCTTATCCCGTCTTCGCCAGCGGCGGCGGCAGGTCGGCGAGCTCCTGGGCGTAAGCCTGGTCCATGCGCGGCGTGAGTCCGCTCTTGGCGAGCTCGTCGGCGAACAGCTTGCGCACCATCGGCATCTCGTCGGCGTAGTCGATCTGATCGCCGCCTAGACGCCGGCTGATCCAGGCCTTGGGCACGCCCTGCGCGTTGCGGACGGCGACGACCTCGTGCTTGAAGGCGAGATAGCGCGCCGGCGTGGTGCCGCTGTTGAAATGCTGGTGGAACCACATGTTGGGCGGCACGATCAAGGTGCCGACCTCCCACTCGTAGCGGCGCGGCGTGTCGCCCTCCGGCCACATCAGCGAATAGCCCAGCCCGGACAGGATGATGACGTGCGCGCCGGGGCCGTGGGCGTGGCCCTTCTTGTAGGTGCCGATCGGGAATTGCGAGATGTGGCTGTTCATGGAGCCGCGCGCCATGTTGAAGCGGATGTGGCCGCCGCCGGCGCCCCGCTCCTTGGCGCTGATCAGCGGCAGATTGACCGCGTCGGCGACGAAATTGGTGACCAGAAGGAGACCCTTCTGCTCGCCCTTGGCGCTGAAATAGTCGGGCTCGCCGTTGAAGCGGTTCTTGAAATCGTGCGCGGTGTTGAAGACGAAGTCGACGTCCTCGTAGAGATTGATCACCGGGGGCGCGTTGGTGACGGCGACGTAACGCGCTCCCTGCTGGCCGGAGCCGTTGAAATGCTGGTGCCAGCAGTTGAGCGGGATCGCAAACATCGCCCCCGCCTTCCATTCGAAGGTGATGCGCGCGCCGGCGTCGTTCCACACCGTGGTCGAGCCGCGGCCGTCGAGCACCAGGATCATCTCCTCGAACAGCTGCCGCTGCGGCGCGAGCTTGCCGCCCGGCGGAATCTCGCAGACATAGCAGTCGTTCGACGTGCGCGAGGCCTCGTGGTTGATGTAGACGCCGGAGCCGCCGCGCCGCGCCCACGGCTTGAGCTCGACGGTGCGCAGGTTGCGCACGTAATGCGCGCTGATGATGTCGAGCCCTTCGCCGCGCACCCAGCGCAGATAGGGCGTGTCCTTCTCGGTGGAAAATTTCTTCGCCAGCTCTTCCGAAACGATCGCGTCCTTAGCCACGTGTTCAGCTCCTGCCTGCCGGAATAGCATATAGGGAGTAGCGGATAGTCAGGGAGAGTTCTACCACTCGCTACCCGCTGCTCGCTATTAGCTCCTTGCAACCGTCACCCGCAATCGCCACACACTTATCGGCCTTCATGCGCAGATAGATGGCATCGCCGGTCGGTGTGCGCAGCGAGGGATGCGCCTTCGCCATCAATACGACCTCGCCGACCTTGACGCGGAAATCGAGGTAGTCACCGAGAAAGTCCTTGGCCGCGACCGTGCCCTTGCACACGTTATCGCCATCGGAAGCGGCGGATGCAGCCTCCGACAACTCCACGTCCTCGGGCCGCACCGAGACGATCACGGCGCCGTCCTTGCGAACGCCCTCGCCGGCCTGCGCCTTGAGCTCGCCGATCGCCGAGCTTACCACGCAGCGCCCATCGGCGAGCGCCATCACCCGCCCGGCGATGAAATTGGTGGTGCCGACGAAGTCGGCGACGAACTGCTCCGCGGGTTGCTCGTAAATCTGGCGCGGCGTCCCGATCTGCACCACCCGGCCCTCGTTCATCACCGCGATCTCGTGCGAGAGCGCGAGCGCCTCGCTCTGATCGTGGGTAACATAGACGGTGGTGAGCTTGAGATCGCGCTGCAACCGCTTGAGCTCGGAACGCATGCGGTCGCGCAGCTTGGCATCGAGGTTGGAGAGCGGCTCATCGAGCAGAAGGAGCTGCGGCTCCATCACCAGGGCGCGCGCGAGCGCCAGCCGCTGCTGCTGGCCGCCGGAAAGCTTGGTGGCGTCGCGTTCGGCGAGCTCGTCGAGCTGAACCGCGTGCAAGACCCGTAGCACCCGCTGGCGGACCTCGTTCCTCGGCAAGCGGCGTACCTCCAGCGGGAAGGCCGCGTTCTGGAACACGTTCATGTGCGGCCAGATGGCATAGGACTGAAACACCATGCCGAAATTGCGCTTGTTGGGGGCGACGAAGATACCCTTGCCCGACGAATAGACGATCCGCCCCGCGACCTCGATCTCGCCTGCGGTCGGCTTCTCCAGTCCGGCGATCGAGCGCAAGGTCGTGGTCTTGCCGCAGCCGGAGGGGCCGAGCAATGTGAACAGCTTTCCCTCCGGCACCTCGAAGGAGACGTCCTGCGCGGCTTTCACGACGCCGCCGCGCTCATCCGAATATTCCGTGAACAGCGATCGCACGCTCAGCACACCGCTCCTCCTGTCAGAGCTCGCGCACCGCGAGCGGCGCAGCAATGCGTCGACCGTTTCATCGCACTAGTCATGATCGTGGCGATGGCCGTGATGATCATGGTCATGATGGTGACGATGATGCCCATGAGGGTGATCGTGATCATGGTCATGATGATGCGCATGCGCGTGACCATGCTCGTGGTGATGCAGGCGCTGCGGTGGGCGGCCGCGGCGCGGGTCCTCGCTGAACACAAGCGACTTGATCGTCACCGGCACGGTGTAGGACGGCATGCGGATGCGGCCGAGATCGATGTAGTCGAAATCGCGCAGCAGCACGCCGTCGATCGCCAGAATTTCGCTCTCGACCAGCAGCTCTTCCCGCAGGATCGCACCCAAGGTCTGCGCGATGTCGCCGTCGAGCATGATGTAGAGCGGCTTCTTGCGCGCGACGGTGACGGCGAGTCCGCGGCGGATGCCCTCGGCGAAGGCGTGCACGCGTTCGTAGGCGGGCGTGCCCCGCCAACGCAAAGCGAGCGCCACCTCGCCTTCGCCTTCGATGAGATCGAAAGCGGTGAAATGCGCACGGATCGCCCCGGCGAGGCGCTCGGGGTCGATCGCCTCGTCGCACTCGAATTGAGGCTGCAGCACCTGCAGATTGCGTCGCGGCAGGAGCGCGCCGGGATTGGAGATGTAGCTGGTGTTGCCGCTCAGCTGCACGCTGTATTCGGAGGCGCCGAGCGCGGTCGCGCGGATGCACTCGCCGGCCGGGAGCAGCGGCCACGGCAGCGCGCCGGCATCGAGCCGCCGCCGGATGGCGTGGCCGAGGCGGCGGCCCATGTCGCCGAACTCGCGCTGCTCGCGGCCGTAGACATATTCGCCGACGCCGCCGGAGAACATGATCCCGTCGATGCGGCCGAAGTCAGCGATCGGGTCGGTCAGATAAAGGTGCTCGACCGCATGCGGCACCGGCCGCTGCGTCAGCGCCGCCAGCAAGAGCTCCGCCATGCTGTCCGCGATCTTATCGAGCTGCGGAAACGAGATGACGTCGCCGCGCGCCCAGTAAAAGCCGGCCTGGCGAGCATGAAACCGGCCCGCCGGATCGAGCCGCAGGATGCGCCCGATCTCGTCGACCACCTGCAGTCGGCCGCCGATATGCAGCGCCGCGGTCGCGATCACGTGTCCCCGCTCGACGATCGCGAGCTTGGTGGTTCCGCCGCCGATGTCCACGTTGAGGATGCGCAGGCCCTGCTCGTGCGACGCCTTGGAGGCGCCGGAGCCGTAAGCCGCAAGCATCGATTCCATGTGATGCCCGGCCGTGGCGGTGACGAAATCGCCGCGTTGCTCGGCGATCAACGCCGCGATCGCCTCGGCGTTCTCTCGCCGCAGCGCCTCGCCGGTGAGGATGACGACGCCGGTATCGATCTCCTCCGGCTTGAGCCCCGCCGCGGCGTAGGCCGCGTCGATGATGGCGCCAAGCACCGCGTCGTCGATGCGCTCGGCGCTGGCGTAGGGCGTCAGCGCCACCGGAGATTGGAACAAGGTCTCGCGCGAGACGACGTAGTAGCGGCTGGTGAGGTCCTCGCCGTAGCGGCGCAGGTTGATGCGGGAAAAGATCACCTGCGTGCCCGAGGAGCCGATGTCGATCCCCACCGTCACCAGCGTGACATGGTCCTGCATCCAGATCGGGTTTGCTTCCAGCGGCCCGTCGTCGTCGAACTCGAAATGATCGTGATCGTGATCGGCGTCGCCGTCGTGCTCGTGCACGAGGTCCTGGCCGAGAGCATGGTCGGCAAGCGTGTGGCCCGGCTTCTTGTCTTCGCTCTCGGCCATCAGGCCTGCCCTTCGTCCCGCCCGTGGCGGCGGCCCGCCCGCGAGCACCGACCATGCGAGGTGTTATGGCATGGCCGATTTGCCAGGGTCAAAACGTCCGGCGGCCGGCTCGGCGGCAGCCGGCAGCCGGATCGGCCCGGACGGGCGAGTTTCATTGACAGCGCCGGGGCACCCCGTCACGTTGCGCCGTTCAACGCCACGAGGGATACGCCCGTGACCGACACCAGAACCCAGAACGGCATGGCGGCCGAAGCCTACATCGCGCGGCTCGGAGCGCGCGGCATCGAATACGTGTTCGCCAATGCCGGCACGGATTTCGCGCCGATCGTGGAGGCGCTCGCCCACAGCAAGGATGCCAAGATTCCACGCTTCATGACGGTGCCGCACGAGAACGTCGCGATGGCCATGGCGCACGGCTATTACCGCATCGCCGGCAAGCCGGCGGCCGTGATGGTGCACGTCACCGTCGGGACCGCCAACGCGCTCAACGGCATCATCAACGCCGCGCGCGACAACGTGCCGGTGCTGCTCGCCGCCGGCCGTACCCCGCTCACCGAGACCGGCAGCGTCGCCTCTCGCAACCGCCCGATCCACTGGGGCCAGGAGGCCTTCGACCAGGGCGGCATGCTGCGCGAATACGTGAAGTGGGATTACGAATTGCGCGGCGGTCAGCCGGTCGATGCCGTGGTCGACCGCGCGCTCGACATCGCCATGAGCGAGCCGCGCGGGCCGGTCTACCTGACCTTGCCGCGCGAGGTGCTCTCCGCCCCGGCGGCGCAAGCGCGCCGCGACACCGTGCGCCCGTTCGGCGCGACCGCGCCGGAGCCGGCGCGCGCTGCGATCGAACAGGCCGCGCGCCTGATCGCCGCGGCCGAGTTCCCGCTGATCGTGACCTCGAGCAGCGGCCGCGCACCGGCGGCGGTGGCGGCGCTCGCAGCGCTGGCGGAGCAGTTCGCGCTGCCGGTGGTGCAGGCCGAGCCGCGCGACATGAACCTGCCGACCGATCATCCCATGCATCTCGGCTACGACGTCGGGGCGCTGCTGCCGAAGGCCGATGTGGTGATCGTCATCGACAGCGTCGTGCCCTGGATGCCGCGCAATCATCAGCCGCGGCGCGACGCCAAGGTCGTCCACATCTCCGCCGACCCGCTCGAGGCGCGCTATCCGTTCCGCGAGCTCGACGCCGACCTGCTGGTCGCGGGCTCCTCGCTTGCGGCCATGACCATGCTGCGCGAGACGCTGACCGAGGCGACGCAGGGCAAGAGCGCCGCGATCGAGCGCCGGCGCAAGGCGCTCGCGACCATGCGCGAGGAGATCACGGCCAAGCGCGCCAAGCTGATCGAGACGGTGAAGGACCAAACCCCGATCCATCCGGCCTGGCTCGCCGCCTGCATCAACAAGGTGAAGTCCGAGGACGCCATCGTGATCAGCGAGCTCGGCGCGCCGCTGCCGATCCTCGAACTGCGCAAGCCCTCGAGCTACATGGGCGCGCTGCTGTCGGGCGGGCTCGGCTTTGGCATGGGCGCCGGGCTCGGCGCCAAGCTCGCGGCGCCGCACCGCGAGGTGATCGTCACCGTGGGCGACGGCTCCTACATGTTCGGCAACCCGATCCCCTACCACTATGTGGCGCGCGCGGAGAAGCTGCCGACGCTCACCGTCGTCGCCAACAACCGGTCCTGGCACGCGGTGCGGCAATCCACCCTCGACGTCTTCCCCGACGGCCACGCCGCCAAAGCCAACGTGATGGCGCTTACCGAGCTCAAGCCCTCGCCCGACTACGAGAAGGTGATCGAGACCTGCGGCGGGCGCGGGGAAAAGGTCGAGGGCCCGGGCGAGCTCGTGCCGGCGCTCGAGCGCGGCCTCGACGCCGTGCGCGCCGGCACGCCGGTCACGCTCAACGTGCTGACCCAGGCGCGCAGATAGCCGCTTCTACTTCGGCAAGCTCTTCATGTAGTCGGTGAGGAACGTGCGCACCCGCGGCGGTACCGCAAGCGCGGTCTGTGCCGCCGCGGAGGTGTCGGGACCGGCTTCCCACAGCGGCACGAAGCCGAACGTCTTCTCCGCCTCCTCGGCATAGGCGGGGTCGGCGTTGACGCGCGCGATCGCTGCGCGCAGCGCCGTCACCGCCGGCTCTGGCGCCTCCGGCGGCATGACGATGACCCGCTGGATGATCCCGTCGGCGGCGAGGATCGCCTTGTAGATGTCCCACAGCTCGCCTGACGGCATGGTGCCTTTGATCTGCTGGTAGAGCTCGTGGAACATCGGGATCGGCAGGCCCTTGACCGCATCGGGCACGAAGAAACTTTTGCCGTCGAAGCCGGCATCGAAGAACAGCGGGATTGCCTGTCCGGTCTTCACCATGGTGGGCTCGACCACGCCGCGGTAGCTCGGCGGCGACTCGGAGAAGAAGTTGATCTCGCCGCGCTGAAACGCGAGCCGCGCCGCGGGACTCGAGCGATAGCCGGTGACGTATTTGAACGGCACGCCAAGCATGTCCATGGCCAGCCGCGCGCGCAAGTCCTTGGGCGTGTCGACGCTCAGGCCGCCGACGATGAGGTCTTTGGCCTTGACGATGTCGGCGGGCGTCTTCATGCCGGGGGAAACGTCGGTGCGGACGAAATGCACGGTGGTGCCGGGCTGCAGCGCGACGAAGCGATAGGTCTTGAAGTCGACGCGGAAGCGCTCGGGGTCGAGCGCATACATGAAGGCGGTGCCGGTGAAGTAGCCGGCGATGCTGCCGTCGCGCGGCGCCACCTCGCCGAGATATTTGGCGCCGACGATGCCGCCAGCGCCATCCATGTTCTGGATCACGATATTGGGGGCGCCCTCGACGTGGCGGGCGAGGTGCTTGGCGAACAGCCGGCCCTCGATATCGGTCGGCCCGCCGGCCGCGAAATTGATCAGGATGGTGAGCCGCTTGCCCTGGTAGAACGGCTCCTCCGCGTGCGCCTGCGGCACGGCGAAGGCGAGGAGGAGGCAGAGCGCGAGGCTCGCACGCGCAATGGACATCTTATTCCTCCTGGAGCTTGTTGTGTTTGACGCGAGCTTAGCCGCCCGCCCCGCGGCGTGGAAGGATGCCATGACAATCCCGGCCGGGCGTGGCAAAACACCAAAGGCAGTTTTCAAAGGGACACGCCGTGCTGGAGAAAGCGCATAACAAGGCCGCGAGCTTCAACGCCTATGAGCGGCCGCATGCGGACTTGCGCGAGTTCGTCGCGCGGGCGGAGCGGGCGGGCGAGATCGCGCGCATTGCGGGCGCCGACTGGAAGCTCGAAATGGGCACCCTGGCCGAGATCGTGAATCACGCACGGCCGGAGCCGCCGGCAATCCTGTTCGAGGACGTGCCGGGCTATCCCAAGGGCATGCGGCTGCTCTCCGGTGCGACCAACTCGTCCAAGCGGCTCGCGATCACGCTCGGCCTGCCGGTGCCGAGCGGTCCGCTCGACGTGGTGCGCGCCTATCGCGACCGTATGCAGACTCACCGACCGATTGCGCCGAAGACGGTGGCCAAGGGCTCCGTGCTCGAGAACGTCGATCGCGACGGCAAGGTCGACCTGCTGAAATTCCCGGTGCCGCTGCTGCACGAGCATGATGGCGGCCGCTACATCGGCACCGACGACCTCGTCATCATGCGCGACCCGGAGGAGGGTTGGATCAATGGCGCGACCTACCGCGCCATGGTGCAGGACCGGAACCACGTGTCGTTGTGGATCTCGCCGGGCAAGCATGGCCGGCAGATTCGCGAGAAGTATTTCCGCGCCGGCAAGCCATGCCCGGTGCTGATTTCCTGCGGCCACGATCCGCTGCTGTTCCTCGCCGGCGGCAACGAGCTCAAATACGGGCTTTCCGAATACGACTATGCCGGCGGGCACCGCGGCGAGCCCCTGGAGATCGTGAGCAGCGAGCTCTACGGCCTGCCGATGCCGGCGCATGCCGAGATCGTGCTCGAAGGCGCGATGGTCGAGAGCGTCAAGGCCAGGGAAGGCCCGTTCGGAGAGTTCACGGGCTACTACGCCTCGAGCCCGAGCGAGCAGCCGGTGGTCGAGGTCAAGCGCGTCTATTACCGCAACGATCCCATCCTCGGCGTCGCCTCGCCGATGCGGCCGCCGTCGGACTTCTCCTTCAGCAAATGCGTGATGAAGGCCGGCATGATCTGGGACGAGGTCGAACGCGCCGGGCTTGCCGGCGTCGCCGGCGTATGGGTGCACGAATTCGGCGGCGCGCGCATGTTCAACGTCATCGCCATCAAACAGGCCTACCCCGGCCACGCGCGTCAGGCCGGGCTGCTCGCCGCCGGCTGCCAGTCGGCCTCCTACCTCGGGCGCTTCGTGGTGGTGGTCGACGACGACGTCGATCCAACCGACCTGTTCGACGTAATGTGGGCGATGTGCACGCGCTGCGACCCCGCAAGCGATATCGAGTTCGTGCGCCGCGCCTGGAGCGGGCCTTTGGATCCATTGCTGGACAAGTCGAGCTCGACCAATTCGCGCGCCATCATCGACGCCTGCCGGCCGTTCGAGCGGCTCAAGGAGTTTCCCAGGGTCGCGCGCGCGAGCCCTGAGCTGACGCGGCAGGTCAAGGAAAAATTCGCCGATCTGCTCGCCAGGATCGGATGCGCGTAGCAAGTCCGCGGCGTGCGCGGAGTTCTCCCGTCCGTCATCATCCGCGAAGGCGGATGGTTCCGGAAGCCGTCAGACAGGGGTGTCGCACGCGCGTGTCTCGCCGGAGCTTGCGCCGATTGCCGGATGCCCGCTTTCCGCGGGCATGACAACTCCACTCCAACAGAGGAAAGCTGGCCATGCCTGACGCATTCGCCGAGCTGCGGCACGAGCTTGCCGTCGCCAACCGTATTCTTGCCAACGAGGGCATCATCGACGCGTTCGGCCATATCAGCGTGCGCAACCCCAGGGATCCGAGCCGCTACTTCATATCGAGGCACCGCGCCGCCGAGCTGGCCGAACCCTCCGACATCCTGGAGATGACGCTCGACTCCGAGCCGGTCACGCCGACCCGCCTGCGCCTCTACAGCGAGATGGTGATCCATGGCGAAATCTACAAAGCGCGGCCGGACGTCAACTCGGTGTGCCATCATCACGCGCCCGCGGTACTGCCGTTCTGCGCGACTGGGGTCGAGCTGATGCCGCTGTTTCATCTCGGTGGGACGCTAGGAGAGAAGGTGCCGTTCTGGGACAGCCGCGACGAGTTCGGCGATACCAACCTCCTGGTGCGCACGCCGGAGGAGGGCGCCTCGCACGCCCGTGCGCTCGGGCCGCATTGGATGCTGCTGCTGCGCCGCCATGGCGCCTCGCTGGCGGGCAGGTCGTTGCGGGAATGCGTGTTCCGATCGATCTACACCACCCGCAACGCTGAGCTGCAGCTGCGCGCCATGGCGATCGGAACGCCCGGCCCGCTGTCTCCCGGCGAGGTGGCGAAATGCGGCGGGCACAATCTCGGCTCGCGCGGCGTGGAGCGCGCGTGGGAATACTGGGTGACCCGGCTGCAGAAGGTGGAGGCGATGTGGATGGCCGCCGGCCTGCCGCGCATGCAGGGGCTCGCCGCGGTGGCGCAGCCGCAGACGGCGGGGCTGCCACCGGCCAAGTCAGCCGCCACCCGCGCCAAGAGGGGCGTTAAGACGAAAGTCGAAGCCAAAAAGCGGGGGGCGGCTCGGCGGCGTTAATATTGCGTTAATAATCGACGGAGCAACATTGCCATGTGGCGTGCGTCGGCGCGCGTTGCTGCGATTCCGAAAGCGGCAATACGGCGGCGACAGAAATCACAATAGTTGACGCGACAGGCCCGATTGTCGCCAAAAACCATTTGTACCCGCACGCGCCTCGCACGAAACATCGGGGGAACACGATGCAAACAAAGCGAACCTACCAAGTGCAGCATTGGCCGGATGGGCACTGGGACCCGCAGCACAACTGGCGCAAGGTGGAGGCTGGCAGTGAGAAGGAGGCGGCGGAGAAGGTGTGCGGCCTCGCACTGACTGACCGCGGCAAGCTTGCACAACTTCGTGCCCGCGTCCTCACCGTCGGCGACCTCAAGCAGCGCAGCTCCACGCCGTTCTACGCGGTGGAGTAGGTTCCCAACCCGCGCCTGCACTTAACGCCGGTTTCATCAGCCCTCTCTTTTTGTTCGTCCCTGTGCGCCGCCGCCTCGGCGGGTGCCGCCGCGCGGCCATCGCGGCGCGCGCCGCTGGCCCAGCGTTGCGCGCTCTCCCGTAATCCCGTAATGACAGCCCACGGCCGCATTCAAGGCGCGCTTGCAACGAGAGGCGCAGCGGATCGCGCCATCGCAGCCGGGTGGAGGGAGGCGCCGGCATGACGGGCATGTACGAGCAGGCGCGGCCGGGCATCGGTCACAACCAGCCCGACGAGTTTGCCGAGGAGAAGAAGCACGAGAAGTGGGAGCGCTGGGCGAAGAAGCGCACTTTCGTGCGTGCGCTCGAGGGCACCTACAGCCATCTTTACAAGGCTCTGCTGGAGGAGAAGCGCGTCTATCCGTCGCGCGAGGTGCCGTGGAAGGGCGGCCCCGGCCAGTTCGGCAAGAGCGTGATCAGCCCACAGGCAACCGGCATCATCCAATCGCTGGAGTCGCACATCGAGGCCTACGCGCCTGGCGCCTACGGCCAGAAGCACGGCCACCTCAACAGCGCCGTGTTCTATGTGCTCAAGGGCCGCGGCCACGACGTCCACGACGGGCGCCACATTCCATGGCAGGCCGGCGACGTCATGATCGTGGAGAACGGCTGCGTCCACCAGCACTTCAACGACGACCCGGAAGAGGAGGCGATTCTCCTCGTGTTCAAGGCCAAGCCGCTGTTCCTGTTCATGCACCTGCTGTTCCAGAAGATCGTGGAGTGGCCGCCCGACAAGTTGCCGCCCGGCCAGGACAGCTACAAGCCGCCGGCGGATATCTGAGGGAGCGCGAGGCAAAGCCCATGGCGTTCGACGACAAACAGGCCGCCCTCTCCGGCTCCGCCGGTTGCAGCTTTCACGCCGACGACATCGCCGCCTCGGAAGACTTCCGCAAGCGCTACGAGACGCTGACCAACGTGGTGAAGGCCGAGGACATGCCGTGGGAGCGTTCGCCCGACGGATTGATCAAGCACCTCGTCCACCACCGCCTCGACACCCGCGAATGCTGCGTCGAGGCTTACATGCAGTTCCTCAAGGCGGGCGAGCGCTCGGGCAAGCACCGGCACATGTGGGAGGAGATCATCTTCGTGGTCGAGGGCTCCGGCTACGACTTGCACTGGGACATGAAGTTCGAGTGTCTCGACGCCTTCAAATGGGAATGGGCGGAGGTGCCGAAGAAGTTCGAATGGAAGCGCGGTGACTACGTCTACATTCCGCCCTTCACCACCCATCAGCATTTCGCCACCACGGTTGACGCGCGTTTCATCGTGATGAGCAACCGTATCGTCAAGGAGATGGGATTCGACTGGTTCGATCAGGTGGAGAACGCACCGGGATTCTAGAATCCGGCTGTGACGGTAGGGTGGGCAAACGCGCATCACGTGCGCTGCGACTGCGCGCCGCAGCC
>DATBKV010000050.1:0-21856 GCA_036555745.1 Xanthobacteraceae bacterium | reverse complement strand
CCATCAGTTGAGCCTGCTCCAGCGACCGCGGCGAACATACATGCGGACGGGGTAACGCCCAGTCAAATGCGCGCGGACTGCGCGACCATGGCCGATCACGATTTCAAGAGCGGCGTTCCGGGCGGGAGTTCGCGCCCCTGGAGCGCGGCAGGTCGTCCCCGGTGGCGTGCGGCCGCGGCGCAGGGCGGCAATGCGCTGGCTTGCTGCGCGGACCTGTGGGCCTGCCGGCTTGGCACAGGCATCGTGCTCTGCCGCTTGCTACCGCTTGACGGCAGCAGCCAGCGACCCTATAAAGTCGCAATGAAATGGCGAAAGGGCCCGTCAATGCGCAATTTTATTGCTCGCGAGCTGGTACTCGTAAGCGGGCGCACCGCCGCGGCGGGCTAAGCCTTCCGCGAATGTGGCGGTGCGCAAAAGGCCCCTCGCGGGCCTTTTGATTTTCTCGAGGGTGCTGCAGGCGCGCGGAGTTGAACATGACGAGAGAAATGACAGGCGCCGAGATGGTGATTGAGGCGCTGGCGGACCAGGGCGCCGAGCATGTGTTCGGCTATCCCGGCGGAGCGGTGCTGCCGATCTACGACGCGTTGTTCCAGCAGGACAAGGTCAGACATATCCTGGTGCGGCACGAGCAGGGGGCAGTGCATGCGGCGGAAGGCTATGCGCGCTCGACCGGCAAGGTCGGCTGCGTGCTCGTGACCTCCGGCCCGGGCGCCACCAACGCGGTGACCGGCTTGACCGACGCGCTGATGGATTCGATCCCGCTCGTGTGCCTGACCGGGCAAGTGCCGACCCATCTGATCGGCAATGACGCGTTCCAGGAGTGCGACACGGTCGGTATCACGCGGCCCTGCACCAAGCACAATTATCTAGTGAAGAGCGTCGCCGAGCTCCCGCGCGTGCTGCACGAGGCGTTTCACATCGCCAGGAGCGGGCGGCCGGGGCCGGTGGTCGTCGACATCCCGAAGGACGTCCAGTTCGCCAAAGGGGCCTATTCCCGGCCGAAGGAATTCCAGCACAAGGGCTACCGGCCGAAGGTCAAGGGTGATCTCGAGCGCGTCAAGGCGGCGATCGAGCTGATGCAACGCGCCAGGCGGCCGCTGTTCTATAGCGGCGGTGGCGTGATCAATTCCGGTCCGGAGGCCAGCCAATTGCTGCGCGAGCTGGTCAAGCTCACCGGCTTTCCCATCACCTCCACGCTGATGGGGCTCGGTGCCTATCCGGCCTCTGATCCGCAGTGGCTCGGCATGCTGGGCATGCACGGCACCTACGAGGCCAATCTATCGATGCACGATTGCGACGTGATGATCTGCATCGGCGCGCGTTTCGACGACCGCATCACCGGCCGGCTCGACGCGTTCTCGCCCGCCTCAACCAAGATCCACATCGACATCGATCCGTCTTCGATCAACAAGAACGTGAGGGCCGACGTCCCGATCATCGGCGACTGCGCCCATGTGCTCGAAGACATGGTGCGGCTCTGGCGCTCGGGCGCGATGCAGGCGGACAAGCAGGCGCTGGCAGGCTGGTGGAAGCAGATCGAGACATGGCGCTCGCGACGCTCGCTCGCCTATCGCAACTCGAACCAGATCATCAAGCCGCAATACGCCATCGAGCGCCTGTACGAGCTCACCAAGGATCGCGACACCTACATCACCACCGAGGTCGGGCAGCACCAGATGTGGGCGGCGCAGTTCTACCGCTTCGAACAGCCGAACCGCTGGATGACATCCGGCGGGCTCGGCACCATGGGCTATGGCCTGCCGGCGTCGGTCGGGGTGCAGCTCGCCCACCCCAATTCGCTGGTGATCGACATCGCCGGCGAAGCCTCGGTGCTCATGACCATGCAAGAAATGTCGACTGCGGTGCAGCACGACCTGCCGATCAAGGTTTTCATCATCAACAACCAGTACATGGGGATGGTGCGGCAGTGGCAGGAGCTGCTGCACGGCGGGCGCTACGCGCATTCCTATACCGAGGCGCTGCCAGATTTCGTGAAGCTGGCCGAGGCCTATCACGCGGTGGGCATCCGCTGCGAGCGCCCGGGCGACCTCGACGGGGCGATCCGCGAGATGATCGGCGTGCAGCGGCCGGTGATTTTCGACTGCGTGGTCGACCCGAACGAGAACTGCTTCCCGATGATCCCATCCGGCCGCGCCCACAACGAGATGCTGCTCGGGGATGCCGGCGTCAGCGTCGAGGAGGCCGTCACCGAGGAAGGCAAGGTGATGGTGTGATGCGGGATGTTGCGGCAAGTACGGTCATCCTCTCCCCTTGCGCGCGAGGGTATGCGGAGCCAGGGCCGTGAACACCACCACGCACTATCCCGCGGCGACCGTTTCGCAGGCGGTCGAGACCCACACCTTGTCGGTCCTGGTCGACAACGAGCCCGGCGTGCTGGCGCGGGTGATCGGCCTGTTCTCCGGCCGCGGCTACAACATCGACTCGCTCACGGTGTCGGAGACCGAGCACGAGAAGCACCTGTCCCGCATCACCATCGTCACCCGCGGCACGCCGATGGTGATCGAGCAGATCAAGAACCAACTCGAGCGCCTGGTGCCGATCCACCGGGTGGTCGACATGACGGTGGCGGGGCCGCATCTGGAGCGCGAGCTCGCCATGGTCAAGGTGCGCGGCAAGGGCGAGCAGCGCATGGAGGCGCTCCGGCTGGCCGATGCCTTCCGCGCCCGCGTGATCGACGCCTCGACCGAGAGCTTCGTTTTCGAGATCACCGGCGCGAGCGAAAAGATCGAGAGCTTCGTCGGGCTGATGATCCCGCTCGGGCTGGTCGAGGTCTCGCGCACCGGCATCGTGGCGATTGCGCGCGGGCCCGAGGGAATGTGAGGGCCGATAAGCTCGCAGGGCCGGGCTTGTTCCGCGAAGCCATTGAATTTAGAAGCAGCACGGCAACAACAGCAAGGCCAGCAGCGGCCCGGGCAGGGGATAGCAACATGCGCGTTTATTACGACCGCGACGCCGATATCAATCTGATCAAGGGCAAGAAGGTTGCGATCATCGGCTACGGCAGCCAGGGCCACGCCCATGCGCTCAACCTGCGCGATTCCGGCGTCAAGGACGTGGCGGTCGCGCTGCGCAAGGGCTCGCAAGGGGTCAAGAAGGCGCAGGGCGAGAAGCTCAACGTCATGGAGGTGGCCGAGGCCGCCAAGTGGGCCGACGTGATGATGATGCTCACGCCCGACGAGCTGCAGGCTGACATCTATCGTGAGCATCTCGCCGGTAACATGAAGAACGGTGCCGCGCTGATGTTCGCCCACGGGCTGAACATCCATTTCAATCTCATCGAGCCGCGTGCGGACCTCGACGTGATGATGATCGCGCCGAAGGGACCGGGGCACACGGTGCGGGCGGAGTATCAGCGCGGCGCCGGCGTCCCGGTGCTGATGGCGGTGCACAGGGACGCCTCCGGCAACGCCCATGATCTCACCCTCTCCTACGGCGCCGCCATCGGCGGCGGGCGCGCCGGTATCATCGAGACCACGTTCCGCGAGGAATGCGAGACCGACCTGTTCGGCGAGCAGTCGGTGCTGTGCGGTGGCCTGGTCGAGCTGATGAAAGCCGGCTACGAGACCCTGGTGGAGGCCGGCTACGCGCCCGAAATGGCCTATTTCGAGTGCGTGCACGAGGTGAAATTGATCGTCGACCTCATCTACGAGGGCGGCATCGCCACCATGAACTACTCGGTCTCCAACACCGCCGAATACGGCGAATACGTCTCCGGTCCGCGCGTGGTCAACGAGGCGACGCGCGCGGAGATGAAGAGAATCCTCGGCGACATCCAGTCCGGCAAGTTCGTCAAGGACTGGATGCTGGAGAACCGCGTCAACCAGACCTCGTTCAAGGCCATGCGTGCCAAGATGGCGGCGCATCCGATCGAGCAGATCGGCGAGAAGCTGCGCACCATGATGCCGTGGATCAAGCAGCGGGCGCTGGTGGACCGCAGCCGCAACTGAGCCGCTGCGTCGACCGCGACCCGCGCACCCGCACCATGCCGCCCGCCGTCGCGCTCGCGCAGGTGACGGTGACGTTCCAGCTCGCCCAGGGCGGCGTCTACCCGGCGGTCGAGCGCGCCTCGCTGGCGGTCACCGGTGGCGAGTTCGTGGCCATCGTCGGTCCCACCGGCTGCGGCAAGTCGACCTTGCTCAACGTCAGCGCGGGCCTGATCGCCCCCTCATCGGGCCGCGTCGATATCTTCGGCGCACCGTTGAGCGGACTCAACCGTCAGGCCGGCTACCTGTTTCAGGCCGAGGCGCTGTTCCCGTGGAAGACGGCGCTCGAAAACGTGGCGATCGGGCTCGAGACCGCCGGCGTGCCTCGCCTGAAAGCACGCGAGCGCGCGCAGGCTTGGCTGGCGCGCGTCGGCTTGGCGGATTTCGGCGGCCGCTACCCGCACATGCTCTCGGGCGGCCAACGCAAGCGCGTCGGCCTCGTGCAGGTGCTCATCCGCGACCCCAAGATTCTGCTCATGGACGAGCCTTTCGGTCCGCTCGATGCGCAGACGCGGCAGATCATGGGCAACCTCCTGCTCGATCTCTGGAGTGCCGAGCGCAAGGCGGTGCTGTTCGTCACCCACGACCTCGAGGAGGCGATCGCGCTTTCCGACCGCGTCGTGATCATGTCGGCCGGGCCGGCCGCGCGCATCATCGGGGACTGGAGGGTTGCGCTGCCGCGCCCGCGCGACATCGCGGAGATCAAGGTGGAGCGCGCGTTCCAGGATCTGCATCGCGAGATTTGGGCGACGCTCAAGGCGGAGGTGCTCAAGGGCTACGCCCGCACCGGCGGCGGATGATTGGCTCGCCGCATTGCGTTGTGATTGCGGCGGCGGCTACACTCGCTCGCATGGGCGAGGCGGCCCATACGGAGGAAACAATCATGTTGGCAAAGCGAACTCTTCTGCTGGCGGGTGCGATTGCGCTGGTGTTAGGGCCAGGCAGTCAGGGCACCCACGCGCAAGGGGTCTTCACGATCACATCGTCCTCGTTCAAGGACGGCGAACGCCTGGCGACCAAGATGGCCGGCAACAACAAGCAGAATCCGAACTGCGTCGGCGAAAACGTGTCGCCGGCCCTGTCCTGGGCGAATCCCCCGGCCGGCACCAAGAGCTACGCGTTGCTGATGTTCGATCCGGAAGGCAGGCCGCCGGGCGGGGTGAGCCATTGGGTCGCCTACGGCATCCCGGTGTCGGTGACCGGCTTTGCAGAAGGGGAAGCCTCCAAGCAGACCGACAAATATGTCGGCGGCAAAAGCCTGATGGGCCTGCCGCACTATTTCGGCCCGTGCACGCCACCTGGCGCGCCCCATCACTACACCTTCACTTTGATCGCCACCGATCTGGAGCCGACCGCGCTCAAGCCCGGCTTGACCCGCGACGAGCTGATCAAGGCCCTGGACGGACACGCCAAGGGCGCGACCGGTATCATCGGCACGTTCTCAAAGCCTTAGGCCGTACCCGGCCGTCGTCGTGGCCGCACCTGGTTGCGGCCATCCAGCTCTTGCGCCTTGGCGACAATCCTGGGTGTCCGTGCCAAAGCGCGGCCATGATGTTGTGGGTCGGAGTGGATCGTGTCGCGCGCCCGCCTGTTCGTGCTTCAGTTGCTGGTGGCCGTGGCGCTGCTGCTGCTCTGGCAGCTGCTCACCGCCGTGCCGATCGGCGGCGTGACACTGTTGCCTCCGTTCTTTTTCTCGAGGCCGACTGATGTCGCCACCCGCATCATCAGATGGTTCGTGGAGGGCACCATCTGGAAGCATCTGTGGATCACCCTGCTCGAGTCGGTGCTCGCCTTCGTGATCGGCTCGGTGGCCGGGGTCGTGATCGGCTTCTGGTTCGCGCGGCAGCCGCGCGTGGCGGCGGTGTTCGACCCTTACGTGAAAATGATCAACGCGCTGCCGCGCGTTGTCCTGGCCCCGATCTTCGCGCTCTGGCTCGGGCTCGGCATCTGGTCGAAGGTCGCGCTCGGCGTCACCCTCGTATTCTTCATCGTGTTCTTCAATGTCTACCAGGGGGTGAAAGAGGTGAGCCCGACGGTGCTGGCCAACGCCCGCATGCTGGGCATGAGTGAGCGCTCGCTCACGCGGCATGTCTATTGGCCCTCGGCGCTATCCTGGATGTTTGCCTCGCTGCACACCGCGGTCGGCTTCGCGGTGGTCGGCGCGGTCGTGGGCGAGTATCTCGGCTCGGCCGCCGGGCTTGGATACCTGATCCAGCAGGCCGAAGGCGTGTTCGACGTGGCAGGCGTGTTTGCCGGGATGGTGGTGCTCGCGGCCTTCGTGATCGCAATCGACTTCGCGGTCACGCTGGTCGAGCGTCGCCTGCTCGTCTGGCGTCCCCTCGCTGCTGAAAGCTAGCTTCGGGTCGAGTTGTGTGCGCATCGTCCGATGGCTTTTGGTCGCACCGCGGCTCTTCTATAAACGCGCGATCGTGACAGCGGTCCGATGGAGGACCGCGTGGGGAGGACTGCATGAACACACTCAAGGCCTCGATCGGCACGCTCGCGCTGGCGCTCGCGCTTACGGGGGCGGGTCAAGCCGTTGGTCAGGCCATCGAGAAGAAGCAGGTCACCTTGGCGGTCGGCGGCAAGAGCGCGCTTTATTATCTGCCACTGACGATCTGCGAGCGGCTCGGCTACTTCAAGGAGCAGGGGCTCGACGTCACCATCAATGACTTTCGCGGCGGCGCGCAGTCGCTCCAGGCCCTGGTCGGCGGCTCTGTCGACGTCGTCACAGGTGCCTACGAGCACACGATCCGCATGCAGGCCAAGGGCCAGAACATCAAGGCGGTGATCGAGCTCGGCCGGTTTCCCGGCATCGTGCTCGGCCTGCGCCGCGAAAAAGCTGCCGGCTACCGAAGCGCGGCCGACCTCAAGGGCATGAAGATCGGCGTCAGCGCCCCCGGCTCGTCCACCAACTTCTTTGTGATGTATCTGATGTCGAAGGCCGGCCTCAAGCCGGCCGATGCCTCGTATATCGGCGTCGGGATCGGGCCCTCGGCCGTCGCCGCGATGAAAAAGGGCGACATCGATGCCCTGGCCAATCTCGATCCGATGATGACCAGGCTCGAGCAGGACGGCGACATCAAGGTCGTCGCCGACAGCCGAACCGAGGCCGGTACGCGCGCAATCTTCGGCGGCTCGAATCCAGCGGCGGTCCTCTACCTCAAGCAGGAATTCATCGACAATAACCCCAACACCGTGCAGGCGCTGGTCAACGCGTTCTACAAAACGCTCAAATGGCTGGAACGGGCGACTCCGGAGGAGATCGCCGCGACCGTGCCGGAAGAATATTTCCTTGGCGACAAGGCTCTCTATATTGCTGCCGTCAAAGCCAACAAGCCGGTCTATTCGCTCACCGGAATTATTCCCGCGGCCGGCATGCAGTCGGCTGCCGACATGCTTCTCGCCTTCGACGATGAGCTCAAGGGCGCCAAGATCGATCTGGCGAAAACCTTCGACGACCGCTTCGTCAAGAAGGCGAGCGCAAGCAGGTGACCGAGAGGTCCACGCCGGCCTAGCCCCGGTCTGCGACTTCGCGGGCATTCTTGCTTTGCGTCGCACCGGGATTGGCACGACCGCCCCTTGTCATGACGATTTTATTGCAGAAAAATGACGATCCCCCGCGCGGAGGCATGTCGCCAGGGCGCGGCCAAGCCGGGTTGCCGGCCTGAGGTCATGCCGCCGGCCATCCGGTACCTGAGGGATCGTCTCGCAAGCGCCGATCGCGGGCAGCTGACCCGTGTCGGGCTGCTGGCCTGCCTTCACCTGTCGGCCTTTGCCATCCTGCTCTCAACCGAGAGCGATCCGGCCGCGCAGCTCGCCTTCGTTCTCACCTGGGGAGCGCTCAATTTCTTCTGGCTCGCCCTGCTACGTCGTCCGCTGACCTCGGCGGCGCTGTCGCTGGCGTTGATCGTCCTGCTGATCATGCTGTCGCAGCTCAAGCAGAGCATCGTCATGATGACGGCGACCTTCGTCGACGTGATGATCATCGACTTCGCGACATTCTCCTTTCTCATGACCATCATTCCGGGACTCGCCTGGAAGACGGGCTTTGCCCTCGCCTCGGCGATCCTGTTCCTGGTGTTGCTCTGGCGGCTCGAGCCCTTCCGGATTCGGCGCACCATCGCGCTGGCGGGATGCCTCCTCTGCCTGACTGCGCTCTTTGGGCTGTCGCTTGCGGTGCCGGCCGACCGGGAGAACGAGTTCGATCGCGATCAATACGTTTCCAAGTTCGCGCGCTCGGCCGCCGTAGGCGCGGTCGAGCTGGCGACCAGGGGGGTATTGGAAGCCGACGCCAGCATTCCGGAGCGTGCGAGCTTGGCGCTCGGAACCACCTGTCACCCCGGCGGCAAGCCGCCGCACATCATCATGGTTTTCGACGAGTCGAGCTTCGACGCCACCATGATGCCGAACGTCACGGTCCCCGCCGACTACCGCGAGCGGTTTCGTTCATCCGACGGGAGGATACGTTCGTTCGTCGTGGAAGGCGCCGGCGGCCCCAGTTGGTACACCGAGTACAACGTGCTCGCGGGCCTGTCGGTGCGCTCCTACGGGCGCTTCGCCGAATCGGTCACCCGCCTCGCCGGGGGGCGTGTCGAGCGCGGCTTGCCGCACGTGCTGAAGGCGTGCGGCTACGCGACCTACAGCATCTATTCCTGGTTCGGTGCCTTCGTCGGTGCTCGCGCCTTCCACACCACCACCGGCATCGAGCATTTCATCGACGCCAAGCAATTGGGCACCCGCGTGGCCGAACCCGACCGCTTCTACTATGACCACACTATCGACGTGATCGCGCGCGCGCGCGCCAACAGGCCGGTGTTCGTGTTCGTCTACCTCGCAGCCAATCATTTTGCTTGGAATTATCGCTACCGGCCCGATCTCCTGCCCGGCTGGACCAATACGGGAAATCCGTTCGAGATCGACGAATACCTGCGTCGGCAGCAGATGAGCGTGCAGGACTATGCCGAGTTCAAGGAGCGTCTCGCCCGCGAGTTCCCGGATGAGCGGTTCTTCATCGTGCGGTTCGGCGATCACCAACCCTTCTTCGCGCGGCGATTCATCGATCCTACGCTCGACGAGACGCAGGTGGCGGCGCACATCCGCGCGCGCGATCCGCGTTACTTCACGACCTATTACGCGACCGACGGGGTGAACTTCAGTCCGCTCGACCTCTCCTCCGCGCTTGATACTCTCGATGCGCCTTACCTTCCGCTTGTCGTTCTCGAAGGAGCGGGCCTCCCGCTCGATCCGAGCTTCGCGGAGCAAAAGAAAATTCTCAGCCGCTGCCGGGGCATGTTCTATCTCTGCGGCCAGGGTGCGGAGGCGCGCCGGTTCAATCGGCTGCTCATCAACGCCGGCTTGATCCACGGCTTCTAATTCGGCCGAATTGGCCGAAGCTGGTAGACGGCCTCGCGGCGGACGAGACGACGGGCGTTACCGTTCCGGAGGCGTGGTCGCGGTCGGTGCCATCCGGTCGGACGTCGCCTCGATGAATTCGCGCAGTTGGTGCGGGGGTCAACTGGCGTGGTCCGCTGGGACGCCATATGAGGGCTCATCTCCGGTGGCGGCGCCCGCGAGCGGATCCTGCTCTGTCGCCGAGCACCTTGGTTGTCGTGATGGAATGGTCGAAACCGCCGACCGCGATTGCCTAATCTACGCGAGCTTCTCTGGCGTTGTCCGTGCATGAACATCCTGTCGATCCAGTCGCACGTCGCCTACGGCCATGTCGGGAATGCGGCGGCGGTGTTTCCGTTACAGCGGATGGGCGTCGAGGTGTGGCCGGTGAACACGGTGCAATTCTCCAATCACACCGGCTACGGTGCCTGGCGCGGCCACGTGCTGAGCGGCGCTGCGATCAGGCTCCTGCTCCAGGGGCTGCAGGAACGCGGCGTGCTGGGCAGGTGCGACGGCGTGCTTTCCGGCTATCTCGGCTCGCGCGCCACCGGCGAAGCCGTGGTCGACGCGGTCGGCCGGGTCAAGCACGCCAACCCCGCAGCGCGTTATTGCTGCGATCCCGTGATCGGCAACGTCGAGCGCGGCGTGTTCGTGCGCCGCGGCCTTCCCCGATTCATCAACGAGTGCATGCTTCCACTCGCCGACGTGATCACGCCCAATCAATTCGAGCTCGGTTACTTGGCTGGCAGCAGCGCGAAGACGCGGGCGGATCTGACGGCGGCGCTCGATGCGTTGCATGCGCGCGGCCCGCGCGTGGTATTCGTGACGTCGCTGGCCCTTGAGGATACTCCGGCGGACGTCATCGACCTTGCGGTATCCGACGGGTCCGGATGTTGGCGCACGCGCGTGCCGCGGCTGCCCATCGTCGCGAACGGCGCAGGCGATATCGTCGCCGCCTTGTTCTTCGCGCACCACCTGCGCGGATGCTCCGCCGGCGATTCGATGGCGCTGGCGGCATCCTCGCTGTTCGGCGTGCTCAGGCGCACGGCCGAGGCCGGGACGGGCGAGCTGCTGCTAGTCGATGCGCAGGAGGAGTTTGCGGCGCCGAGCCGAAGCTTCGTGGCGCAGCCGATCTAGGAGGACTTCTCATGCGCCGGCGCTTTGCGACGCTTGACGTGTTCACTGACCGACCGTTCGTCGGCAATCCGCTCGCCGTGGTGCTCGATTCCGACGGGCTCGACCGTGATGCGATGCAGGCGATTGCCCGCGAGTTCAACCACCCAGAAACGGTGTTCGTCTTTCCTGCCGCCGCTCCGCATCACCGCGCGCGACTGCGCATCTTCACCCCGGCGCGCGAGCTGCCGTTCGCCGGGCATCCCACGGTGGGCGCCGCGGTGCTGCTTGCGCTGCGTGAGGGTGCCGCCGCCGGCGAGATGGTCCTGGAGGAGACCATCGGTCCGGTGTGCTGTGTGATCGAGACGCACGCGAGCGGCGCGGGAAGCGCTCGCTTCACGCTCCCGCAGATGCCGGCCGAAGCCGGCCCGGTACCGGAGGACGCCGCCATCGCCGCGGCGCTCTCGCTGGTGCCGTCCGAGCTCGGCGAGCTACGCCCGGCGCGCTGGTCGGCCGGCAACGCGTTTACCTTCGTGCCGGTCGCCAGCCGCGCCGCGGTCGCGCGCTGCCGTCCCGACCCGGCGCGGTTCGATGCCGCGTTCGGCGCGGGCGGCGCGGTCTATGTGTTCTGCCGCGAGACGGTCGAGCCCGGCCATGCCTTCCATGCCCGCATGTTCGCTCCCGGGCATGGCATCCCGGAGGATCCCGCGACCGGCTCAGCAGCCGCCGCCTTTGCCGGCATGATCGCTGCCCGCCTCTCCGACGGAACTCATGCGCTCGCGATCGAGCAGGGCTACGAGATGGGCCGGCCAAGCCTGATCCGGCTCGGGGCGGCGGTCGAAGCCGGGCGACTCGTTTCCGCGTCGATTGGGGGCGATGCCGTCATCGTCACCGAGGGGACGATCGAGGCATGAGAGTCCGGGATGGTGGCGCATGACCGAGATCGTGCGCATCAGGCGCCTGGAGCTCGCGTACGCGCCGCGGCCATGGCCGTTTGCCGAGGCTCGCCGCCGGCAGATCGTTCGGCATTTCGAGAAGCTGAGACGGACGAAGCCGGCACTGTGGAACGGACGTATCCTCCTGCTCCACGATCACGTCATTGAGGGCGACGTGTTCCGCGGCGCCTACCTGGAAACCGACTACGCGAGCTTCGTTGCGTGGCGCGACTGGGGATTTCCCGACACGGCGGTGCGGCATTGCTTTGCGCTCGGCGCGTTGCGCGCGACCGATGGAAGCTTCCTGCTCGGGGTGATGAACTCCCACACGCTCAATGCCGGGAAGGTCTACTGCCCCGCGGGAATGCCCGATCCCGGCGACGTCATGGCCGGAATGGTCGACCTTGCCGGCAACGTGGAGCGTGAGGTGGCCGAGGAGACCGGCCTCGGCCGCGACGCCTACCAGGCCGAGAACGGCTGGTATTGCGTGCTCGGCAAGCCGCACATCGCGCATTTCAAGCTGCTGCACGCGCGCGAGCCCGCCAACGCGCTACGGGCGCGCATCCTCGCGCACCTCGCGCGCGAGCCTGCTCCCGAGCTCGCCGATGTGCGTCTCGTGCGCGGCCCCGCCGACCTCGACCCGATGATGCCGGCTGCGGTCGTCGCGTTTCTCACCCATATCTGGAGCCGGCATTGCGGCGGACCCTGATGACCCAGCCATGCTGGCCACGCGGCTGCGCAACGCCGCGTGCCAAAGCTGCCCTGTGCCGGGGCGGAAGGGTCAATATGCCTGTCCTAGTACGCAAGCGATTGACCTTGCGAAAGCGGGCGCTGTTCCGCTAGAACCGCCGCGGTCCCGGCCGGGATCGAGCGGTCGTCCTCGACCGCGAGCCGGCGTGGCCATGACGAGGGCGAAGTGATACCGACGCGCCGCAGTTTCCGCGCGATGACCCGGAGGCCTCAGGGCCGCTCCGGCGGCGCCCTCATTCTCGGCGGGCTCCTGCTCCTTATCGTCCCCTGAGGGCCGGCTGGGCGCTTTGCGCCTGGGCACTCAGGGGTCCCCGGACGGAACCCAGAGGCGCCCGACCGAGGGCGCAGACGACGAGAAGGATCACGTCATGACCACCGCGGCAAAGTCCGAGCAGGACCGCGTCTTCATTTTCGATACCACCTTGCGCGACGGCGAGCAGTGCCCGGGCGCCACCATGACCCACGAGGAGAAGCTCGAAGTCGCCGAGCTGCTCGACCAGATGGGCGTCGACATCATCGAAGCCGGCTTCCCGATCGCGTCCGAGGGCGATTTCGCCGCGGTGCACGAAATCGCCAAGCGTACGAAGAAAGCGGTCGTCTGCGGGCTCGCGCGCGCCTCGTTCAAGGACATCGACCGCTGCGCCGAGGCGATCAAGCCGGCCGCGCGCAAGCGCATCCACACCTTCATCTCCACCTCGCCCGTGCACATGAAATACAAGCTGCAGAAAGAGCCGCACGAGGTCTACGAGATGGTGGTGGCGCAGGTCGCCCGCGCGCGCAACTACACCGACGATGTGGAGTGGTCGTGCGAGGACGGCACGCGCACCGAGCATGATTTCCTCTGCCGTTGCGTCGAGGCGGCGATCAACGCTGGCGCCACCACTATCAATATTCCCGACACCGTCGGCTATACGGTTCCGGAGGAATATTTCGCCCTGATCGAGATGTTGCGCGCGCGCGTGCCGAACGCCTCCAAGGCGCGCTTCTCCGCGCATTGCCACGACGATCTCGGCATGGCGGTGGCCAACTCGCTCGCTGGCGTGCGCGCCGGCATCCGGCAGATCGAGTGCACCGTCAACGGCATCGGCGAGCGTGCCGGCAACGCCGCGCTGGAAGAAGTCGTGATGGCGATGAAAGTGCGCCAGGACGTGTTGCCGTACTGGACCAACGTCGACAGCACGCTGCTCACCCGCGCATCGAAGCTGGTGGCTGCGGCCACCTCGTTTCCGGTGCAGTACAACAAGGCGATCGTGGGGCGGAATGCGTTCGCGCACGAATCCGGAATCCATCAGGACGGCATGCTCAAGCACACCCAGACCTACGAGATCATGACCCCCGAGAGCGTGGGCGTGAAGCAAACTTCGTTGGTCATGGGCAAGCATTCCGGCCGTCACGCCTTCGTGCACAAGCTCGAGGAGATGGGCTATCAGCTGGCCGGCAACCAGCTGGAAGACGCATTCGTCCGTTTCAAGGCGTTGGCCGACAAGAAGAAGCACGTCTACGACGAGGACATCGAGGCGCTGGTGGACGAGGAGATCGCGCACGCCCAGAACCGCGTGAAGCTGGTCAGCCTGACGGTGATCGCCGGCACCATGGGCCCGCAATCGGCGACCGCGACGCTTGATATCGATGGCCGCCACCATACCGTGCAGGCGACCGGGAACGGTCCCGTCGACGCCACCTTCAATTGCATCAAGGCGCTCATTCCGCACGATTCGGTGCTGGAGCTTTATCAGGTGCACGCGGTGACGCAGGGAACCGACGCGCAGGCGGAGGTGTCGGTGCGGCTCGCCGAGAACGGCCGCGCTGTTACCGCCAAGGGCGCCGATCCGGATACTCTGGTCGCTTCCGCCAAAGCCTATCTCGGCGCGCTCAACAAGCTGATGTCGAGACGCCGCAAGGGCGAGCCGGAACCGCTGCGCTCGCAGCGCCGTGTTCATTCGACCGACGTCGGGTGAGCGGATTGGGCAGCGCGTCGCGCGCGAATTTGCCGCGGCGCGACGAATACATACACCGCGCGAAGGAAGCGGAATGGAACCGCTCCCGAGCTGGTCGAGCAATTCTGCCTCGCGAATTTGTTATCGTACCGGTGTTGCGCCGACTGGGTACCTAACAGAAGTTTAACTTGATGCCGGGTTCCGCTGGCTCTGTAGTGCGGTCGTGGTAGCGATTTGGAGGGGAATGTGATGTGGAAAGCCATCGTCGCCGGAACCGCGGCGCTCGCCATCGCAGGCACGTCGTTCGTCTATGCGCAGCAGCGCGGCGGCTATGACGGAGGCAATCGACGACAGCTCAGCACCGAGGACCTGCGCGCATTCGGAGAAGCGCGGCTCGCTGCCCTCAAGGCGGGCCTGGCGCTCACGCCCGATCAGGAGAAGAACTGGCCGGCATTCGAGCAGGCGGCGCGCGAGTACGGCAAGCTGCGGCTCGATCGCCTGACCGCGATGCGCAACAGCCCGCGCAGCGACGATCCGGTCGAACGGCTGCGGCAGCGGGCCGCAACGTTGTCGGATACCGGCGCAGCGCTGAAGAAATTGGCCGACGCCACCGATCCGCTGTACAAGAGCCTGGACGACAGTCAAAAACGGCGCTTCGCGATTCTCAGCCGTCTGGCCCGGAGCGGGTTCCGTGACCGCGAGGGCGGCATGATGATGCGCCACCATTGGGGTCCGCACCGCACCGACGGCAGCGGAACGGACCGGCACTCTGGCGAACAGCACCTGTGATCACCATATACCGAGCCTAGCGCCGGCGGTCGCACTCCCAGCCCCCCGACACGATCGCCGACGTACGGGAGCCGCCGGGTCCCCACCCGGCGGCTTTCCGTTTATGCAGCCTCGCCCGCTCTGCGCCGCGCGCCGCCGCAAAGGACGAATGGGTACGACCCGACGTTGCGCCGCGGGGGCCCGACCGAAAGCCGCGCTCGGGAGAAACAATCCAGATTAATAAATTGTAACGTTGCGGTAAGCGCGCGGTTAGGAACGCGATGGGATCATCGCGGTCGGGATGAGTGCCGAGCAGGTCGGGCGTGGGCAGGACGATCACCATTCCTGCGAACCAGATTGGGTGGCGGCGCTGCCGTTGATCCGCGGACGACGTTGAGCTCGGCTGGGGGATGCCGGTTCCGCTGCTTGCCGCAACGATGTTAAATTTTCCGCATTCCAGGGACGTCAGCAGTATCCGGCCCGGACGGGGCCCAGGCGCGATGTTTTCGCCAGTGGCCGTTTCGCGGACTCGCATCCTGTGACGGGGCCCCGATCGATCGACTGACCGCGAGAAATGGAATTTCACGATGTTATCTCGGGCAGGGAACGCATCTTTGTCGAGTCCCGATTGTTTGCCGGCCAGTCCCGGCGGAGCCGGGGTTGGCGAACCTCTCGGCCGCAGTTCCGAACAGCGCACCCCCAAGGCTTTGCTCGCGCAGATCGTCTTCCGACTGGACAGCGCGCTGCGTCGCAGGCAATCGATTATTGAATACACCAGGGATGCCACTTGCATTCTGCGCATCAAGCTCTATCGGATCGAGGCCGACATCGTGCTGGCCGATGGCAGCGCTGCGCGCGCCGGCGCCCGCATCGTCGACCTGCATCTGTGGAACGAACAAATTCCGCCGATGGCGGAGCAGGGGGCCTCGATCGCCTGGGCGCGGCAGATGGATCTGTGCTTCCGCCATTCGCTGCGGGAACTGGCGCGCTACCTGGCCGCGCGACCCGACCTCGATGATGTCGCGCTCATACGCTGCACCATGGCGTTTGGCGGTCCCGAGCGGAATCGGCAGACCGTGCGCATGATCGGCCGGTACGGGTTCGAGCCGGTACCGACGGTGGCGCCGGCGACCCTGCGCGAGCGCGCTCACCGGTTCGGCGAGAATATTCTCATTTCGCTGATGGTCCTGGTGCGCAACGCTGCGGCGCTCAGGCGCGACACGCTGCGGCGCGGCCGCACCCAGGTATTTCTGTCGCGCCAGGTGCTTGAGCAACGCTACGGCAACCGCACCGGGCTTGGTCCTCCGCACCGGGTCGCGCAACGGCCGGACCAGCCCGCGGTTCCGTGAGCGCGCAAGGGCTGAGGCTTGGGCGTGTTCTCCGCTTGGAAAGCGCGTTGCGATGCCCTATGTGTGGCTGCCGCGACCTGACCTTTCCTTCCGACCGGACGAGAGAAGGTGGCGGCGCCGGGGCCGGATCGGCCCCGCGACGAATGGTGGAAGTGCCTAACCCCGGATGCGGCTTGGTTAGGGCGCATAGCTCAGTTGGTAGAGCAGCTGACTCTTAATCAGCGGGTCCCAGGTTCGAGTCCTGGTGCGCCCACCAATCGTTTCAAGCGGTCGGCTCTTTGCCCCGCAAGCAGGCAGCGTGGGCGATACGTCTGCGGTCTCGCCCGCCCATTCATTTTTATTGCAGCGCGGTGCAGACGTCGTACACAGCGCGCGGCGTGCCGACCGCGGTTCGGGAGAGACCATGAGTGATCCGCAAGCTGACAAGCCCATGTCCTCGGGTCTCTCCGTGCGTGCCTTCTTATTCAAGGAGTGGCCCTATCTCCTGATGCTGGCGCTTGCGCTGTTCGGAATCGCCTATACCAGTTTCGCCCGAACGCCGATGATGACCTATTGGGTCGTCGCTGCGCCCTTGATCGGGGCCATCTGCGTGCTTACGCGCTGGCGCGACGCCGCCAGCCGCGACGAATGCTGGCGGCTGGTATGGACGCAAGCCCTGCATTGGGCGGCGGTGCTGGTGGCGATGCGTCTGATGTTCATTGCCGACGTGGGAAGAATGATGAACGCCGATGCCAGCGCCCTTGCCGCACTCGTCCTGCTGGCGCTCGGGACCTTTACGGCCGGCGTCCATGTCGGTGCGTGGCGCATCTGCGTCGTCGGCCTCATCATGGCGGCTGGCGTCCCGGGGATCGCATGGCTCGACCGCTCGGCGCTGTTCCTGCTGCTGGCAGGACTCCTTGTCATTGCCATCGTCGCGCCGCTTTATTGGCACGCACGACATCGGCATTAGAGCACGATCCCGAAAAGTGGGCGCCCGTTTTCGGAGCGGGCGACGATTCGAAGAAAAGTGATCCCGCCTTAGCCGGACGCAGCGTCAGGCCCGCCACCACACGAGGGCGGCAAAGATCAGCCAGCCGACGAACGCGACCTGGGCGATCGCCAGCGGCCAGAAGATCGCAGCCGGAAGGTTGCTGGTGCCGGCCGGCGGCTTGGCCTCCGCGCTCTCACGCAGCCTCGCCTCGATCGCGATGCCGTGTATTTCGACGCCGCCGCTCTGCCATGCCGGCCGCCAGGATTGGCCCTCGAGCGACGCGGTGAGCTCAGCTTGCAAGGCGCCGAGCGCGCGCTGATCGCGAGCGAAGATCGCAAGCGAATAGTCCTTCGGATCCAGCTTGCGTGCTCGCAGCCAAGCTTCGAACTGGGCGATGACGGTGCTGAAATCGGTCATGGGACTGCGATTCCTCGATAGCCGTGAGGTTGCCAAGGGGACAGGGAGGGAAGCCGGCGGCGATTGTCGCGGCATCCAGTTCTGCCGCATCCTGCCGGCAAATGCCAGCGCGGGGGCCGCCTACGCTCGGGCCCGCGCGCCGGTTCAGTGTGCCAGCAGCACCGCAGTCGCGGCATGCTGCATGACGTGACGGGTGACGCCGCCGAACAGGAATTGCCGATAGTGGCCATGGGTATAGGCGCCCATGACGATCAGGCCGGCTCGGCTCACCTGCCCATGGGCGAGCAGGCTCGCGCCCACTTCACGCGCCGCGTCGGCCGAAACGCGCTCGGCCACGATGCCATGCCAGCTGAGGTGGCGGATCAGCTCCTGCGCCTCGGCCTGGTGCTTGGCCTCGGGTGCGGTGAACACCTCGACGCATCCGTCTAACTCGGCAAGAAACGGCAGGGCGAAGCCGATCGCGCGCGCCGCCTCGCAGCTTCCGTTCCAGGCGATCAGCGGGCGATGAAACAGGTTTGCGGCGGTGCTGCCGGGCACCATCAGCACCGGCCGGCCGGTCTCGAACAGCGCCGTTTCCAGCGCCATGATCGAGAAGCTGGGGGAACGCTCGTCGGGTCGCGCGACAACGATGAGATCGCTGACGCGTCCGATTCGCGCGATGACGTCGCTTTCGTAGCCGACGATCTCGCGCCACAGGACGGAGGGGCGGCAAACCGCCGTGCCGCTGTCGCGCAGCGGCAGCCCGCTTTGTCCTTGCCACTCTTCGAAGTTCTGACGCGCGCGGGTGGCGGCCTCCGCGGCAGCGCTTTCGGCGGCGGCGCCGAGGAGCGGGTCGGCCCGCCGGACGTGCTGGGGGCCGAGGGATGCGCCCTGGGCATCGAAGCGCACGTGCAGGACGTCGACGTGGCTGACAAAACGCTGCGCCACCTGGAGCGCATGCTCGAGGACCGCGCGGTCGTTATCGGTCCCGTCGACGCAGGCAAGCACGTGCTTGATGGCGCCGGCGCATGCGTGTGCGGCCCCCGGAGCGGCGGCGACATTGCGGCGAGACGGTCGGCTTGAACGGGGCTTCGAGGTCACCGGCAATCCCATTGTAGAAAATAATTTTTGCGCCGGTCCGGGGAGACCGCTTTGACTAATATCAAAGCCCAATCCGGTACTTGCCCCAAGTTTAAATGATGCTCCCGGCAGTGGCGCGAGGACCTGTATCATGGACCTCGAATAAGGTTACGCGGACGCGGGTGAGCAGCCGGGACGGCCGCGTGCGAGCTTCGAGGGACTGACATGCTTCGACACGGCCGACGCGTACTCGAGTTGCGCCGCCGCCTTTATCAGATCCTCGAGCAGGGGCCGGTCGGGGAAAGCGTCGGAGCCTTGGTCGGACGGCTGATCATCCTTCTTGTCGTCGTCAACCTGGTCGCGGTTGCGCTCGAATCGGTGCCCGAATTGGCGGCGCGCTACTCCGGTCTCTTCGCAGGCATCGAGCTCGTGTCGTTGGTCGCGTTCACGGTCGAATACGCGTTGCGCCTGTGGGTGAGCGTCGAGCACACCCCTTTTTCGCATTCGCGTCACTGGAAGGCGCGGCTCAAATACGCAACCAGCCCGGCCGGCATCATCGATCTTCTCGCCGTGCTGCCGTTCTGGCTGGCGTTTGCGCTCCCCGCCGAGTTCAAGGTCGTGCTGGTCTTCCGGATCGTGCGCTTTCTCAAGCTTGCGCGCTATTCCCCCGGCATGCGCTCCCTGCTCGACGTGCTTTATGTCGAGCGCCGGGCGCTGTTCGGCTGCCTGGTCGTCCTGATCGGGGCGACGCTGGTTGCCGCCACGATCATGCACCTCGTCGAACGTCAGGCGCAGCCGGACAAATTCGG
Organism: Xanthobacteraceae bacterium; assembly: GCA_036555745.1. Taxonomy (GTDB): domain Bacteria; phylum Pseudomonadota; class Alphaproteobacteria; order Rhizobiales; family Xanthobacteraceae; genus VAZQ01. The sequence goes on along the minus strand of DATBKV010000050.1, from coordinate 2,351 downwards.
CACCATTCCGGACGCGATGTGGTGGGCCATCGTCACGCTCGGGACCATCGGCTACGGCGACGTGGTGCCGGTGACGGCGCTCGGGCGGGTGATCGCGGCATTCACGATCTTCGCGGGCCTGATCATGGTGGCGCTGCCGGTGGGCATCGTCGCCACCGCCTTCGCCAACGAAATCCACCGACGCGACTTCGTCGTCACCTTGGGAATGGTGGCGCGCGTTCCCTTGTTCGCCGAGCTCAAGGCGGCGGAAATCGCCGACATCATGCGGCTGTTGCGCGCGCGGCGCCTCGAGGCCGGCGAGGTGGTGGCGCGCCGCGGCGAGCCCGCGCATTCCATGTATTTCGTGGCGGCAGGCGAGGTCGAGATCGAGCTCAGGCATGAGCGCGTCCGGCTGGGCACCGGCCATTTCTTCGGCGAGATAGCGGCGCTGCGACGCACGCGACGCTCGGCGACGATCACCGCGGTCACTCGCACCAGCCTGCTTGTCCTCGATGCCCACGACCTGCATGCCTTGATGGAACGCGAGACGCGGATCGCCGAGCGCATCCGCGAGGTGGCGCGCGGCCGCCTCGGCCCCGAGGTACGGTCGTCCAGGGGGGATCTGCTTGCCGAAGAGCTGGAGGCGGAGGCCACCGGTGAGCCCGACACCTTCAAGGGCTGATGGCGGGATGCCTATTGCCTAGCGGACGCGGGCCCGGACGTCGCTGAATCCGGATGTGCGGCGGCGATGGCTTGACCGGCAAGGATGTTGTAATCATCCATCGTGACAGCCGCGAGCCGGAGCGCATCGCGGATAGGCGACGAGGATTCTTGACGTGGACGCCACCATTACCAAGCCAAAGCGAAAAGCGGCGGTGACCCGCCGCTATCCCGACCTGCACGATCACGTGCGTGCGCTGGACGCCGCCGGGCTGTTGGTCAAGGTCGATCGGCCGATCAACAAGGACACCGAAATGCACCCGCTGGTGCGCTGGCAGTTCCGCGGCGGCATCGCAGAAAGGGACCGCAAGGCGTTTCTGTTCACCAACGTGGTCGATAGCAAGGGTCGCAAATACGATATTCCCGTGCTGGTCGGCGGCCTTGCCGCTAACCGCGAGATCTATCGCATCGGCATTGGTTGCCCGTTCGAGGAAATCGACGCGCGCTGGGTCGCGGCCGCGCAACATCCGCTGCCTCCGCGCATGGTCGAGCAAGCGCCCTGCCATGACATCGTCCTCGCCGGCAAGGCCTTGGACAAGCCGGGCAACGGTCTCGACGGCATCCCGCTGCCGATCTCCACGCCGGGCTGGGACATCGCTCCCTACGCCACGTTGTCGCAATACATCACCAAGGACCCCGATACCGGCGTGCAGAACATGGGCAACTACCGCGGCCAGGTGAAGGCGCGGCGCCGGCTGGGCATGAATCCTTCGCTCGAGCTGCGCCCGGGCATCTACAACCACTGGGAAAAGCTGCGCGCGCGCGGCTTCAAGAAGCTGCCATGCGCCGTGGTGCTAGGCGCGCCGCCCTGCATCACCTTCGCCTCGGTGCAGAAGCTGCCCGAGAGCCTCGACGAGCTGCATGTCGCCGGCGCGCTGGTCGGCGCGCCGATCAACGTGGTCAAGGCGAAGACCGTCGATCTCCTGGTTCCGGCCGAAGCCGAAATCGTGATCGAAGGCTTCATCGATACCGAATATCTCGAGCCGGAGGCGCCGTTCGGCGAGTCGCACGGCCACGTCAATCTGCAGGAGTTCAACGCCTATATGGACGTGACCGCCATCACGCGCCGGCGCGATGCCATCCTCACCTCCATCATCTCGCAGGTCACGCCGAGCGAATCCAGCCTGATCAAGCGTATCGGCATGGAGCCGCTGTTCCTCAACCATCTGCGCGATGCGCTCGGCATCAAGGGCATCAAGCGCGTGTCGATGCACGAGCCGCTGACCAACATCCGCAAGGTGATCGCGCTGGTTTGCGAGCGCGACATGCCGACCACGGAAATCTGGCGCGCGCTCTACGGCGCCGCCGTGCTGCATCGCGCCGCCGGCAAATACGTGATCGCCATCAACGACGACATCGACCCCGACAACGCCGACGCGCTGCTGTGGGCCATGTCGTATCGCGCCAACCCGAGCCTCGACATGCACGTGCTGCCGCACCGCGACCAGGGCCACGGCCCGCGCTCGCTGCGCAACGGCGGCGAAGACGCCTCGGTGCTGATCGACGCAACCTTGAAGGAGGACTTCCCGCCGATCTCGCTGCCCAAGCGCGAGTACATGGAGCGCGCCAAGGTGATCTGGGACGAGCTCGGCCTGCCGCCGCTCAAGCCGGAGGCGCCGTGGTTCGGCTATTCGTTGGGCGAGTGGCCGTCG
>DATBKV010000049.1:0-3583 GCA_036555745.1 Xanthobacteraceae bacterium | reverse complement strand
CGATTTGCGGCGTAACCCGCCGAACGCTGGTGCGGCGGGTTACGCTTTACAAGTCGGCTGCGAGCAGCCGGCTTGTAAAGCTAACCCGCCCTACGCAGCCGCAAGGAGCTTGTTGTCCGAGATGTCAGAGCCTGCGCAGTTGCGATTCGAGTCGCTCAGCACCGCGCTCAAGGCGGCGGGGGAAGCCACGCGGCTGCGCATACTTGCGCTGCTTTCGGAGGCGGAGCTCACGGTTTCCGAGCTCACCGCAATCCTGCGGCAATCGCAGCCGCGCATATCGCGGCACCTTCGCCTCCTGATGCAGGGAGGTCTCATCGACCGTTTCCGTGAAGGCGCCTGGGCGTTCTTCCGGCTGAGCGAGCGGGGGGAGGCGGCCGAGCTCGCCCGCGCGCTCATCGCGCGCCTCGACGTCGGCGACGGCACGATCGCTCGCGATCGCGAGCGGCTTGCGGCGGTGCGGGCGCAACGCGCGGCATCGGCGCAGGCGTATTTCCGGCGGCACGCGGCGGAGTGGGATCGCATTCGCAACCTGCACGTCGCCGAGGAGGCGGTCGAGGAGGCCATCGTCGCCGCAATGGGGCAGGCATCCATCCGCACGCTGCTCGATCTCGGCACGGGCACGGGGCGCATGCTCGAATTGTTCGGACCGAGGATCGAGCGCGGGCTCGGGCTCGATCTCTCGCTCGACATGCTGGCCTTCGCGCGTGCGCGGCTCGACCGCGCCGGCCTGCGTCATTGCAGCGTGCGCCAGGGCGACATCTACGACCTCGCGCTGCCCAACGATGCGTTCGACGCCGTCATCATCCACCAGGTGCTGCATTTTCTCGACGACGGCGCGCGCGCCGTCCGCGAGGCCGCGCGCGTGCTCCGGCCGGCGGGTCGCCTGCTGGTGGTCGACCTCGCGCCGCACCAGCTCGAGTTCCTGCGCGACGAGCACGCGCACCGCCGGCTCGGCTTCGCCGAGGAGACGGTAACCGAGTGGATGCAGGCCGCCGGTCTCGAGCTGGCGCTGCACCGGACTCTTGCGCCGGCCGAAGCTTGCGACCGCATCGCGGTGTCGCTGTGGCTGGGGCAAGACCAGCGTCTGAGCATCGCGCAGCCGGCCATGAGCCAGGTGGCCTGAATGACCGCCGTCCCGCGCGCCAGCCGGTTCGTGCCTGCGCCCGACGAGCGCCGCATTCGGGTCTCGTTCGAATTCTTTCCGCCCAAGACCGAGGAGATGGAGCGCACCCTGTGGGAATCGATCACGCGGCTCGCGCCGCTGTGCCCCGACTTTGTCTCGGTGACCTACGGGGCGGGCGGGTCCACGCGCGAGCGCACCCACAGCACGGTCAAGCGCATCCTGGCCGAGACTGCGCTCACCCCCGCGGCGCATCTGACCTGCGTTGCCGCGACCTGCGGCGAGATCGACAGCGTGATACGCGATTACTGCGCTGCCGGAGTGCGCCACATCGTGGCGCTGCGCGGCGATCCCGTCGGCGGCGTCGGCGAGCGCTACGCGCCGCACCCGGGAGGCTATTGCAACGCCGCCGGCCTCGTCGCCGGCATCAAGCGCATCGCCGACGTCGAGGTCTCGGTGTCGGCCTATCCGGAAAAGCATCCCGACAGCCCCACCGTGGCGGCCGACCTCGACATGCTGGCGGCCAAGGTCGATGCCGGCGCAACCCGTGCGATCACCCAGCTCTTCTTCGAGAACGACCTTTACTTCGCCTATCTCGAGCGCGTGCGCGCGCGCGGCATCGCCGTGCCGATCGTCCCGGGAATTCTGCCGGTGCAGAACTTCAAGCAGACCAAAAGCTTCGCGGCGCGCTGCGGGGCCTCCGTTCCGGATTGGCTGGCGCGAAGGTTCGAGGGGCTCGACGATGATGCGGCAACCCGCAAGCTCATTGCCGCCGCGGTCGCGGCCGAGCAGGTGCTCGATCTCGTCGACCGCGGCGTCACCACGTTTCATTTCTACACGATGAACCGCGCGGATCTCGTCTACGCGGTGTGTCATCTGCTCGGGCTGCGCCCTGCGGATGCTGGGAGCCAGCTGGACGCTTCAGCCGCGACACCCAAGCTGGCAGCTGGGGCGGCGTGATGCGGACCCGCGGCACCAAGCCGGCCGGTGTAGGGGCGAGGCATGCCTCGCCCCTACGAGCCGACGTATGCGGCGTAACCCACCAAGCACGCATCCGCAGACGGACCGGCGGTGGGTTACGCGATCGAGCCGGCCTTGCGGCCGGCGCGCTCGCTAACCCACCCTACGCGACGGAGTGAGAATGGCCGGCAGACCGGAATCAGAAACGACGCGTGTGCTGCGCGAGCTGGCGCGCGAGCGCATTCTCGTCCTCGACGGCGCCATGGGCACCATGATTCAGGCGCTCGGGCTCGACGAGGAGGGCTATCGCGGCGCGCGCTTCGACGCGTGGAACCGGGAGGTGCGCGGCAACAACGATCTCCTCATCCTCACTCAGCCGGAAAAGATCCGCGACATCCATCTCGCCTATTATCGCGCGGGCGCCGATATCGTCTCCACCAATACCTTCTCCTCGACGCGCATCGCCCAGGCCGACTACGGCATGTCCGGCATCGTGCACGAGCTCAACCGCGAGGGGGCAAAGCTCGCGCGGGCGGCGGCCGATCTCGCGCAGGCCGGGGACGGGCGGCCGCGCTTCGTCGCGGGCGCGATCGGGCCCACCAATCGCACCGCCTCGATCTCGCCCGACGTATCCAATCCCGGCTTTCGCGCCATCACCTTCGACGAGCTGCGCAGCGCCTATGCCGAGCAGGTCGAGGGCCTGGTCGAAGGCGGCGCCGACCTTCTCCTGATCGAGACCATCTTCGACACGCTCAACGCCAAGGCGGCGATCGCGGCCATCGCCGATGTGCTCGAGGCGCGCGACATCGCCGTGCCGGTGATGATCTCGGGCACCATCACGGATCGCTCGGGAAGGCTCCTCTGCGGCCAGACCCCCGCCGCTTTCTGGACCTCGGTGCGCCATGCGGCGCCATTGTCGATCGGGCTCAATTGTGCGCTCGGGGCGGGCGAGATGCGCGCGCATGTCGCCGAGATCGCGCGCGTCGCCGACACGCTGGTGTGCGCGTATCCGAATGCCGGGCTGCCCAACGAGTTCGGCGGGTACGACGAAGGCCCGGCCTACATGGCTCAACAGCTGGGCGAGTTTGCCGAGGCAGGCCTGGTCAACATCGTCGGCGGCTGCTGCGGCACTACGCCGGAGCACATCCATGCCATCGCGGAGGCAGTCGCCGGCAAACGGCCGCGCAAGGTCGCGGACACGCCGAGGCTGTTGCGACTCTGCGGGCTCGAGGCCTTCGCGCTCACCCCCGAGATCCCGTTCGTCAATGTGGGCGAGCGCACCAATGTCACCGGCTCGGCGAAATTCCGCAAGCTCGTCACAGCGGGAGACTATGCGGCCGCGCTCGCCATTGCGCGCGACCAGGTGGAGAACGGCGCACAGATCATCGACGTGAACATGGACGAGGGCCTGCTCGATTCCGAGAAGGCAATGACCACCTTCCTCAATCTCGTGGCCGCCGAGCCGGACATCGCCCGCGTGCCGGTCATGGTGGACTCCTCGAA
>DATBKV010000048.1:0-34263 GCA_036555745.1 Xanthobacteraceae bacterium | reverse complement strand
CTGGGCGGCGGCCGCCGCGGGCTTCATGCTGTCGAACGACCTGCTCATCATCACCGGCGCGCTGGTCGGCAGCAGCGGCGCGATCCTGAGCTACATCATGTGCAAGGGCATGAACCGCTCGATCTTCAACGTGATCCTGGGCGGCTTCGGCACCGAGGGCGGGGCGGCGGCGGCCGGCGGCCCGGGCGGCGACCGCGCGGTCAAGTCGGGCAGCGCCGAGGACGCGGCGTTCATCATGAAGAACGCGCGCTCGGTCATCATCGTGCCGGGCTACGGCATGGCGGTGGCGCAGGCGCAGCACGCGTTGCGCGAGATGGCGGATCTGCTGAAGAAGGACGGGGTCACGGTGAAGTATGCGATCCACCCGGTCGCCGGGCGCATGCCGGGCCACATGAACGTGCTGCTGGCCGAGGCCAACGTACCCTACGACGAGGTGTTCGAGCTCGAGGACATCAACTCGGAGTTCGCGCAGGCCGACGTCGCCTTCGTCATCGGCGCCAACGACGTCACCAATCCCGCGGCGAAGGAGGATCCGTCCTCGCCGATCTACGGCATGCCGGTGCTCGAGGTCTGGAAGGCCGGCACGGTGATGTTCTCGAAGCGCTCGCTGTCGTCGGGCTATGCGGGGATCGACAACACGCTGTTCTATCGCGACAACACCATGATGCTGTTCGGCGACGCCAAGAAGATGACGGAGGAGATCGTCAAGGCGCTGTGAGTCCGATTTCGGGCGCCCGATGATGCACAGCGAGCGATTGCCACGCCATCAGTCCTCCGACAGTGGTCGTCGGACCTGCGAGTTCCGCATCTCATCGAGCAGATCCTGCATGCTCCGGCGCAGGCCGTGCATCTGGTCGAGCAGGTGCAGGACGACGGAGATGCCCTCGTCATTCACGCCGAGATCCTCGCGCAGGTCGCGAATGAGTTGCGCGCGCGCCAGGTCGACGTCGGAGAACATCGGTTCCGGCCCGGTCTGCGGCGGGATCAGCCAGCCGGCGGCGATCCAGGCCTCGAGCGAGCGGTGCTCGAGGTGCGCACGCAGCAAGAATTCCTGTAGCGAGATCATTCACGCCTCCAGATGCCGGCGGGGGTTCTGCTCCTGGCCCGCCTTCCAGCGCTGGGCAAATTCCTCGAGCTCGGAATCGGGCTGCTCCGGGAGCACGACCTTGAGGGTGACGTACTCGTCGCCGTGGCTCTTGTCGCCGCGCTGCGCGCCCTTGCCGCGCAGGCGCAGCACCGTGCCGGTATTCGCCCCTTTGGGCACGGTCATGCGCACCGGCCCGGTCGGGGTGGGCACGTCGAGCTTCGTTCCGAGCACGGCCTCCGACAGGCTGATCGGCAATTCCAGGTGGATGTCGTCGCCCTTGCGCGTGAAGAACCTGTGGGGCTCGACCGCGATCTCAACCAGGGCGTCGCCTGGTTCCCCGCCGCCGATCCCGGGGCCGCCCTTGCCGCGCAGCCGCAGCACCTGCTGGTCCTTGGTGCCGGCGGGAATGATCACGTCGAGGGTGCCGCCGTCGGGCAGCGTGATGCGCTTGGTTGTGCCGTTCACGGCCTCGAGGAACGCGACCGGAAGCCGGTAGAGCGCGTCCTGTCCGCGCATGCGGAACTGCGCGCCGCCGCGGCGGCCGAACATCTCCCTGAGGATGTCCTCCGAGTCGACGAAATCGGCGTAGCCGCTGGCGTCGCTGTAGGGATGGGCCTCCGCGCCGGCGCCGTGGAAGTCGCGATAGTAGCGCTCGCGCGGCCGCTCGTTGCCGGCGGCGTCGATCTCGCCGCGGTCGAAGCGCGCGCGCTTCTCGGGATCGCCGACCAGGTCGTAGGCCGCCGAGACCTGCTTGAACTTCTCCTCCGCTTTGCGATCGCCGGGATTGAGGTCCGGGTGCAGCTTCTTCGCCAGCTGGCGGTAGGCCTTGCGGATCTCGTCCTGCGTCGCCTCCGGCTTCACGCCCAGGACAGCGTAGGGATCCTCGCTCACGTGGCGCTCCTGTTGGCTTGCTTGCAGGCGCTAAGGAACGCGAGGCGGTGGCGGAAATCAAGGCGGCGAGCCTTGCCGCGTCGGCGCCAGCCCCGACAATGGCGACAAAAGTGGTCGGCGCACATAGAATTCGGCGGCCGGAACTTGATTCCGGCGCAACAATGAAAGATGCGGGATCGCTTTCATGCTGGTCGGCGTGCCGAAGGAAATCAAGGACAGCGAATATCGCGTCGGGCTCATTCCTTCGACCGTGCGCGAGCTCGTCAGAAACGGGCACCACGTCATGGTCGAGGCCGGGGCCGGGATTGGCGCCGGCCTCGCCGACGCCGATTACCGGGCGGTCGGCGCCGAGATCGTGCCCGACGCGGATGCGATCTACGGGCGCGGCGAGCTGATCGTAAAGGTCAAGGAGCCGCTCGCGGTGGAGCGCAACAAGCTGCGCCGCGAACAGGTCCTGTTCACCTATCTGCATCTCGCCGCCGACCCGCAGCAGACCGCCGATCTCATGGCCTCGGGCGTCATCGCCATCGCCTACGAGACGGTAACAAGCCCGCAGGGCACCCTGCCGCTGCTGATGCCGATGTCGGAAGTCGCCGGGCGCATGGCGCCGCACGTGGGCGCTCGCTGCCTGGAGAAGGAGAATGGCGGCCGCGGCGTGCTGCTCGGCGGCGTCCCCGGCGTGCCGCCGGCCGACGTCGTCGTCCTCGGTGGCGGGGTCGCCGGCAGCCACGCCGCCCTGATCAGCGCGGGCATGGGCGCGACCGTCACCGTCGTCGACCGCAATCCGGATGTGTTGCGCCGCGTTTCCAACCAGCTCGGTGCGCGGGTGCGCACGGTGTTCTCGACCAGCGACGCGGTCGAGACGCTGTGCCGCCGCGCCGATCTGGTGATCGCGTCGGTGCTGATACCCGGCGCGGCCGCGCCGAAGCTGATCACCGCCGCGACGGTGAAGGCGATGAAGGCGGGCGCGGTCATCGTCGACATCGCGATTGATCAGGGCGGCTGCGCCGAGACCTCGCGGCCGACGACGCATTCAGTGCCGACCTACGTCGTCGACGAGGTCGTGCACTATTGCGTCACCAACATGCCGGGTGCGGTCGCCCGCACCTCCACCTTCGCGCTCAACAACGGCACTCTGCCGTTCGTGCTCGCGCTCGCGGACAAGGGCTATCGCCGGGCGCTCGGCGAGGACCCGCATCTGCGCAACGGCCTCAACGTCTACGAGGGCAAGATCACGCACCGGGCGGTAGCCGGGGCACTCAAGCTCAAGTTCACGCCGCCCGAGGCCGCCTTGCGGCTGTGACGCGGCCGGCGAGGGCGCCACAGGGCGCCCTCGCCGCAAGCGCTCGAGTATCAGCGCGCGCCAGCGCTTCCGGTTGCCGCCTCCACCACGATCGTTCCGGTCATGTGCGGATGCAGCGAGCAGAAATACTCGTAGGTGCCGGGCGTGGTGAAGGTGAACGAGAACTTGTCGTCGGTGTCGAGCGCCTTCGACTTGAAGGCCTTGGTGCTGGCCGCGACGGTGTGCGGGATGTCGTCCTCGTTGATCCAGGTCACGGTTGTGCCGGCCTTCACGGTCAGGCGTTGCGGCGAGAAGGTGAAGTTGTCGATCTTCACCTCCAGGTCCGCGCCCCGCGCCGCCACCGTCGCAAGCGGGATCGCGGTGATCGCGACCGCAAGCACGATCGCGGCGCGGATGCTGCACGTTGTCGTCGCCGTCATGGCAATCACGTCCGTCCTCAGCCTTGCAACGGCTGGTCGATGATCGCGAGCCGCTGTTGGCCACGCTTGAAGGTGATGTCGGTGACGCCGAGCAGCGAGCGCAGCTTGTCGTCGGGAACCTTCATCGGTCCGGGCGAGGGGGCCGCGCCCGGCGCCGGCTGCGGGAAGGCGGTCGACATGGCGGTGTGGAAGGTGACGTTGCCCTCGACCTTCTGCATGATCTGATGAATGTGGCCGTTGAGCACGGTGACCGAGCCGAAGCGTTTGAGCAGCTCGAGCACGCGCGCGCTCTCCTCGGTCCCCCATCCCCACTGCGGGTAGACGCTCCAGAGCGGGATATGCGCGAACACGACGATCGGCGTGGACGCCGTGCGGCCCTTGAGGTCGGCTGCCAGCCACTCGAGCTGGTCGGCCCCGAGATTGCCCAGCCCGCCGGCCTTGAGATCGACCACGTTGACCAGTCCGATGAAGTGCACGCCATTGGCATCGAAGCTGTGCCAGCCGGCGCCCTTAGCATCACGCCCGTAGCGCGCCAGATACAGCTTTCGCCCCTCGTCGAGGACGTCGTGCTCGCCCGGCACGTAGCGCACGTCCAGCCCGGCCTGGGAGATGATGCGGTCGGCGTCGTCGAACTCGGACATTTTCGACAGATGCGTGATGTCGCCGGTGTGAATGACGAAGGCCGGCTTCACCGGCAGCCCCTTGATCTTTTTGATCGCCTCCTCGAGCGTGCCGATGGCGTTCGGGTTCGCAGGCTTGTCGAAGCCCACGTGGCTGTCGCTGATCTGCAGGAATGTCAGCCCGCTCGACTCCGCCGCGGTCGCCTCGCCGATGATACCGAGCGAACGCGGCAGGCCGCCGCTGACGGTCCACAGCACGCCGGTGCCGGCCCAGGTCATGCATTCCAGCACCTTGCGGCGGCTGACGCCGTTCGGCTCGTCGTGATCAGATGTCATGGCAGTCTCCCGTGGGGCCTTGAATGGCCTACGGGAGCGAGATCGGACGGCCGCTGGAATTATTCCCGGGTCCTTGCTCTGCGAGATCGCGTCGCAGAAGCGCGGCTGCGGGAGCGCTTGAATCCTTGCGCCCGGTCGCTGTGGCCCGGTGCATCACGATGTCGTGAGGCGGTCTCGTGGCATGTCGCGCGCCGCGCCGGCTGGATCGGCAGCTCTCTCGCGTCGTAGGGCTCGCTACGGCTGTGGGCCCGAAAGACGCGGCTCACGTTCGGCGCGAAATACGTTGCTGTAGAGGCCTGCAATCCACTGACGCCCGCGCGATGTAACATTAAGGTAACGGACCGCAGTCTGGATGTGCGGAGAGATTCTGTTCCAATAAAACTGCGGATATTTATCCACGATGTCCGCCGGGGATTCGTATCCGAGCTGCTTGTTGAGACCGATCTCTTCAAATTCGTGGTAAAGCGCGTTGGCTTTTCTCAAATAGTGAGGATCGCCAAGCTGGCCGATGAGATCTGCGGCCCGCAGGAGCGCCCCTTCTTCGTCATCCTCGTCCTCTTCCTTCTCGTCCGCGCGCGTTTCGTATGGGAACTGCGTGTATCCAATCGCACGTGCGATTCGCGCACCGTCGAGTTCCTCGATTCCCGCGATACGATCCAGCACAAACAGTTTCGATCGCTCGACGTGATATGGAGCAAGCGCGGCGTCGGAGGAGCCGCGCGGCAATGAAATCTTGCGGCCACTGCCGTCAACGACGTACCCATCATCATCATCGCCTTTGAGGACGCCACGGACGTACCCGATATCATGCGCCAGGCAGGCGACGATGAAGTTCGCGTAATCGGTCGGTGTCGAACGCCTCAATAGTGCACGACCCTTGAAGATGTCGTGACCGGCCAAAGTGATGAGCATGGTATGCTCGACATTGTGGTAGAGGGCATCGCTATTCCCGATGCATTCAAGCGTCAGCCGGGCGGCAAACGGAACAATCTCCGCCAAACGCGCATGCGAGGCGCCGAACCGATCCTTCACGTCGGAGGCGAGGAACGAGCCCAGGGCGTCTGCCGCTAGCTCAGGTAGCGTAATCATGTGCCGCAGCCTGAGTACTGGTTGCGGCACAATCATCACGGATCAGTCGTCGCAGGTCAACGCGTGCGTGCCCTGATGACAATGCATGGTTCGCCGAACCGTGCGCGTCGCCCAGTCGAGGGCTTCAGGCCAACTCCTTCGAGCAGGTGGCTCGCCTGCGCGCGCGGCTCCGCTCAGCGGCTTGCCGCTTTCTCCGCCAGTCCGACGGTGCGGCCGGGAAAACCCGCCACGTCGAAGTAGCGCGTGGAGCCCACGCGCTGCACCATCAGGACGGTGGCGAGGTCGGCGGCGCCGGGCTGCGAGCGCAGCACCTGGTTGCTGACATCGGGAGCCTCGCCGCCCGGCAGCGCTTCGGCGATGACGCGTCCGACGAGCTTGCCCTTGGCGGCGATCTCGAGCCCGAGCAGATGGGCCATGGTGCGGCCGAAATCGGCATTGCTCACCGGCGCCTCATCGACAAATCCGCGTTTGAAGCTCGGCCCGATCGCGGCCATGAAGTTCATGGTATCGGCCCGGCTGAAATTGCCGTGCATGCCCTGGCCCTGCTGCAGCCCGGTGTCGGCGATCTCGACGGTGCACAGCAGGGGCTGCTCGCAGCCCGTCGAATAGGAGCGGAAGTTGACGACGATTGACGGCCGCGCCATCACGCCGGCGCCTGCGAGATCGATGGCCGACAGCGGCAACGTTCCGGCAATCGCGCCGAGCTCATCGTCGACGAAGATGCCGCTCACGTAATCCTGCGCCAGCAGCAGATCGACGACCCGTTGGGCGAGTGCGCGGTCCTTGCCCGGCAGGTAGACGAGATCGGAGCCGCCGTTCGCCGCGACGACAACTTCGGGCTTGCTCGCGTCGCGCCCGATCAAACCGTTGCCGCGCACCTTGGGATAAGCGTTGTCGGGAACGGGCGCGTTCTTGCTGTCGGGATCGAACAGTGGAAGACCCAGTCCCTTGGCGAGATCGATGGCGAGAAAACCGGGCGGCAGGAAACCCTTGGCCACATCGCTGTAGTTGCCCTTGGCGGCCGGGCTGGTCGCGCTCTCCTTCGATATGGTGGAGAAGCCATGGTCGGCCGCAACGAGGATATCGGTATTATCGGCAAGCCCGAGCTCCTGCAGGGCATCGCGCAGCTGCTTGAGATTATCGTCGGCGTTCCTGACCGCGGCCGCGGAGGTCGCGCCATTGATGCCCGGAGTGACCGTGTTGAGGCTGTCGCCCTGATTGTGCTGCGTGCCGTCGGGGTCGCGCGACCAGAACACCAGGACGAACGGCTGGTTGCGGGCCTTGAGCATGGGCAGCACCACCCTGCTGGCGACGTCGGCGAAATAGCGTTGCTGCGCGACATTGGCGACGGTCGTGCCTGGCGTGTTGAAATTGCCGGTCTTACCGTTATCGCCGCGCGAAGGCGCCGCCAGCGGCAGACCGGCGGCCGCCATCGCCTTCTTCATCTCGTCGGAAAGGGGGATGCCTGCCGGGGTGCCGGTTGCATCATCGACGATGATCGTCGTCTGTCCGCTCCTCGCGGTATGGTCGAACATCAAGGTCGGGCCGACCTTGCCGATCGCGGCGGTGCTGAGGCCGCTTTCGCGCGCGGCTTTCATCACGGCTTCCTCGTTGACGTAGTTGCCGGCGAAATGCTCGTCGATGTCGCCGAGCACCGCGTCGTTCTCGATGAACGGCGTGACGCTGTTGTTGGCCGGGCCGACCGGGAAGCCGGTGAACACCGTGTTGCTGTAGGTGCCGGTGTCGCCGAGCTCATGCCCGGTCGATAGCCCCGACGAGTTCGGCATGGTGAAGGTCGGGAACAGGGAATGCGGGTTCCTGAAATTGACGCCTCGGTCGCGCACCGCGGCCAGCGTCGGCGCGCTTCCCGGCGTCACGCTGAGCGCGCGCAGGCCGTCCGGCACGAATAGCACGAGATTGTGCGGCCTGCGCTCCTGCGCAGCAGCCGCTTGAACGGTGAGCAAGACTCCGGCAAGCAGCGCGAGCTTTTGCACTAGCGGCGACATTCGGAACCTCCATTTCAGCCGCCGCCGGCTTACGCTCCCCATGCGACAGTTTTGTTACAGTTTCCACTGCTGCCCGCGGATCGGCCCCCCGGTCACGCGTAGGCTGCGGCCGGCTCCGAGCTGCCAGCGTTGAAGGGCATGCGATAGGTCTCGCGAAAGCACAAAATCGTCCCGAAGGTCACTGCCGCCGCTGCCATCACCAGGAATGCCGGCGCGCTCTCGTTGCCGGTGCGTTCGACCAGCCAGGCGGCAACCAGCGGGGTCAGGCCGCCGATCACCCCGAGTGAGACGTTGTAGCCGAGCGACACGGCGGTGCAGCGCACCCTTGCCGGCGCCGCCTCGACCATGAAGGTGGGTTGCGTCCCGCCATAGATGCCGACCATGAGCACGAGACCGAGTTGTCCAATCTGCGCCAAAACCGCGGAGGGATGGTTCAGCAGCAGGAACACCGGCAGCGCCCCGATCAGGCCGAGCGCGCAGGCCAACAAGAGAAAAGGCTTGCGGCCGAAGCGGTCGCTCAAGCTCCCGATCAGGAGCATGACCGGCAACAACGCCGCCATGCTCAAGGTGTTGATCTCGAGCGCACGCGCTGGCGCGATGCCGTCGGCGGTCTGCAGCCAGCTCACCAGATAGACGAAGCCGACATAGAAGCCGACCGCATTGAACACGGACAGCCCGGCGAAACCCAGGACGGTGTGCCAGTGATCGTGCAGCGTCTCGACGATCGGCGCACGCTTGCGCTCGACGACCGGCATGGTCTCCAGCACATGCCGGCGCAGCAGGTAGCCGACGAGCCCGAGCACGAGACCGAGCAGGAACGGGACACGCCAACCCCAGGCGTCGAGCGCCGCGGTCGACATGCTGGCAGCGAATCCGGCAGCGACCGCCGAGCCGAGCAGGATGCCGCCGCTGGCCCCGCACGAGGCCAGCGAACCCATAAGGCCACGCCGGCCGTCCGGCGCGTGCTCGACCAGGAACACCATCGAGCTGGTGTATTCGCCGCCGACCGAGAGGCCCTGCACCATGCGCAGCAGCGTGAGCGCGACGGGTGCGAGCAGGCCGAGCGTGGCGTATCCCGGAAGGAGCCCGATCAGGAAGGTCGGAATCGCCATCGCGGCCACGGAGAAGGTCAGCGCCGCGCGCCGTCCGAACCGGTCGCCGACATGGCCGATCACGACGCCGCCGATCGGGCGCATCAGATAGCCGAGCGCGAACACGCCGAACGCGGACAGGAGCTGGGCGACCGCATCCTCGTGCGGAAAGAACAGGCGGCCGATCGGGGCGGCGAAATACCCGTAGATCGCAAAATCGTACCATTCGAGCACGTTGCCGATCATGCCCGCGGCAATTACCCGCGACTGCTTCGATTGCATTTGCCTGTCCGATTGGAATCCGCGCCCCCCGACTGGCGGCATTGACGAGTACCTCCACGATGCCGTGGTATCAAGGTCGATGCTGAAGTGGCTCTTGATCCTGGCGTTCGCCGGCTATGGCGGCCTCGTCGCGCTGGTCTATGTGACGCAGCGCGCGCTGCAGTACTTTCCCGAGCGCTTTCGAACCGCGCCCTCCGCTGCCGGACTGCCGCAGGCGGAGGAGGTTGTGCTCGCTACCGGCGATGGCGAGCGTGTCATTGCCTGGCACGTGCCGCCGCGCGGCGGCAAGCCGGTCGTGCTCTATTTCCACGGCAACGGCGGATCGCTGCGCTGGCGCACCGACCGCTTCCAAGCGCTCACGGTCGACGGCACTGGGCTGCTGGCGCTGAGCTACCGTGGTTACGGCGGCTCGAGCGGCCGCCCGACCGAAGCCGGCTTGCTCGCGGACGCAGCGGCGGCTTACGCGTTCGCGGCCGACCGTTACGGCGCGGCGCGGCTTGCGCTCTGGGGCGAGTCGCTCGGGTCAGGAGTTGCGGTCGCGCTGGCGGCGGAACGGCCGGTCGGGCATGTCATTCTGGAGTCGCCGTTCACCTCCGCGGCCGACGTCGGCGCCGCCGTCTACTGGTTCTTCCCGGTGCGGCTGTTGATGAAGGATCCGTTCCGCTCGGACCTGCGCGTCGGCAAAATCACGGCGCCGGTGCTGGTCTTGCATGGCGAGCGCGACACCGTCGTGCCGATCGCCCTCGGCGAACGACTCTACGCCCTGATCAACGCGCCGAAGCGCTTCGTGCGGTTTCCCGCCGCCGGCCACAACGACCTCGGCGTTCACGCGGTCGAAGCGGCGAGACAGTTTCTGCGCGAGTTGTAGTTGCACGCGAAGGCCGGGCGCTGCTATCGCAAGTGCATCTCGGATTCGCGTGTCGCGGCGGCGCCATATCACCTTGCGATCAGCGCAAGCGAGGTGACGTGGGAACCGAGTTTGGTCGGCCAAGGCAGTGCTCCGAGCGGGACGACTTTGATGGCGATCCCGCTCGCACGTACTTCTTCGACGGCGGTGAAGGGGCCGCAAACCAACGAGCCGTCGGAC
Source organism: Xanthobacteraceae bacterium (assembly GCA_036555745.1). GTDB lineage: Bacteria > Pseudomonadota > Alphaproteobacteria > Rhizobiales > Xanthobacteraceae > VAZQ01. The sequence continues at coordinate 24,052 of DATBKV010000048.1, read as the reverse complement.
CAGAGCGGGCGGCCGTCCGGAAAGTAGTCATGAAGGACGAGCAAGCCCTTCTCGTTGATCACGTCCAGGGAGCTGATGATCTCGTCGTAAACCGTTTCGGCGGCGTGATCGCCGTCCAGGAATATGAAGTCGAACCTCTCCTTGTTGTCCGCGAAAAAGTGCCTCGAGTCATTCACGACGAACGCGATCTCGACTTTGTCGGTGAACTCCTCGAGCAATTGCTTCGGAGACTTCGCGAGCCCGGCCTTCTTCCAAGACGCAAGGGCTCCGTCATTGACGTCCTCGATGTCGACGGTGATCAAGCAGGGAGGCTGACTGCGCGTATGGCATGCGAGCGCCGCGCAGATATGAAGCGTGGACATGCCGACGTGAGTGCCGATTTCCAGCACTTTCGCCGGTCGAAATGCGCGAACAAGATAGAAGAGGGCCCTCCGGTCGCCCGGGTTCACGCCGCCGGTCTTGCCATCTTCAACGCGGCATAGCTCGGACAGTCTTGGTGCACAGGCGGCCCACTCCTTTCCGATGTCAGCGGAATTGAGGATGGTTTTTACGCTATCGAACGTCAATGACATCAGATTCCGAACGCTTCCGGCGTCGTTGCGGCTTCGCCGAAGCCGCCGGCCCGGCTCCGACCGCGAATTAGGTGCCGGATGTGCGGGCAGTGTAGGTGCGAAGCCCCGATCCTGTGAAGGCTGCCGGCGATGACTGAATTTGGGACCTGATCGCGCCGAACGCCGCGGCGGTGCCGCCCGCGCGGCGGGCATTTACGCTGTTGCGACGATGCACCGCGGCGCCTGCACGGCGTCGTTTCTGCCGCACCTCATTCGTGCTTGAATGATCCCACGCCCGCGACCGGCGAACTTTTCCAGCGAAAGGAGCTCACGCCCCATGCAACCGATGACCGCAGGCATCACCAAGGCCAATACCGGCGTCGACGGCATCGTCTGGAATATCCTGGGCCAGACCTACGTGCCCAAGCAGCTGTCCGAGCATTCGTTTGCCTGGCACGCGACCTTTCCACCCGAGACCTTCGTCCCGCCGCACATCCATCCGACCCAGGACGAGTTCATCTACATGTTCGAGGGCCGCTTCGACCTGCTGATCGACGGCAAGGACTTCGTCGCCAATGCCGGCGATCTGATCCGGCTGCCGATGGGCATCTCCCACGGCATCTTCAACAAGTCGGACCAGTCGGTGAAGTGCTTCTTCTGGGTGGCGCCCACGCGCGCGCTCTACGACCTGTTCTGGGCGATCCACAGCATGAAGGAGCAGAAGCCCGAGGAGGTGGTGGCGCTCGCGGCCAAGCACGAGGTGGTATTCCTGCCCCCGCCGGCGTAACCGGGAGCTCGCGGGCTCGCCGCCTGCTCGGTGCTCGATCCATGCGAGCGCAATGGTATATCGGCGCGGCTTGCGCGCTGCTTCTCGCCGGCAGTGACGCCGCGGCACAGACGGTCGCGGTGTTCGATTTCGAGTTGATCGACACCAGCCTGGAAGGCGCGACCAACGGTCCGCGCGCCGACGAGCAGGCGCGGCTCGCCCATTTGGGCGAGCAGTTGCGCCAGCGGCTGCGCGAGGCCGGCAGATTCTCGCTCCTGGATATCGCGCCGGTCGCGGACGAGGCGCGGGCCACCAATCTCGACACCTGCGGCGGCTGCGCCGCGCGCCTCGCCCGACGTCTCGGGGCCGAGCTCGCGGTCACGGGCACGGTACAGAAGGTGTCGAACCTGATCCTCAATATCACGATCCGCGTGGCCGACGCCGCATCGGGTGCGACGCTTGCCACGGTGACCGCGGACATGCGCGGCAATACCGACGAATCTTGGTCGCGAACGCTCGATTGGCTCATCCGCAACCGGCTGCTGGCGCCCGGCTACGGCGTTGTGCGGTGAAGCGGGCAACTGACGTCGTGACGTGTGTGCGGCGGCCACGCCGGCCACTTACGCCGCCTTGTTGACCTGCTCGCGCGCGAAGCCCGCGGTCGAGGCGTAGCCGCGCACGATCGCCCTGCGCTGCTCGAACGAGAGCACGTCATCGATGCTGCTGAAGCCGTCGGGCGCGCGCTCCTCGACCGCGTCGATCACCCCCTCCGGGCCGCCCTTGCGATTCATCCGCACGATCTGCGCGGTCATCGGCAGGCGCTCCTGCTCGTACAGCCACAGCGCGTGCGCCACGTGCTCGGCGCTGCACAGCCGGTCGGCCAGGCAGCGCGCATCGAGGATCGCCTGCGAGGCGCCGTTCGAGCCGACCGGGTACATCGGATGCGCGGCATCGCCCAGCAGCGTGACGCGCCCATGCGACCAGCGCGGCAGCGGATCGCGGTCGCACATGGGATATTCCCAGAATTCGGGCGTCGCCTCGATCAGCGCCTGCGCATTGACATAAGGGATGCGGAAGCGCTGGACGTGCGGCATCAGATCCTCGAACCGGCCCGGCCGCGACCAGTCCTCCTTGTTGGGCGGCGGGGTCGAGCCGTCGTCGATCTTGGCCACCACCGCCCAGTTGGTCAGGCGGCGATCGGGCCGCGTGCCCTCGGCGATCGGGTAGACGACGAGCTTCGCCGCCATGCCGCCGGCGATCACCATCGAGCGGCCGGTGAGGAAGGTCGGCCATTCGACGGCGCCGCGCCAAAGCATGGCGCCGTTCCAGCGCGCGGGCCCCTCGTTGGGATAGAGCATGTCGCGCACCTGCGAATGAATTCCGTCGGCGCCGACCAGCACGTCGGCACGCGCGCTCGCCCGATGGGCGCCATGGCGATCGAAGAAGTAGGCGGTCACGCCGCCTTCGTCCTGGCGAAGGCCTCCGAGACGATGTCCGGTAAAGATGCGCGATTCACCGAGCCGCGAGCGCACCGCCTGATAGATCACCGCCTGCAGCCGGCCGCGGTGAATGGAGAATTGCGGTACCTCGTAGCCAGCATCGGTGCCGCGCAGCTCGCGCCAGATCTCCTGGCCGAAGCGGTTGGTGTAAAACAACTCGTAGGTTCGGATCCCCGCCGCGTCCAGGCGCTCGAGCAGGCCGAGCTCGCTCAATTCCTTGATCGCGTGCGGCAGCGTGTTGATGCCGACCCCGAGCTCGCGAATGACGTCCGACTGCTCGTAGATCGCGCAATCGATGCCGCGCGCGTGCAGCATCAGCGCGGTCGTCAGCCCGCCGATTCCGCCCCCGACAATGATAACCTTCATGGCTCAACTCGCATCGCAGGCGCCGATCCCATTTGCCGATAATGGTGCGCCGGACTTGGCCCGCGCAACGACTTTCGCCTGGTAGCGTTGACGGCAGCGTTGCCCGCGCCCGGCACGACTCGCCGGCGCGCGCTATCCATCGGCGACCGTTGAAGAAACGGTCCCGCCCGGGCTCAGCCGCCGCGGGTCGGCAAGGGTGAGCGGCGTCTTCATCTCCGCCGCAGCACTGGACTCAATCGTGAGCGCTGAAGCGTCCGTGCTTCGCTTCCGCCATCAGGCGGGCGAACTGCGCCTGGTCCATGTGAACCAGCGTCATGTGATCGCCGCCCTCCAAATAGACGTCGGGCCGTTCCTGGATGCTGTCATCGATGATCACGTCCAAGCCGTAGCACTCGCCGACCGGCGGAACCGCGCCGAGCGCACAGTCCGGGAACAGGCGCTTGATCTCCTGCTCGTCGGCGAGATCGAGATCATCGCCGGCTTGGCGCCTGAGCTCCGGCAGGCGGATGTGGTGCGAGGCCGGCAACACGGCGAGCAGATAGCCGCCATCGCGGCGCAGCACGATGGCTTTGGCGAGACAGTCGCCCGAGACGTGGCAGGCCTGGGCGGTGCGGGTGGACGACATCGTGGCATCATGCGTGAGCACGTCGTAGGTGACGTTGCTGTCCAGATGTCGCTGCAGGATTGGAGCGATTGACATAAGGGCCTCCTTGCGATGCGCGAGCGCGCACCCATGAGGGCCCTTGTGCAGGCCGTCGTCCCATGAGGCACGGCCGCGTGATTGACCATCAAATTACGCCTGATTGCGACCGACCTCAATCGCCCTATCGGGACCGCCGCGACGCCGCGAGCGGCACCATGTGCAGGCGAGGCCGCCGCTATTGCTTCACCCGATCCATCGTGTAGCAGGTGGCCACGATCGAGCGGCTCGGGCTCGTGCCGTTTTGGGTGTAGCACTTCTCCATGCGGTCGGGCGCGACCAGGGTGATATGGAAGTAGCCGTCGAGATCGGCGCCCATGATCGTCTTGTTGTCGCTGGCAAGGGCCCAGGCGAACGGCTCCTGGGTGTTGGCGACCGCGGAGGAGGAGCGGCCCCAGGCTACCCGGCCGTCCTGGCCTTCGACCACGTAGGTCGCCTCGATCTCTCGCACGCGCGGCGGATCGACAGAGCCTTGCGGGCCGGGATGATGCGGATTGTTGCCGAAGACGACCGCTTTGCCCTTTCCCATCCAGGTGCCTTTGAGATCGGGAATTGCGTCCTGTGCGCGCGCGGCTGTGGCGCTGGCGCCGAGCAGCGCCAACGCAAAGACGACATACCTCATCGCTTCCTCCGGGTTTAGGCGGATGGCTCGACACTGTGCCTTCGAATCGTGACAGCGGCAACTCGCGCACTTCTGCGCGCACTTGCGTCATGCCGGAGGCGATGCATTGCGCCTGGCCGATCGAGCGCGCCGCGGGGGGGCGGCGCCGGCTCCAGCTCCGCGACGATTCGGGTGCGCGCAGCAATCTGCGGGGCCGGCAAAGCAACAGCGCGGGCGATTGCCCGCGCTGCAGCAACTCGTCGCGGCGCGGCTCGGCCGCGCCCGCATGAGCCGATCAGGGGCCGGGACGGCGCGGTGCGCGCGCCTGGGCTCCGCCGGGGCCGGTCGCGGGCTTCGCCTTCATCGGCAACAGGCCCTCGCGCTGCATGCGCTTGCGCGCGAGCTTGCGCGCCCGGCGAATCGCTTCCGCCTTCTCGCGGGCCTTGCGTTCGGAGGGCTTTTCGTAGTGTCCGCGAAGCTTCATCTCGCGGAAAATGCCCTCGCGCTGCATCTTCTTCTTCAGCGCCTTGAGAGCCTGGTCGACGTTGTTGTCGCGGACGAGAACCTGCACGCGTTTTCCTCTGCTGTCGTTCCTGTATGATCCTGGATGCGCCGGAGCCCGCCGATGCGCCAGGGCGCGATCGCGCGGGCTCCCGTTTGGCGGCGCTGTAGCAGAATCAGCCTGAAGAGTCCACCGCTGCCGGGCGCAGCCCAGGTAAACGTTCGGCCTCGCGCGCGCACAGGCGCGTCATTGGCAGACCCACACCCGTCGGTACCTTCCGCGCACGAGGCGGACACGCCAGCAGTAGTCGTACCCGTAGTAGTCGGGGTACGGCGCTGCATAGTCGTAGAAATAAGGACCGAAACCGTAAACTCCGAACCCGCCGTTATGGAAGTGCCGACGGGCATGCCGCCAATTCCCTCCCTGCCAGTTCGGCCCGCCTTGCCAGTTGCCGCCGCGCCGCCCTGCGACGGGGCCGCCGGCCGCAGGACCGCCGCCTCGCGGGGCGAGAGCGATGCCAGGCCCGCCTCCACGGACGGGGGCTCCGCCCCCACCCATCGCCGGTCCGCCCCCGCCCATCGCGGCTCCGCCGCCACCGCCCCCGCCGATCGCGCCTCCACCGCCACCGCCGCCGCCCGCGGGGCCGCCCCCGCGGCCGCCCGCGCCGAGAGCCGGAGCCGCGCTCGCCGACAAGGGAAGGGCTGTGCCCAATGCCAGCGCCGCCACCAGCGCCAGCAATGTTCGTTTCACTAACAACATGCGTTGCATGCGCATTCTCCGCTCAAGAGGTCCATTGCAACGAGAACGCTTGGGGCGCGACAAATGTTTCGTGCGCGTGCCCATCCGCCGGTCAATGCGCGGGGCAGGAATAAGCGGACGCCTTGAGTCGCGCGCGGAATCTCGCGCGCGACTGTCGCTGTCCAGCGCGGCGCGGCTGCGGCGCGATCAGTCGGCCGGGGTCTCGGCGATCGCTTCCGCCTGGCGTTGTCGCCAGGCATCAAGCCGGTTCGCCAGTTCCTTGTCGCCGAGCGCCAGCACGCTGGCGGCGAGCAGCGCGGCGTTGATTGCGCCCGCGCGGCCGATCGCGAGCGTCCCAACCGGGACCCCGGCCGGCATCTGCACGATCGAGTAGAGCGAATCCACCCCCGACAATTTCGATTCGATCGGCACCCCGAACACCGGCAGCGGCGTGAGCGCCGCGGTCACGCCGGGCAGGTGCGCGGCGCCGCCGGCGCCGGCGATGATCAGCTTGAAGCCGCGCTCCTTCGCGCTTTTGGCGAAAGCCTGGTGGCGGTCCGGCGTGCGATGGGCCGAGATGATCTTCGCCTCGTAGCCGATGCCCAGCGCATCGAGCGTATCGGCGGCATGCTTCATCGTCTGCCAGTCGGATTGGCTTCCCATGATGATGGCAACCGGCTTCTCCACACTCATTAGGTCCCTCGTCGCCCGGAAAGAAAGCCGGCGATTATAGGAACGGACCCCGGAGTGACAAGACGGTAAAACGATGCGGTTCCCCGCGATCGATTCCAGTTTGCGCCCCACGAGAAGGCCTTTGGTGATGCGTTGGCGCGGGCAGGGAACGGCGCCGGGAGCGCTACGGGGCGGAATGCGGGCCAGCCTCAGTTTCGCCAATTAGCTGAGCGAACGTTCGTTCCGCTTTACCGCGCTGCAGTACGGGATCGGGGGATCTCCAAACGTCATGCGCCGGGCCAACGCCCAGCTCCAATCGGATCGTCGCGCCGAGATCCTGGCGGCCGCGCAGCGCTGCTTCGTGCGCTCGGGCTTTCACGGCGCCTCGATGCAGGAGATTTGCGCCGAAGCGGGCATGAGTCCGGGCAACCTCTACCGCTATTTTCCCTCCAAGGAGGCGCTCATCGCCGGCATCGCCGAGCGCGATCGCGCCGAGGTCGCCCAGCAATTCGCACGCGCCGATCTCTCCCGTGGCCTGTTTGCGGTGCTCGAGGGCCTGGCAGACCATCACTTCGCGCAGCGCCCGCGCGAGCAGGTTCTGCTCTGCACCGAGGTGATGGCGGAAGCCCGCCGCCACCCCGAGATCGCGCGCATCTCCGCCGGCTTCGACGCCGACGTGCGGCGGTGGCTCGCCGGTCTGCTGCGCGGCGCCGCGGCGCGTGGCGACATCCCCGGCGACGTCGATCTCGACGGCGTCATCACCATGCTCATGATCATCGCCGATGGGGTTTGGTGGCGGCGCGCGCTCGACCCCGATTTCGATCCTGAAACCGTGCTCGCCCTGTTCATGGACGTCGCCCGTCACCTGCTGCGCGGACGCGCCGCGGCCGGCAAGCCCGCGAGCCTGCGTGACATCAAGGAGCAGTGCAGATGAAAGCGAGTCGCCTCACCGCCGTGGGACTCGTAGCCGCCGCCGCGCTGTGGATCGGGTCCGGGCATTTCCTGCCGCGCGAGACCCCGGAAAGCCGCGCCGCCATGCGCGCCAACGAACACGCCCCCGAGAAGCTCTTCCGCGTGGCGGTGGAAGGCACCGCGGTCATGCCGCATATGCGCAAGCTCACCGTCGCCGGCCGCACCGAGGCCGACAAGCGCGTCACCGTCACGGCCCGCACCGGCGGAGTGCTGACCGAGCTGCGGGTCAAACGCGGAACCTGGGTAAAGAAGGGCGAGTTGATCGCGGTCTTGTCCGACGAGGCGCGCGAGGCGCAGGTGGAGCAGGCGCGCGCCGCAGTGACGCAGCGACGCACCGAGCTCGACGCCAAGCGCGCCTTGATCCTGAGCGGCACGCTGCCGCGGCTGCAGCTGGTGGATCTGGAGGCGCAACTCAAGAGCGCGGAGGCGGCGCTCGCCGCTGCCGAGGCCGAGGCCGATCGCGGCCAGGTGCGCGCGCCCTGGTCGGGTGTGGTGCAGGAGGTAGCGGTCGAGGTCGGCCAGGCCGCGTTCTCCTTCGCCGGCCGCGAGATTGCAACCTTGGTGGCGCTCGATCCCATGCTGGCTGTGGTCGAGGTCGCCGAACGCAAGCTCGCCGGCGTCAGGGTCGGCGACACCGCCGAGGTGCGGCTCGTGACCGGCGAGAGCGCGAGCGGAAAGATTCGTTTCGTCTCGAAGACCGCGAGCCCGACCACCCGCACCTATCGGGTCGAAGTGGAATTGCACAACGCGGATGGAAAGATTCCCGACGGCATCACGGCCGAGGTTTCGCTGCCGCTCGCGTCGGTGCCCGCCACGCGCGTCCCGCGCTCGGCGCTCACCTTTTCCTCGGCCGGCAATCTCGGCGTGCGCGCGGTGCGGGCCGACGACACCGTCGAGTTCGTTCCGGTCTCATTGCTCGAGGACGACCAGAGCTTCATGTGGGTCACCGGCATCGCCGACGGCAGCCGCGTAATCGTGCAGGGCCAGGATTTCGTGCGCGAGGGCCAGAAAGTGGATGCGGTGCCGGCGGCCGCGCTGACGGCGATCGCAAAATAGCGAATACCGAACAGGGAGTAGCGAGCAGCGAGCAAGCCGCAGACAGCCATACCGCGCTATTCGCGACTCGCTTTTGACTATTCGCCGACGGATAAGCTGATGTCCAGGTTCATCGATTACGCCATCGGTCACGCGCGGCTCACCGTCGCGACCCTGCTGTTCCTGTTGAGCGCGGGACTGGTCGCCTACATCACCATCCCGAAGGAGGCGGAGCCGGACGTCAAGGTCCCGATCATCTACGTCCAGCTCTCGCAGCGCGGCATCAGCCCGGAAGATTCGGAGCGGCTGCTGCTGCGGCCGGTCGAGACCCAGCTCAAGTCGGTCGGCAACGTGAAGGAGATGCGCTCGACCGCGTTCGAGGGCGGCGGATTCGTGCTGCTCGAATTCGAAGCCGGCTTTGATTCCAAATCCGCGCTCGCCGACGTGCGCGCCAAGGTCGATCAGGCCAAGCACGACCTGCCGCACGACGTCGACGAGCCGCAGGTGCTAGAGGTCAACCTCTCGCTCTATCCGGTGCTGGTGGTGGGACTGTCCGGCGACGTCCCCGAGCGCACGCTGCTGCGCATGGCGCGCGCCGCCAAGAACGCGATCGAGCAGGCTCCGGGCGTGCTGTCGGCGGAGCTGCGCGGCGCCCGCGACGAAGCAGTGGAGATCATCCTCGATCCGACCCTGCTCGCGAGCTACGGGGTGTCGCTCGACCAGCTCGGCTCGATCACCCAATCCTTCAACACGCTGATCGCCGCCGGCGCGCTCGAAGGCGAGACCGGCCGTTTCGCGGTCAAAGTGCCCTCGCTGTTCGAGAAGCCGCAGGACATCCTGAACATCCCGATCGTCGCCTCGCCGAAGGCCTCGGTGACGCTGCTCGACATCGCCCAGGTCAGGCCGACCTTCAAGGACGCGACCTCGGTCACCCGCGTCAACGGGCGCCCGGCCATGACCATCGAGGTATCGAAGCGCACCGGCGCCAATCTGATCGAGACGGTCGACGCGGTGAAGGCCACGGTCGAGGCGCTGCAAAAGACCTGGCCGGAAGCGGTGCACGTCACCTTCACCCAGGACAAGTCGAAGATCATCCGGCAGATGCTGGGCGACCTGCAGAACTCGGTGCTGACCGGCGTGCTACTGGTGGCGATCGTCATTCTGTTCGCGCTCGGCTTCCGCGCCTCGCTGTTCATCGGCATTGCGATCCCCGCCTCGTTTCTGGCCGGCGTGCTCGGGCTGCAGCTCGCGGGGCTCACCGTCAACATCGTCGTGCTGTTCTCGCTCATCCTCGCGGTCGGCATGCTGGTGGACGACGCCATCATCGTGTCGGAGTTCGCGGAGCGGCGCATGTCGGAAGGCACGCCGCCGAAGGAAGCTTATGCGCTCGCCGCCAAGCGCATGTCAGGCCCGGTGATCGCGGCGACCGCGACCCGCATCGCGGCGTTCTCGCCGTTGCTGTTCTGGCCGGGCGTGGTCGGCCAGTTCATGAAATATCTGCCGGTCACGCTGATCGCCACGCTTTCGGCCTCGCTGGCGGTGGCGCTGTTCTTCACGCCCACGCTCGGCGCGCTGCTTGGCAAGGCCGCGCCGGTGCCGCACGACGACCGCGCCAAGGATCGCGGACCGTATATGCGCACCGTGCGGCTCGCGTTGCGCCGACCCGGCCTCACGCTGACGCTGGCGGCGCTGCTGCTGATCGCGGTGCAGACCGCGTACGGCAAATTCGGCCGCGGCGTCGAGTTCTTCCCGAGCGTGGAGCCCGATTACGGCCAGGTCATCGTGCACGCCCGCGGCAACCTGTCGCTCGACGAGAAGAATCGCCTGCTCGGCGAGGTCGAGAAGCGCGTGCTGGCCTTCGACGGCCTCAAGACCGTCTACACCCGCATCGGCGAGCAGCCGCGTGGCATGAGCGAGCTCACCGAGGACACCATCGGCGTCATCCAGTTCGAGTTCGCGGATTGGCGCAGCCGGCCGCCCGCGCACGCGATCATGGACGCCATCCGCGCCAAGACCGCCGATATCGCCGGCATCATGATCGAGGTGACGGCGCCGCGCGCCGGCCCGCCGACCGGCAAGCCGATCCAGGTGCAGCTCAGCGCGCTCGACCCGGCGCTGCTGCCGGCGGCCGCCAAAAAGGTGGCGGCCGTTCTCGCTGCGCGCGCCGACATCCGCGATCTCGACGACGGCCAGCCGCTCCCGGGCATCGACTGGAAGATCGAGGTCGACAAGTCGGAGGCCGCGAAATACGGCGCCGGCGTCAATACCGTCGGCGCCGCGGTCCAGCTCGTCACCAACGGCCTCAAGGCGACCGAATACCGGCCAGTCGACAGCGACAAGTCGGTAGACATCCTGGTGCGCTTTCCGCCCGACCGCCGCAGCCTCGACCAGATCGACGATCTGCGGGTACAGACCCAGATGGGACACGTGCCGATCGGCAACTTCGTGCAGCGCCTGCCGGCGCCGCGCGTCGGCTACATCAATCGGGTCAACGGCAACCGCGTGATGACGGTTGCCGCCAATGTCGCCGAAGGCGTGCAGACCGCCAAGGTGCAGCAGGAGATCGCGAGCGAGCTCGCCAAGACCGATCTTGGCGCCGGCGTCACCTTCAAGCTCAAGGGTGAGGATGAGGAGCGCGCCAAGGCCTCGGCGTTCCTGCTCAAGGCGTTCGGCACCGCCATTTTCCTCATCTTCGCGATCCTGCTCGCGCAGTTCAACAAGCTCACCTCGGTCGGCCTGGTGCTCACGGCGGTCGTGCTCTCGACCTTCGGCGTGCTGCTCGGGCTCATGATCATGGGCCAGGCCTTCGGCGTGGTGATGACCGGCATCGGCGTCATCGCGAATGCCGGCGTGATCGTGAACAACAACATCGTGCTGATCGATACCTACGACCGGCTGCGGCGCGAGGGGGTCGAGGCCTACGAAGCCATCCTCGAGACCTGCCGGGAGCGCGCGCGCCCGGTCGTGCTGACCGCGGTGACCGCGATCCTCGGCGTGCTGCCGATCGCATTCGGCGTGAACGTCGAATTTCTCGCGCGCGAGATCACGATCGGCGCCCCGGCAACGCAGTGGTGGATCAGCCTGTCGACCGCGATCGTGTTCGGACTGGGCTTTGCCACCGTGCTCACGCTCATCGTCACGCCGGCGGCGCTGATGGCGATCGAGAAGCTGCGCGAGGGGCGCTTGCGGGCGATGGCGGCGTTGCGGCGCTGGATGCCGCCCTTCCGCCGCGCGGTCACTCCGGGGTGATGCCGGCGTCCTTGACCACCTGCGCCCATTTCTTGATTTCGGCGGGGATGAAGCGCGCAAGCTCGTCGGGGCTGCTGGTGCGCGGCGTAATCGCCAGCGCGTTCATCTTGTCCTGGATCTCGGGCCGATCGATAAAGCTCGTCAGCACGGCGTTGAGCTTGTCGATGATCGGCCGTGGCGTTCCCGCCGGCGCCACCACCGAGAACCACCCGGTGGCGCCGTAGCCGGGAACACCGGCCTCCGCGATGGTCGGGAGCTCCGGCAGCGCCTTGACCCGCTCGGGCGAGGTGACCCCGAGCGCCCTCACCTTGCCTTCGTTGATCGCCGGAATGGCGACCGCGAGGTCCACGATCATCATCGGAACATGTCCGGAGATCACGTCGCTCAAGGCTGCGACGCTGCCGCGATAGGGGACGTGCTGCGCGCTGGCGCCGATCATCTTGAGCAACATCGCCATGAACAGGTGATGCGGCGTCGCCGGCCCTGAGGAGGCATAGCTCAGCTGACCGTTCCTGCTGCGGATGACGGCGATCAGCTCGGGCAACGTCGCCGCACCCAGGCCGGGATTGGCGACGAGCGCGAATTGTGCGGAGCCGACCAGACCGATCGGCGCGAAATCCTTGATCGTGTCGTACGGCAGCGACTTGTGGACGCTCGGTCCCATGGCGAGCGTCGTCACCGGCGCGAGCAGCAGCGTATAGCCGTCGGGCGCGGCGCGCGCGGCCGCCTGGGCCGCGATGACGGTGCCGCCGCCGGGGCGGTTCTCGACCACGAACGGACGTGCCAGCCGCTCTTGCAGCTCGTGCGCGAGCATGCGGGTGAGAATGTCGGTGCCGCCGCCGGCCGGAAAGGGACAGAGGAAGGTCACGGCGCGCTGCGGATAGTCGTCGGCCGGCGTCTGCGCCGGCGCGGCATTCAACAGGCCCAGACCGAGGACCACGGCTGCCGCCAACACCACTGCGGGTCGCATCCTTCTCCCTCGGCTTCGCGGCGCGCCGACACGGCTTGCCGGCGGCACGCGACATCGCGTCCGCGCCGCGGATGCTAGCGTGTCCGGCGCGCGAAAGGCGAGGCATTTGCTCGGTCCGCCGGCGGTCCGGTGCATATGTCGCGCCACATTTACCAACGGGCGCGCATTGCGCGAGATTGGCGGCGCCCTATCTTTCGGAGTCGATGCACCGCCGCTCGCCGCGAGGAGATTTGCATGTTCCGTTCCACCATCCTGGTCACAGTCGCCTTGCTCGCGCTGACGCCCGCGCACTCGCAGCAGGATCCGGCCGCCGATTACCCCAATCGCCCCGTGAAGATCATCGTCAGCGTGCCGCCGGGCGGCGGGGTCGATACCGTGACGCGAATCTTCGCCGCCGGGCTGCAGCAGCGGCTGGGACAGCCGTTCGTGATCGAGAACCGCGGCGGCGGCGGCGGCAATATCGGCGCGGAGGCGGCCTATACCGCCGAGCCCGACGGCTACACGCTGCTCGCGACCCAGCCGGCTCCGATCACCAGCAATATCGCGCTCTACAAGAAGCTCAATTTCGATCCCGCCGCGCTCGAGCCGGTCGCGGTCATGTCGAAATTTCCCAACGTGCTGCTGGTGCGGCAGGACTTCCCCGCCAAGACGGTGCAGGAGTTCCTCGCTTACGTGAAGGCCAATCCAGGCAAGGTCACCTTTGCCTCGCAGGGGCCCGGGACGACCTCGCACCTGACCGCGGAGCTGTTCGCGCGCGACACCGGAACCAAGATGCTGCACGTGCCGTATCGGGGGACAGGGCCGGCGCTCAACGACCTGGTTGCGGGACACGTCGATTTCATCTTTATGGAGCTTTCCTCCGCCCTCAAGCTGCATCAGGCGGGCAAGGCGAGGATCCTCGCGGTCGCGACCGACAAGCGGCTGGATGTGCTGCCGGACGTCCCGACGCTGGTCGAGGCGGGGTTGCCCGGCTTTGTGTCCGATACCTGGAATGCCATCAGCGCGCCGCCCAAGACCCCGGCGCCGATCATCGCCAAGCTCAACCGCGCCATCAACGACATCATCAACGAGCCGGACACCAAGGCCCGCTTTCATCAACTCAATCTGATCGCCGTCGGCGGCAGCCCGCAGGACATGGCGAAGCTCAAGCAGGACGAGACCACGCGCTGGACCAAGGTGATCCGCGACGCCGGCATCCAGCCGCAGTGATTGGAGCAGCGCGGGACGCGATCCCGCGTCCCGCGCTCACGCGATGATGTCAGGCGTGAGCTGGTCCTCGATGTGGGAGATGCGGTCGCGCAGGTGGAGCTTGCGCTTCTTGAGCCGCTGCACCTGCAGCAGGTCGGAGCCGGGCGAGTGCTGCAGGGCGGAGATCGCGGCGTCGAGGTCGCGATGCTCCTGCTGCAAGCGCGCCAGTTGCAGCCGCAACTCGCGTTCTTCCTCTTCGGTCATCGCCACCGTTGAATTGAAACTCACGCCGCCGCAGTGCGTTCGGGCACCGACGCCGGAATATCCCCCTTGCTGCGGTCGGTCGGTCGGCCCGCAGGGCGCTGTGCGCAAATACGCGCGAAAGTATCCCCGTTTGCCCGGTGGCGTTCAAGCCGCCCGCCGCCAGGCAGGGCACAGAGCGGGGATTGTTGCATTGCACAATCAAAAACGCACTTCGAAATCCGGACCAAACGGTGTAGAATTACTTTCGTCAGGCAAAACGACCTGAGGAGAACCCCCCAACATGTCCATACAAGCGCACCTTGCGGAACTGGAAAGGCGGCATCGGGCATTGGAAGCGGAAATCGCTGAGGCCCGGGCTCACCCTTCAATCGACAATCTTCAGATCGTCGAGCTGAAGCGTCGCAAGTTGCTGGTGAAGGACGAAATCGCACGCCTGCAGTCGGACGCCTCGGTCCACTGATGGCTGCAACTTGGTAGCTGAGTGCGTTTCGATTCGGCCGCCGCTCGCCGGGCGGCGGTCGTGATCGGCTAGCAAGGGCGGGGAGGAATGTTGGCGAGTGCGTTGAGGGCTGCGGCCGTCGCCGCGGTCGCAGTTTTTGTTTGCGCCGCTCAGGCGCAGGATTATCCCGACCGCAACATCACGCTGGTGGTGCCGTATCCCCCCGGCGGCGGCGTCGACGCCATGGCGCGGGTGGTGGCGGAGAAGCTCACCGCTGCGCTCGACCGGCAAGTCGTTGTCGACAATCGCGCCGGCGGCTCTGGCCTGGTCGGCACCCGCAGCTTCCTCAAGAGCCCGCCGGACGGCTACACGCTGTTCCTCGGACATACCGGCTCGATCTCCATCAACCCCACGCTCTACGCCAATGCCGGCTTCGATCCGCGCAAGGACTTTGCGCCGATCGGACTGATCGCGTCGATGCCGGTCGCGTTGCTCGCGCATCCGTCGTTTCCCGCCAAGACCATCGGCGAGGTGGTGACGATCGCCAAGCGCGAAGGCGGCAAGCTCAATATCGGCACCTCGGCGGTCGGGACCGGCGGCTATCTCTCCGCCGAACTGTTCAAGGCGCGCGCCGGCGTCGACGCCACCATCATCCCGTACAAGGGCACCGGGCAGGTCATGAACGATCTGCTCGGCAATCACGTGCCGATCGCGTTCGGCGTGTTGCCGCCGGCGTTGGGCAATCTCCACGCCGGCACGCTGCGCGCGATCGCGGTGCTTGGCCCGGTGCGCTTCAGCCTCCTGCCCGACGTGCCCACGGCCGATGAATCCGGCTTGCCCGGATTCGAGTCGGTCCTGCACTACGGGCTGCTCGCGCCTGCGGGCACGCCGCCGGCGATCATCGCGCGGCTCAACGCCGCGCTGCGGGCGCTGGTGACGAGCGAGGAGGTCAAGCAGCGCATCCTGGCCGAAGGCGGTGACCCGCTTACCTCCACGCCGGAGGAATATGCCCGCGATATCGATCGCGAGGAGGCCAAGTGGGGCGCGCTGGTGCGCAAGCTCAATCTCAAGGTGGACTGAGGCCGCCCGCGCGCAAAATGGCACGGTGTCATGCCTGCGCAAGCGGGCCTCCAGTAATCCGCAACAGCGCGGCCATTCCACACGGCAGTGACTACTGGATCATCCGCTCGCGCGGATGATGACAGCGGAACGCTCCCTCACGCCTTCTTCAGCTCCGCCGCGGCGCGCGCCAGCACCTCGACCAGCTTGGCCTCGGCGTCGGCGTCGTCCGCGAGCCGCTGTCCCGCGACCTCCCGCAGATTGTCGATCGCGGCGCGCACGAGCGGTGAAAGCCTGCCGCTGCGCCGGTCCTCGTCCTCGCCTTCGAAGCGCCGGCGCATGCGCGACACCCGCTCGCCGATGGCGGCGAGCCGCGCAAGCACAGCGGCGACGAAATCGCGGTTGTCCTCGAGATGGGCGCGGCCCTCGGCGGTGATGGTGTAGAGTTTTTTGGCGCCCTCGATCTCGCCGGTGACGTAGCCGGCCTCCTCGAGAAAGGTGAGCGTGGGATAGACGATGCCGGGGCTCGGCGAGTACCAGCCGGCGGTCTTCTCCTCCAGCACCTTGATGATCTCATAGCCGTGCCGCGGCTGCTCCGCGATCAGCGCGAGCGCGATCAGCCGCAGGTCGCCCTGCGCCAGCATGCGCCCCGCGCGCATCATGTTTTCGTCGCCATCGCCCCTGCCGTGCCGGCCGCCCCAGCCGTGGCCGGAATGGCCGCGCCAGCCGCGGCGGGCGGCCCACCTGCCCTCGAAGGGCGATCCACAGGAATGTCTATTGCCGAACATTTTGGTCTCCTCTGCCTGAAAGATATATCTCAAGATATATCCAACTAAGACCTAACGCAAGATATATCTTAGGAATCGCCGCCACGCGCGGCCGTGGTGTCCTGGCTGCGCAGCCAGCCGCGCCCCGATAGGCTTGCGGGCCAACGAGTTGGAAGCGCCCATGCTGCAGCAACCCGGGGTCACGTCGAGCCTTGCCCGCTTCCTCGCGCAGACGCGCTGGAGCGACATTCCCGACGACGTGCGCCATCAGGCCAAGTGCGCGCTCACGAATTTCTTCGCCGTGGCGCTCGCGGGCTGCCGCGCCGATGCGGTCGAGACTGCGCTGCAATCGCTCGCCGAGCTTGGCGGGCGCGGCCCGGCGACCCTGATCGGCCGCGGCGAGCGCCTCGATGCGCTCAGCGCCGCCTTCCTCAATGCGGCCGCCGCCAACGTCCACGATTTCGACGACACCCACGCCGCCACCGCGATTCATCCGACCGCGCCGGTCGCGCCAGCGCTGTTCGCGCTCGCGCAGCTGCGGCCGGTGAGCGGCGCCGAGCTGCTGCTCGCCTTCATTCTCGGCGTCGAGGTGGAATGCCGCATCGGCGCCGCCATCTTTCCCGGCCACTACGCCAAGGGCTGGCACATCACCTCGACCTGCGGCGTGTTCGGCGCCGCCGCCGGCGCCGGCCGGCTGCTCGCGCTCGAGGGCGAGCGCATGGTGTGGGCGCTCGGGCACGCGGCGACGCAGTCGGCGGGGCTGTGCGAAGCCCTGGGATTCGCGGCCAAGAGCCTCGGCGTCGGCAACGCCGCGCGCAACGGCTTGTGGTCCGCACTGCTCGCCGAGAAAGGCTTTGCCGGACCGCCGGAGCCGATCGCCGGCGTGCAAGGCTTCCTCAGCGCCATGGCCGAGCCGCCGAAGTGGCCGGCGTTGAGCGAGGATCTGGGTACGCGCTGGGCGATCGCGCACAACTCGATCAAGCCGTATCCCTGCGGCTTCGTGATCCATCCCTTCCTCGACTGCATTCTGGAGTGGCGGCAGGCGCATCCGCGCGAGGCCGTCGAGCGCGTCGTCCTGCGCGGCAACCCGCTGCTCGGCGAGCGAACCGACCGGCCCGACATCGCCAGCGGCCGCGAGGCGCAGGTCAGCGCGCAGCACGCGGTGGCCGCCGCGCTCCTCTTCGGCGAGGCCGGCCTCGCGCAATTCACCGACGGCTGCGCGCGCGATCCCGCCGTGATCGAGCTGCGGCGCCGGATCAGCGTCGTGCGCGATCCCGCGCTTGCGGTGACCAGCGCCGACGTCGAGCTGCGCACCAGCGACGGCAAGAGCTACCGCCTGGCGAGCGCGGCCGCCCGCGGCAGCCCGCAGCGTCCGATGAGCGACGGCGACCTCGAGGACAAGCTGCGCGCCGCGGCCGAAGGCTGGCGACCGGGCTACGACCCGGCGCCGTTGATCGCGGCGATCTGGACGCTCGATCGCGCCGCCGATGCTTCCCGCCTGCTCGCGCTGACGGTGCCGGGCTGAGGCGCTCGCGCGACAGGTGCGCGGCCCCACGCCGGCGCGATGGGCTCGCGCAAGCGCTCGAGCCATCCTACGATGCTTCGTCTTCACGATTTCAAACAGCCCAAGTTTCTTCGTTTCCGGCGCGTTGCTTGCGGCCGGGTTGTTCGCATTCTCGTCGCTTCCTTCGTCGCGGCCGCCCCAACGAGGGGCAGGCGGAGCGCCGGGAGGCGGACACATTCAATGCGGTCGCGCTCGTAAGGCGCGACGTCACGCTTGCGAGGCGCGAGCCGTCCGGGGCAACCGGGACGGCCTCTCTCGACGCTCCGCCGTGGCGGTTTGGGCCCGGCGCCGGGCTGGCGTTTGCGGCGTTGCCGCCGCAGCGCTCGCGCGGTCTTCCGAACCTCCCAGGACGCGGTTACGAGCCGCGGCCGGGACGCCACACCCCGCTCCGCCGTCAGGATCGCCTCCGGAGGGCGCCCCTCGATGAGCGGGATGGAAGCTGTCTAGCACAAATACATTTCGTAGTCAAGAGGCGTAGTCAAAAAGTAGTCGAAGGTGGCGTCCTGCCACGATCTCGGATTTACCCGAGGTCGGCTCGATGTGCGCAAGTCGGGCAAGCCCGCCTGGCGTGGGACCGTCACGAACACCGCTTTTGAAACGGTCCCTGCAACGCAGCGCTTTGCGCGGTGGCGCGCCCGGGACACGAGCCAAGCACATTGTCGCAAACCCACGCTAGCGATCGGGATCGGCGCAACCCCGCTCGATCCGGTACGTGCGGCGCACCATTCGCTTCGCTCATGCTGCGCCACGTGCGGGACACGTGGAATGCAGGCGTCGGGGCCGCCGCACTAACGGCAGAAGTCCCAGTAGCCGTGCGCTCGGGTGGGATCGGACCAATACCAGCACAGGTCGAACGACGGCGACGGCGGAACGGTATTGGCGGCGACGACGGTGCCGAGCGTGACGCCGGCGATGACAGTGCCGTAGTAGGGCTGCGGCAGCCACGGCCGCACCGGCCGCAGCGCCGCGGTCGACGTCAGCGCCGCTGCGACGCGCTGCGAATCTGTGAGCGAGGTACGCGTCGCGACGCGCTGCGACGCCGGCACGCGGTGGCGCGCCGCCACGTGATGGCGCGCCGCGACATGGCCGCTCTTCGCGGCGACGCGGTGCCGCACCGCGGCGTGGCGCGCAGCGACGTGTCGGTTGCGGGCGGCGATCCGTCGGTGGGCGCGCGCGACGTGGTGGGCCCTGGCCATGCGATGGCGGGCCGCGGCGTGGCGCTTGCGCGCCACGGAGCTTCGCGTGGTCAGCTTGTCGCCCTTGCGCAGCGCGACCGTGTCGGCGAGCGCGGACATCGCCGCGGCCGGCCGCAGATCGGCGGGTGCGAGCCCCATTGCTCTGCCCGCCTCAACGAGCGAAACGGCGGCCAGTACCAGCAGTACGGCTGCGATCAGAAACTTACGCATGGTCACTCCTCCTCCGCCGCACCGGCCCCGGTTGCCGCGGGCGATCGCGCGCCTACCCGTCACTTCCTTGCGGATGGTTCGGGGCGGGCTCCGGTGCTTCCTCAAAGTCGAGCCACGGACGCCATTTTACGCCGCGGACGAGGGCCAGGTCGAGCGGCGCGGAGGCGCTTGCGCGCGTGCCGACGGTCGTTCCGACTTTTCGCGCCCGGCGCGGTCTGAAACGTCCTGAAGCGCGCTGAACCGATCGACAATGTGTGACCGCCGTCACAGTCGGCGGGCAAATTCAGGCGTTAGGTCACCCTGCAGTGTCGGGCCGAACCTCGAGTTCCCACCGGCGCGCCAGAGCTAAAGACGGAGGGTGACAGATGCAAAGCCGATGCGAGGAATTCCTCGGCCAAGCGGCAGAATGCCTGACCCTGGCCGATCACTACGGCGACTTCATCAAGCAGCAATACCAGCAGCTGGCCGGCCAGTGGCTGTTCCTGGCCGAGCAGAGGATGGCGTTGGAGGAGTGCCGCGAGCGGATGTCCGCGTGGCAAGACCTGCGCGACGTCGAAACGCATCATTGCGAATGGCCGTCGCCGTCACCGCGGCTGGCCATCGTCCAGGCCTGACCGAGAACAGCGGCCGCATGCGTGCCGGCAACGGCCCGCGCAGCCGCGCAATTCATGCGGCCGCCTGCAGCAGCTCCTGGACCTTCGGCCACGGGTCCGGCGCGAGCGCCTTGAACGGCGCCCAGTCCTTGTCGGACATGCGCTCAAAGATCGCCGACTTGACCGACGGCCGCGCCTGCACCCGCGTCCACCAGTCCGCGACCGCCGGATAGCGCGCCCACATGCCCGCGAGCTTGAGCAGCTCGAGCCGCAGGATGTAGGGGATCACCGCGCAATCGGCATTGGAGAAGCGCTCGCCGGCGAGGTAGGGGCCGTCTGCGAGCGAGCGCGCCATCCAGGACAAGAGCTTCGTGTGCTGCGCGACCGCGTCGGCCACGAATTCGGAATCGAGCCCGTGCTCGATCACGCTGCGCTTGTACTCGGCGCGCCGCTTGAGCGGCGCCTTGTTGATCTCCGCCAGCCACACCTCGCGCGGCACCTTCAGGAAATTGGGGCGGAAGGCGGTCGCGAAGGTCAGGATGGTGCAGGCGTTGTGCAGATATTCGTCGATGAGCTTGTTGTACATGCGCACGCGATGCCGCTGCAGCGGCTCCGCCGGCATCAGCGGCGGGTCCGGAAAGGCCTCATCGAGGTAGTAGAGGATCAGCGAGGATTCCACGATCGGCACGCCGTCGTGGACCAGGGTCGGAACGACGCCGTTGGGATTGAGCTTGAGATAGGCAGGCTCGTTCTGGTCGCCGCGCAGGGTCAGGAGATGCTCCTCGGCGTCCCGGCCCTTCTCCTTCAGCGCGATGCGCACCTTCTGCGCGCATACCGAATTGATGTTGTGATAGAGCTCGAGCACATCGTCCTCCTGTTACGCCCAGTCATGGGCTCATCAAGCCAGGGGTCTCGACCACCGCTGTCAATGCAGCGACGGCATCAGCGCAAGCGCGTCCGCTCCGTGGCCGGCACGCCGCCGGAAGCGCGCATGCGAACGCGCGGCCAAAAGGGATCTTCAGCCGCGCGCGAGCAGCGCCTTGGCAAGCGCCGCCGTCGGCTTGAGGAAGAACACCAGCATGGTGCAGCCCTTGGGCGCGGTCGGCGCGTGGCGGCTGCCCTTGGCGCGGATGACGAAATTGCCGGCGGTGCACTCGCCCTCGTCGTCGCGAAGCGAGCCCTCGAGCACGAAGGTCTGCTCCAGATCCTCGTGCACGTGCGCGGGAATGCCGGCGCCGGGCGCGAGCTTGGCCAGGATCGTGAGCATGCCGCTGGCGGGGTCGTGATAGATCACCTTCATCTTGTTGCCGGGCGCGGTCTCGATCCACGGCAGCGAGTCGGTGTCGATGAAGCGCGAGGCGAGCGCGCCGAGCGTTGCTGCTTCGGGCATGGTTTCCTCCGGCAGGGTTGGGTCGCGGCAGGGTAGGCGCAGACGGCGAGGCGGTCCACGGGATTTCCGGCGCGGCCGCGCCGTGTTCCAATCGCGCCTGCGCGTGCTATTGAAGCACGGCGGTTGCTCGAAGCGCTCGGCTCCGCGTTCATTCCGGGACGCATTCCATGCGCAAGCTCCTTGCCCTCGCTGCCGGCGCGCTGGCTTTGGCGAGCCTGGGGATTGCCGTGCCCGCTCACCGGGCGCGGTCGCAGGCTGGGACCATGCGCATCGTGATCTCGGTCCCACCCGGCGGCAGCATCGACGTGCTGGTTCGCATCCTGGCGGACCACGTCTCCGGCACGCAGGGCCAGCCGATCATCGTCGAGAGCCGGCCGGGCGCCGGCGGCGTGATCGCGGCCGAGGCGGTGGCGCGCGCGCCGCCCGACGGCAACACGCTGCTCGTCAACAACAACGGCATGATCATCAGCTCGATCCTGCGCAAGGTGAACTACGATCCGCGCGCGAGCTTCGCGCCGATCTGCTATCTGGTCACGACCCCGCAGCTCATCGTGGTCAACAGCGCCTCGCCCTATCGCACGCTCGCAGAGCTCGTGGCGGCGGCGCGCGCCAGGCCGGGCGAGCTGTCGATCGCCAGCGTCGGCCCCAACACCACGCAGCACATCGGGATCGAGCGCTTCAAGCGGCTGGCACGGGCCAACCTGATCTACGTGCCGTATCCCGGCGGCGCTCCCACCGAGAATGCGCTGCTCGGCGGCCACGTGACCGCGGCGGTGCTGAACTGGTCCGAGATCGGCGGGCAATTGAGCGCGGGCAAGGCACGCGCGCTCGCCACCATGGCCGCGAAGAGGATCGAGCCGCTGCCGGATCTGCCCACGGTCGCGGAGTCCGGTTCCCCCGATTTCGAGACCGACGTCTGGTTCGGGCTGGTGGCGCCCGCCCACACGCCGCCGGCGACGGTGGCCAAGCTCATCGACTGGTTCGGCAGCGCGCTGCTCGCGCCCGAGGTCAAAGCCAAGCTCACCGCGCAGGCGCTCTATCCCAGTCCGAAATGCGGGGCGGACTTCGACGCCCACCTCCGGCATCAATCCGAGCTCTACGCGCGGCTCATTCGCGAGCTCGGCATCAAGACGCAGTAGCCGGTGCATCTTCAATCCTCTCGACGCAGCGATGCCGCGGAGCCGTCGCCCGGGCGACGGACGTCAGCATGTCGAAGCTTGAAATGAAATAAGGAGTGGGCGACCGTCGATTGAGCCGCACCGCTACCCCGTTTCCATGACGGTGCCCTTGAGAGCGGCTTGCGAGGTGGTTGCAGGCGGCAGGACAGCGCGGCCACGAATGATGTCGGAGGCTCTCTCGGCTATCATGATGACGGGCGCATTGATGTTGCCGCCGACAAGGTCCGGCATCACCGAGGCATCGACCACCCGCAAACCTTCGGTGCCCAACACATTCAGCTTGGTGTCGACCACCGCCGCCGGGTCGCTCGCGACGCCCATCTTGCATGTCCCGAGCGGGTGATGAACGGTGATGCCGGTTTCGGCGACGTGCCTGGTCAGATCGGCATCGCTGAGGCTCAGCGGCGCCAGACGCTTTCCGGCGAACGGCCGCAGCGGCGCCTGGGCCCCGACCGCCTCGGCCATCCGCAGGCCGGCGCGCAGAACCTCCCAATCGCGCCGGGTGGAGAGGAAGTTCTGCACGATCGCCGGTGGCTGGCGGGGATCAGCGGATTTCAACCGCACGAAACCACGGCTCTGCGGCCGTAACAACACGGCGCGGATAGCGAAGCCGTCCTGATAGCTTTGCCTGAACGGCGCAAGATATGGTGCCGCCGTCATCGGCGCGCTGATGAAGATGAACTGTATGTCGGGCAAGTTCTCCGCGTAGGGACTACGCAAAAAGGCCATCGCCCCGGCCGGCAGATCCGTGGCGATGCCCCTGCCCAGGAAGTACGCGTTCGCGAGCTCGCGCGCGATTCGATCAAGCCGCATGGCACGATGCAGCGGCCCCGGCTCGCTGCGCGCGTAGGCGATGGGCGCCGAGATGTGGTCCTGCAAATTCTTGCCGACGCCTGGCAACGCAACGCGCGCGTCGATGCCGATCGCTTTCAGCTCCGCGGGCTCGCCGATGCCGGACAGCATCAGCAGCTGCGGCGTATTGATCACGCCCCCCGCGAGAATAACCTCGCGCGCCGCGTGCGCGCTGTGCGTCGTGCCGCCCTGCACATATTCCATGCCGGTGGCGCGCGTGCCCTGAAGCACGATGCGCGTCGCCAGCGCCTTGGTCTTCAGCGTGAGGTTCGGCCGCTTCAGCGCAGGCCGCAGGTAAGCGACCGCGGTGCTGCAGCGGCGGCCGTGGCGGACAGTCGATTGCAGCCGCCCAAAACCCTCCTGCTGCTCCGCGTTGTAGTCGTCGGTGAACGGATGCCCGGCGCTCGCGCCGGCTTGCAGAAACGCTTCGCCAAGCGGGTCTTCATAGCGGTTGAACCGCGTCGTCAGCGGGCCGTCGCCGCCGCGGTATGCATTGGCACCGCGCTCCCACGATTCCTGCCGCCGGAAATACGGAAGCACGTCCGCGTAGGACCAGCCGAGGAGACCCGATGCCGCCCAGCGGTCATAGTCGCCACGATGGCCGCGCACGTAAGCCATCGCGTTGATCGAGGACGATCCGCCGACGACCTTGCCGCGCGCGCATTCGATCGGGCGCGCGCCAAGCTCGGGTTCGGGCTCCGAGAAATACATCCAGTCGTTCATGCGGTGCA
>DATBKV010000047.1:0-41971 GCA_036555745.1 Xanthobacteraceae bacterium | reverse complement strand
TGGTGGAAGTGGATGACGAAGTCGCCGTTGTAGGAGACGACGGCGCGGTCGAAGGTGATTTTTCCGATGCGGCGCCAGTTGCGGAACGTGCGCCGCTCGCGGAACGGCGGGCCATGGGTCTCGCCCTCGTCGGTCACGGCGATGTCGAAGGCGAGCGTGCGTTTCGGCTGCGGATCGCCGCGGTCGTAGATCTGCGCCATGATCTCGTCGCGGAAATCGAGGGCGGCGCCGGAGATGCGCGGCTGCCCCGCCGCCACGGTCAGCCGCATGAAGGTCGGCGCACGCGTGGGCTCGCCCGGCGGCTTGCCGAGCTCGGCGATCTGGTAGAGCTGGCGGATGGTCGGCTTCTTGTCGACCACGCTGAGCATGAGCCCGAACAGCGCCAGGATCGGCATGCCCAGCCCGCGCCGCGACGCCGTCGTGTCGGGCGCGTTGAGCAGCTCGACGTCGTTGATGTAGTCGTCGTAGCCGCCGCCGATGTCCTGCTGGGTCATGAAATTGGCGGTGCGCAGCGGCGCGGCGTGCTCGGGGTCGGTGGCGGGGTAGAGCTTGCCGACCATGGACAGCGAGCGCGCATGGCCGCGCCGCGTCTCGCGGCAACAGGTGGAGTAGCGCCCGACGATCAGGGCTTCGCTGCCGTTGCGGAAATAGCCGGAATAGCCAGTTTCCTCCGTGATTTGCCACAGCCCGGTCAGGCAGATGCCGTTGGGATGCGCCAGTCGGCGAAAGCCCTTGCGGTCGGGGCCGAAGCGCAGGTCGGCGGCGGAATCGACCGCGCGCTCGGTGGCCTGGCGAAACACGTAAGGCGGACCGAACGGCAGCACCCCGTAGAGGAGGCTCGCCAGCGTGACGGGATGCACCGGCAGCGGCGGCTCGCCGGGCGCGCCCCATACTTTCTGATAGGGATTGGCGAACAGCGTGTCGCGCAGCTCGGCGAAGCGCGAGCCGCGATAGGCGCGGTCCTCGTCGCTGAAGGCTTCCATCCCAAACGAACGCGGACCCATGGCGGTGCCCTCACGTCGGGATCGAGCTCGCTCCATGTCGGCGGCGGCGCTCACACTAGCGCAAATCGTAAGGCGAGCGAAGCGGCCCGCGCCGGCGCAAGCCCCGCGCCGCGCGGCAAGGAACGCCGCGCAGCGCGGGCTGTCTGACGCCGCGCGCCCACATCACGGCGGCGTACTCATATCGCCCAGCACTCTCCCACTTCACACAAACCGGATATTTGCGCCAATACGTCGAATGACCGAGTCCGACCCGAAGCCGTCATAGGCCGAATCGAATCCCGCACCCAGCAGCTGCCGTCTTATAGAGATTGCTATCCTTTTGGTCGGAGGCGCCGACCGCGCCGAGGGCTTCGTCCGCTTCCTGACGGCCGCGCGCGGCGTGCCGGTGGTTTGGCGCGGTGCTCGATCCGCAAGGCCGAGATGGCGGAGCTGGGCTCGGGACGACCGTTACCAGGGCGGCGAGCGCGTGACCGCCGGCAACTTGCACCGACAGCCATTGCCTGCACCGCCGGGGGCGATGATTATGCGCACCGGGCGCGACGAATGGGTTTGCGCCATTGCTGTACGCGCAGCGTGCGATGAACAATCCGAGTATGAAAACGCTGGGAAATGCGGCTGCTGAGCGCGATACCAGGCTCCGGGCACGCCGCGGGCTCGCCATATACTTCGCGCTTCTCGTGCCGCTATCCGCCGTGCTCGAAACGCTCATGATCGTCGACGGCGCTCTGTCGTTGGTCTGGGCGCTGATGTGGACGCCGGCCGCAGCTTCAATCCTGGCGCGCCTGATCCTGCGGGAGGGCCTTGCCGACGTGTCGTTCCGCCTCGGCGGCCGGCAAGGGGCAAAGGCCATCGTGCTGGCGGTGCTGTTTCCGATAGCCATTGGACTGATCTCTTATGGCATCGCGTGGAGCGCCGGGCTGGCCCACTTCAGCCCGCAGCCCGACGCGCTGGCCGCAGGGTTGGTGGAGGATTCCACTCCTCCCACGGTGGTATTCGCGATCAATCTTGCGCTCGCCGCCACGGTCGTGGCTGTCTTCAGCGCCGGCTCGGCCGCCGGCGAAGAGATCGGCTGGCGCGGGTACATGCTCACCCGGCTGATCGACGCCGGCGTGCCTAGGCCTGTCCTGGCGAGCGGCGTGATCTGGGGTCTGTGGCACGTACCTCTGATCCTGGGCGGGGTCTACCTGGCAGGTCCGCCGCCAATCCTCTCGGCTCTGTGTTGGATGGTTGTGGCGACGTCAGCGAGCTTCGTATTTGCGCGGCTGCGGCTGGAGACCGGCAGCATCTGGCCGGCAATCGCGCTGCATGCGGCCTGGAACAGCGTTATTCAGGTCGCGTTCGATCCGGCGAGTACGGGTCCCGGTGCGACGCTGTGGGTCGGCGAGTCGGGAATCATAGTCATGCTCACCATGATTGCCGCGGCGGTCGTGTTCACGCGGGGCCGATGGCCGGTCCGTAAATTTCCCGAAGTCTCACGAGATAGCGTCGCCGCAGGCGCTGTCCCCCGCGCATAGAATGAAAGGCTCACAGCCTCGTGCCTTATGGATTCGCCGCCCTCATTCTGATCCTTCTTGGCGCCGGGGTGATATTTCCCCATCGCTCGCCAGCCGCGGGGACGCAACTCGGCTCGTCTGCGGGATTGCGCTGGTCGGCCTGCCGCGACGTGCAGGATGTAGAGTGTACCGGCCTCGAAGTGCCCATCGATCCGGACCGTCCCGACGCTGCGCAGTTTACGATTCGGCTCGGCCGCGTGCCGGCGACCGACCCCGCTCATAAGAAGGGCATGCTTCTGTTCATCCCGGGCGGACCAGGCGTAGGCATCAGCGGAGTTTTTGGCCAGTTCCGCGGGCTGCAACATATTGACGACTTTGCACGCCAGTACGACGTGGTCAGCTTCGATCCGCGCGGCATCGGACAGAGTAGCGCCATTCGCTGCGACCCACACGCAGTTCCTCCTGCGTCCGAGCCGATCTACCGGCCGCCCACGCCCGCCGAATTCGAGGCGCTCGCCAGAGCCAACGCGGCATTTTTCCGCAGTTGCTTCGCAGCGACGGGCGAGCTGATGGCGCATCTCTCGGCGCTCGATACAGCGGCGGATATCGAGCGCATCCGCCAGGTGCTCAGCCCGAACGACGGTTTGGTCGCTTATGCGGGCTCCTACGGGACGGTGTACGGGGCGGCCTACCTCGAGCGGTACGGGGATCGTGTCAAGGCATTGGTGCTCGATGCGGTGGTTGACCATAGCATCGACCTGCCGACGATGGTCGCGCGGAATATCCTCTCCGTGGCCGACGCCTTCGATCGCTTCGCTCAATGGTGCGGCGGTGACAGCACCTGCGCACTGCATGGCCAAGATCTAGGCAAGGTGTTCGACGCGGTGGCCGTCACCGCACCGGTGACTCGCACGCTGGTCCCCCAACTGCTGGCCGCGGGGCGCGATCCGCAGTTAGGCTGGCCGGCGATCGCCGAAATGCTCGCACAAATAAGCCGCGGGGAAACGTCCGCGCTGGATAAGCTGGCCGAGGCGGCATCCCTCAGCAGCACCGCCGCGGACCCGTGGGTGGCTGCCGGGACAATTGGCTTGTCCGCGGGCGTGCAGTGCTCCGACTTCGGGCCGCAGCATGACCACGCCGCCTTGGTTGCCGCCGGCGCTGCCGTCGCTGGCCGGGCGCCGCGCTTGGCCTGGAGATTCTGGGATGCGGCGCCGATTGCGCACGGCGCGACCGGGGTGGGAGATTGCGTCGGTTGGCCCTCTGAAGCCTCCAATCCGCCACATCGGCTTCAGGTTGGATCGCATCCCAATGTGATGGTGGCAAACGGCACCCACGACCCGGCAACGCCGCTGATCGACGCACTCTCAGTATGGCTGCAGATTCCGGATGCGCGTCTGTTGATCGCGGACGTCGATGGCCACCAGACCATAGCGTGGTCACGCTGCGCGTTCGAAGGCCAGTTGCGCTTCCTGCTCGACCCCAAGTCGGTATCCGCGACGACGCTGTGCCCGGACTGATGCCGGCATGAATGGCAGCTAGGCACCAAAGGTCGACGGTTGCGCCCGACGCCCCGCGTCGGCCACAAGGGAACGTCGCGCCACCGCACAAGCTTTCTGCCAAAGTAGGCCACTGCGGATAGTGATCAGGTCGCTGTCATTCAAATCCAGAGCCAACCGAAGCGGCTTGCGCCGGGCGCGACGCCCGGCGCCGCCGGCAAGGAACCTCGCTTGGCGCAATATTGCCTGCCGCCGCAAGCCACATTCCATCCGAACTCGCAGCTGCAGCTCAACGCAGCTTCGCGTGCGGCAGCGTGTCGAGCAGCGGACGCGACAGACGGGCGATCTGGTAGGCGACACCGCGCCCCGCCGGCGTCGGGCTCTGGCTCGGATAAGAGCACGCGCACGAATTTCCAGTTGCGCGCATCGGGGCCGGCGATCGCCACGACGACGTCCGGCTCTGCCGCGCGTTCCCGCGCCACCCCGATCTCACTGCGAAGGCGTCTGGCGGATCGGCATCGAGCGGAATGGCAATATTGTCCCGGCAGAGGAAGCGGGCTTCGCGCGCTCTATTATTTTCTCCCCAAGCCGTCCGGGTGAGTGCGGACAGTGACGACGCTTCCGATCTATACGAATAAGACTTGAGTGCGCGCCACTTGGCAGCGCGGCTCATCACGAGCTTTTATGTCCCATTTCAAACTACATCGCAGCTCTCGAATATGGCGGACAGCTCGCGCAGTCAGCCGAGTGGGATCCAAAAATGTCGGGCTCGAACTACTAGGCGGCCTGCCGACATGGTAACGTTTGATTGCCGGGTTGCAGGGCGAAGGGCCGTCTGCCCGCGCGCCGCACTGACATTCAGCGCACAAGGGGAGGCTAAACATGTTGAACAGGTTTCAGACCAAGACATCTGAGCCCGACAAGAGCACGGCGGCAGATGCGGACGAGCTCATGACAAGGACAGTGCAGCCGTCACGCACGGTTGCCGAACCGGTCGCGTCAGCGCCGGTGCCAACGGCCATGAAGTCGGGAACGGACTCGCGCATCGGCTCCGGCATGTCGATCGTCGGCAAGATCGAATGCAATGGTCCGGCTCAGGTGTTCGGCCGAATTGAAGGCGAGTTGCGCGCTTCCGATCTCCTGGTCGGCGACGGCGCAACCATCGACGGCAGCGTGATCGCCCAGACCGTCACGGTCTGCGGCCGCATCAAGGGCACCATCCGTGCGGTGCATGTAAAGCTGCAGAACGGCGGTGCGGTCGAGGGAGACATTTTTCATCGCTCGTTATCAATCGATGAAAACTCTCTGTTCGAGGGCTCATCGCGGCGGGTCGAGAATCCAACCGAGATACCGTCTGGCATCGATGCCAAGGCCCAGCAGAGCAAAGAGATTCAGGGCGCGGCAGCGGCGTCCAAGATCGACGCCGATTTGCAGCGGGTGGAATCGGCACACTCCGACTGGTCCGCATCAACGCTCGGGCCCAGGCAATAAGGCGCCCCGCGTCAGGCGCTGCGGCGCGGGCGCGCCGCGGCGGATGCTGCGTCGCGCAAACGTTGCTGTCCGCGACTGATGGTCTTGCACCTGCGCCATAGGGAAGGCCACTTCCCGGAACCGGGCACCGATTCGAGCCAGGGCTTCGCCAGCGTCCTCGTGACGGCACGGGATGGCCTGAGGCTGCATGTGCGCCGCTATGGCTCCAGCCACGCTGGCGCGCATCCAGTCGTTTGCCTGCCTGCTCTCGCCCGCACTGCAGCCGACTTTCATCCCCTGGCGACGGCGCTGGCGGCCGATCCGGCACAGCCGCGGCTCGTGCTGGCGCTCGATTATCGCGGTCACGGGCAATCGGAATACGATCGCAATCCCAACAACTACGCTATTCGAGTTGCGCTCGCCGACCTCTCGACAGTCCTGGCGGCGCTCGAGGTCACTTCGGCGATATTCGTCGGCACGTCTCTCGGGGGCGTGCTTGCCATGATGCTGGCGGTCCGGCCGCCGGTCGCAATTGCCGGCGTTGTCCTCAACGACATTGGTCCCGTGGTCGAGCCAAAGGGCTTGATGCGAATCAAAAGCCACGTGGGAAAGCTCCCGACCGCACGCACCTTCGAAGAGGGCGCGGAGATCCTGCGCTGGCTGTTCAAGGCGCAGTTCACGAAGCTCTCAGCTGAGGACTGGATCGCGCTTGCCCGGCGCACCTGGCGCGAGCATCGCGGTGCGCTGGTGCCCGATCACGATCCAAAGCTGGCCCGAGCGCTGCGCGGCGTTGATCTGGAATGGCGGCTCCCGACGCTGTGGGACCAGTTTGAGGCGCTGACTCGCATCCCGCTTATGGTTATTCGCGGCGGCAATTCAGATATGCTGGCCTCGACGACGCTGAATGCGATGCTGGAACGCCGTGACCAGCTCGACGTCGTCGTCATGCCGGATCAGGGTCACCCGCCGCTCCTGGTCGAGCCCAAGGTGATACGGCGGATCGCGGCCTTTGCTGCAGGGTGCGATGTCCCCGCGCGGGACTGATCATTGCTTTGATCGAGGACGCTGGCGCAGGCCAATAGACGGCTTCACGGTGGTCTGGAGAAACCTGTTGCGGCGGCGTGATCGCGCGCATCGGCGATGGGTCGCATCGCTCAACCCATCCTACGGACCTACAGGGGAGCAGTCCCGCTGACGGAGGGAGACTCGTGAAATTCCGCGTGGAGCTGGTCTGGAAGGACGATCAGGAGCGCACCGCCTCCTCGATCTTTCTCACTTCCGACGGGCGCGTCATCCTGCAGGGTCGCGCCGTGTCGCGGGCCGAGCGCCAGGCGCTCGCGCTGCCCCCCGAAGGGGACATGATCAGCGTCGACCGCAACCTCATCCGCGCGATCAAGGACATGCTGTGACGTTGACGCGACCCGCGTGGACAGGATGATCTCGTATCCCCGGACGAGCGAGCGTCAGCGTGCGAAGATGCGCGATCCAGGGGCCACGCGATGGCTGGAGAGGGTAGCGCTTCGCCGAAATCATCAGATGCGATAGGCCCGGCCCAAGCGGGAAGAGGAGCCGACCGAGCGGGCGATAGCGTTCCCTAGTCAAGTTCAGCCGAACGCGCTTTAGCTGTTCGAGCGCCGCCAGCTGGCGGGCGCCGAGCCGAATGCCTTCTTGAACGCGCGCGAGAATGCGGCCTCGGACTCGTAACCGACGGTCTCCGCCACCTGAGCAAGCGACGCGCTGGTGTGGCGCAGCTTCTGCATCGCGACCTGCATGCGCCAATGGGCGAGGTAGTGCATCGGCGGCACGCCGATCAGGCGAATGAAGCGGTCGGCCAAGGCCGAGCGCGACAGGCCCACCTCGCGGCCGAGGTCGTCGACGGTCCAGCGCCGCGTGATGTCACGGTGGAGCAGTGCAAGCGCACGCGCGACATAAGGGTCGCGCAGGCCGGCGAGCCATCCGGTCTGTCCCTCGGGCAGGGTTTCGGCGTAACGCCGCACCGCCTCCACGAACAACAGCTCCGACAATTTGGCCAGCACGGCCTCCGATCCCGGCCGGCCGGTGGACAGCTCCTGCGCGGCGTATTGGAAGGTCGAGCGGATCCATTCCGCGGCGCCGCCCTGCTCGACGTTGAGCTTGAGGAGTTGCGGCAGCGTCGCGAGTACCGGATTGCCTTCGGCGCTGGCGCAACCGAGGAAGCCGCAGACCATGCGCGTGCGCGCGCCGTTGCCGCCATGATGGATGGAGAACAGCCCGCCGTTCCTGGGCGGTTGGATGATCTCGCTGCCGGGCACCGGCGGCAGGCTGAGATCGCTGCCCATCCAATGCAGGTCGTTGCGCGGCAGCAGCACGACTTCCCCGGCTCCCATCATCAGGCCGTCATCGTCCTCGCCCGCGATCCGAATGCGAAGGTCGCCCTCGACGATGTAGTGAAAGATCATCAGATGCGACGCCGGCCCGAGCGCCGGCGCGCAGTGCTCGGGCGAGATGCGCGTCGCGATGCACCACGGCGCGAAGAACTCGGCGTGCAGAAACACGCCGCCGGTCAACTGCGCGACCCGCAAGACGTCGGACAAGGCGTCCATAGCCTCTCTCCCTAGCAGGATCCGGCGTGCCGGTCATGACTCCCGGCGTGCCGGTCATGGATCGTCGATCACCGCTCGACCTACACGTGTCCGCAGCAGCCGAGCGCCCCCGTCCAGGTCGCGGGCGCTGCACCGAGATGGGAGACCGGACATGAACGCGATCGACAGGATCACCGGCAGCGAGCGCTACGCACGCTGCATCCAGACCTCCAAGCGGGTGCGCTGGGACGTGGAGGAAGACGTCATCCGCGGGCGCCGCTTCAATGCCGCCGACAAGTTCCTGCCGGACGGGCTTTCGCTCACCGCTGCATTCACGACGCTGTCGGCCGACGAAAAGCGGTTCGTGAGCCAGATCCAGGGCCGCACCTACGCCAACGTCTTCGGGTTGGTGGAGCGCTTCATCAACGCCAAGGTCTTGGAGCTCAGCCACGATCACTGGTTCGGAGACCAGGTCGCGCTCGAGGCGCTGGTGCGGTTCAGCGACGAGGAGCTCAAGCACCAGGCGCTGTTCCGCCGCATCGACGGAATGATTGGCGATGTGTTGCCCGCCGGCTACCGCTTCAACGTCGATCCCAACGCCGTCGCGCATGCGGTGCTGGGCAAGAGCACGTGGGCGGTGCTGGCGCTGACGCTCGACATCGAGCTGTTCACGCAGCTGCATTATCGTCAGAGCATCGAGCCCGACACCGAGCTCTCCGAGCTGTTCAAGGACGTGTTCCTCTATCATTGGAAGGAGGAGAGCCAGCACGCGATCCTCGACGAGCTCGAATGGGCGCGCCACGACGTTACCCTGACCGCGGAGCAGCGCGACCGGGCCGTCGACGAGTTCATCGAGCTGGTGGCGGCGGTGGACGGCATCCTGCAGGCGCAGGCCAAAGCCGACGCCGGCTACTTCGCGGCAACGTGCGGCCGTGCGGTCGGCGCCGCCGAGGCGCACGCGATCGAGGCCGCGTTCCTGAAGGCTTACCGCTGGCAATACATCCACTCGGGCGCCGCGCATCCGCAGTTCGGCAAGATGCTCTCCAGCCTGATCACCGAAGATCAGGGCCGACGCATCCAGGCCGCGCTCGCCACGCTGCAGTGATCCAGCGACCCCTTTCCACCACCAATCAAACAAGGAGACCTTATCATGCCTGCCCAAGCCAAGATCGCCGCGCCGGCCGTCGTCAACGGCCTCAATCTCGACGACCTCGCTGCCCTGATCGAGAGCGTCAGGCGCGACGCCGCGAAAGGCAAAACCAGCTGGCGCGTGACCACGAGCTGGCAGGGCCAGACGCGCAGCCGAGCGCAGGTCGAAAGCTTCGACATCGGCGGCGAGCGGGTGCCGCGTCGGTTCGCGATCGATATCGACGAGCCGTGCGAGCTCGGCGGCAGCAACCGCTTCGCCAATCCGCAGGAGCATCTGCTGGCGGCGCTCAACGCCTGCATGACCGTGGGCTACGTGGCGCAATGCGCGGTGCGCGGGATCGCGCTCGAAAGCCTCGAAATCGAAACCGATGGGGAGATCGACCTGCGCGGCTTCCTGGGTCTCGATCCGGCGGTGCCGCCAGGCTACCGGAGCCTGAGCTGCACCGTGCGCATCAACGCGAACGCCAGCAAGGAGGAGCTTGCCGCAGTGCATGAGGCGGTGATGAAGACCTCACCCAACTTTCACAACGTGGCGCGACCGGTGGACCTCAAGCCGACACTCGTCATGGAGTGACCGTTGGCCAGTAACGACCTGGCAGCTGATGATGACATGTCGCAATGCGCGGCCATGCGGATCGCGACGGGAACCATGCGGAGCGGTAGGACTGTGATACCTGCCGCGCCGCCCTGGGTGGTTGTTGCCGCGCAGATGTTCGCGTTCGGCTCGGAACCAATTCCGTCTGCGATGCATTTGTCTGCATGCAGACGGATCGGGGGTTTGCAGAAGGCTACAAGCGTGCCGCGGTGGCCGGCCTTGGCGGTACCATCCTGTTTTTCGTGATCCTGTGCTTCACGGCCGGTCTCGCGTCGGCCGCAGATCCGCTGAAACTCCCGGGCAGCCAACTCGAGCCGGTGAAATGGAGCGAGCTCGCGGGCTGGATGAGCGATGATCATCTCGCCGCTTTCGCGGCTTATCAGGCGAGCTGCCGCGCCCTGCACGCGCGAGCGCGCACCGACGACCTCGCGGAGATCCATCAGGCGCTCACGAATGTCTGCCGGAAAGCGCTCGCCCTGCAGCCCGCGGATTCCAATACCGCCCGCGCCTTCTTCGAGCAGAATTTTCAGCCAGTTCGCATTGCGCGCCTGGGCGAGACCGAAGGACTTCTGACCGGCTATTTCGAGCCGGTCGTCGCCGGCTCGCGCTTTCCCGGTCCCGAGTTCCCGGTCCCGCTCTACCGCCGGCCGCGCGACCTGGTCGCTGCCGGCTACCGGCCCGGCTCGACCGCGTTTCCGAACAAGGGCGCGCGCATCGGCCGCCGCAATGCGGCCAACGAGCTCGTGCCGTACTACGACCGCGGCGCCATCGAAGCCGGTGCGCTCGACGGACAGAAGCTGGAGATCTGCTGGCTCAAGGACCCGCTCGACCTGCTTGCGATCCAGATCGAGGGCTCCGGGCGCGTGATCCTCGAGGACGGCACGCCGCTGCGCGTGAGCTTCGATTCGCACAACGGTTATGGCTACAGCTCGTTCGAGCGGGTGCTGGTCGAGCGTCACTTGATCGCCCGCAAGGACATGTCGCGGGAGCGCATTCGCGCCTGGATGGCCGCGCATCCGGAGGAGGCCGCGAAGGTGCGCGCCACCAATCGCTCCTACACGTTCTTCCGCGTCACCGGGCTGTCGAACGACGGCGAGCCCGTCGGCGCCCAAGGTGTGCCGTTGACCCCGGGCCGCTCCATCGCCGTCGATCGGCTGCACGAATACGGAACGCCGTTCTTCATCGAAGCCAAGCTGCCGATCGAGAGCGCGAAGGCGTCTGCAGCTTTCGGCCGGCTGATGATTGCCCAGGATACCGGATCGGCGATCGTCGGACCGGCGCGCGCCGATCTCTACCTCGGTGCCGGCGACCGGGCCGCGCGCATCGCCAACCGAATTCGCCATCCCGGCCGCTTCGCGATCCTGCTCCCACGCGAGCTCGACATGGTGGCGGCCGGCAGCGAGATGCCGTTGCCGGTGCCGAAGCCGAAAATTGCCCCGGTCGAAATCGCGAAGCAACAGGAGAAGAGCAAGCCGGAGTCCGCTGGGCCAGGTGCAAGCGCGGACGCCAGGCACTCGCTGGCGCCAACAACCAGGATGGCGAGGATCGGGGAGACTGGATCCGGGAAGCAGGACGCCAGGGGCAAGTCCGAGCCCGCCAGCGCGGGGGTGATCGCCCATAGCCGCCATTCACCGGCGCCGCCAACGCCGAGCAAGACGGGTGGGCTCGCAGCTAGGAAACAGGACGGCAGGGCCAAGTCGAACACTGCCAGCACAGCGGTGGTCGCGGCCGGCCGGCACTCGCCGACAACGAAGACAAAGATGGGCGAAAACGCAGCCAGCACGCAGGACGGCGGAGCCAAATCGGGCGCCCGCAGCGCAGGCGTGATCGCGGTCGGCCGGCACGCACCAGCGCCAACAACGAAGACGAAAACGGGCGAGACCGGAGCCGCGAAGCAGGACGGCAAGCCCAAGCCGGAGCGCGCCGGCACGGCGACGATCGTGAGCAGCCGGCACCCATCGGCGCCGACGACGAAGACGGGCGAGACCACGGCCAGAAAGCAGGATGCCGTAAGCAAGGCGGAGACCACCGGGCATGGCGGGGTCGCGGCCAGCCGGCGTGCGCCGCCCCCGGGGCCCAAGGCGAAAGTCACCGCGGCCGAACCGAGCAAGCAAAGCGGGAAGGCGAAGGCAAAATCCGGCAACGCTGGCGAGGCTGGAAAAGTGGCGATCAAGCCGGATCGGCAAGCCGTCTCCACGCGCAGGGGCGACGCGCGCGCATTGTATTGATCTAGAGCCGCGTCGCAGCCGACAGCTGGCCGCCCTTCCGCGCGCGCAGGCAAACGTGTAGCATCAACTAAAGAAGCCGCCGCAGAGAGCGGCCAGTGCATCGCAATCGCAATCTGGTCTGGCAATAGAGGCGCGCTCCGCGGAAGGAGTGGCCGCGAGCATTGCCGGACATCTTGAGGGAAAAAGGCGCCATGAAACTTGCGCGTCGAGCTTTTCTGCGGCTGGCAGCGGCCAGCGCCGTGCTGCCGGTGTCCTCGCGCATCGCAGGTGCGGAGAGCTATCCGGCGCGACCGGTGCGGGTGATCGTGCCCTTCACGCCCGGCGGACCAACCGACGTGTTCGCGCGGCTCATTGCGCAGAAGCTTTCGGAAAAAGAGGGGAGGCAGTTCTACGTCGAGAACGTCGCCGGCGCCGGCGGCAATATCGGGGCCGGCCGCGCCGCACAGGCGGCGCCCGACGGCTACACCATCCTGGTCAACGGCGCGAACTTCGTGGTCAATCCCTCGCTCTATCCGCACGTCCCGTACGATCCGATCAAGGACTTCGACCCGGTCACGATCGCGGTTTCCGCTCCGGCGGTGTTGACGGTGCACCCGTCGGTACCGGCGCAGACGGTCAAGGAGCTGGTCGAGATCATCAAGGCGCATCCCGGCAAGTACAGCTTCGCGTCGCCGGGAACCGGCACGCCGCCCCATCTCGTGGGCGAGCTGTTCCGGCTCACGCTCAATCTCGACCTCGTGCACGTGCCGTTCAGCGGCGGCGGCGTGGCGATCGGCTCGGCGGTCGCGGGCCACACCCCGATCTCGTTCGGCTCGATGGCGCCGGCGGTGCCGCTGGTGAAGGAAGGCAAGCTGCGCGCGCTCGCGGTCTCGACCAAGAAGAGGTCGCAGGCGCTGCCGGATGTTCCCACCATGGCGGAGGCCGGCTATCCCGAGGTCGAAGGCGACTCCTGGTTCACGGTGGTGGTGCCGGCGGGAACTCCGAAGGAGATCATCGCACTGCTGCACCGCGAGATCGTCGCGGCGCTCGCGCAGCCAGACATGCAGGAGCGGCTGGCGACGCTCGGCTACGAGGTGGTCGCCAGCACGCCGCAGGAGTGCGCCGAGCGGTTCAAGACCGAAACCGCACGCTGGGCAAAGGTGATTCGCGAGGCAGGCATCAAGGCGGAGCAGGGCAAGTAGCCGACGGCGCGCCGCAAGCCTGTCCGGATTCCCGGGAGGGCAGGGCCATGCAACGTCCTCGTAGAGATTTCCTCCGCTTGGCGGCGGCGATCGCAGCCCTGCCGGCGACGGCGCGGACCGCGGCGGCGGACAGCTATCCGGCGCGGCCGTTGCGGTGGATCGTCGGGTTCCCGCCGGGCGGCGGCGCCGACACCGTGGCCCGCATCGTGGCGCCGTGGCTGACGGAGCGGCTCGGCCAGCAGGTCGTGGTCGAGAACCGGCCGGGGGCGAGCACAAACCTGGCCGCGCAGGCGGTGATCAACGCGCCGCCGGATGGCTACACGCTGCTGTTCTATGGGGCCTCCACCCTCGTCAACGCCTTCATCTTTCAAAACCTGCCGTTCGACGTGCGCCGCGACATCGCTCCGGTCGCCGGACTGGTCGCCTATCCGATGATCCTCATCGCCAATCCGTCGCTCCCCGCCAGGACGGTCCCGGAGCTGATCGCGCTTGCGCGCGCGAACCCGGGCAAGGTCACGATGGCCTCGTTCGGCACCGGCTCCGCCTCGCATCTCGCGGGCGAGCTGTTCAAGATGATGGCGCAGGTCGACATGGTGCACGTGCCTTACCGCGGCGGTGCGCCGATGGTGACGGACCTGCTCGCCGGACAGGTGCAGGTCGGATTCGACGTGATGGTGACGTCGCTGCCGCACGTGCGCACCGGCGCGCTGCGGGCGCTCGCGGTCGCCGGCAGCGAGCGCTTCGACATGCTGCCGGACGTGCCGACCATCGCCGAGACGGTGCCCGGCTACGAGGCGAGGACGTGGGCCGGCGTCGGCGCGCCCAGAGGCACGCCGCCGGAGATCATCGCGCGCCTCAACCGCGAGATCAGTGCCGGGTTATCCGACCCGAGCATCACTTCGCGCCTCGCCCAGGTCGGCACCGTGCCCATGATCCTCTCGCCCGAAGAATTCGCGGCCTATATCGCGGCCGAAGCGGACAAGTGGGCGAAGGTGGTGAAATTCGCGAGCATCAAGGCGGGGTGAAGCCGCCCGCGCGCTCGCCTTTAGCTCAATACGGCACGCGCGCCCCGTGGCGCGCGATAAACAGGACATGCCTTTTTTGCGTCCTGTGTTGCGACCGCTACAGCGTTGCGCGCGCGCTCGTGGGATAATCCCGCCGCGGACGGAGGGGCGCCGCGCATGCGAAAACTCCTGCTCGGAGCGGTTTCGCTCAATGTGCTGGCCGGCGCGGCGATGGCCGCCGACCTGGGGGCACCGCTGCGCAAGGCGCCGCCACTCCCACCGCCGGCCTGGAGCTGGACCGGCTGCTATCTCGGCGGCCACGGCGGCGGCGTGTGGGCGCAGCAGAAGGACTGGATTGTGCGTACCGCCGGCGGCGATTTCTTCGGCCAGTCGCTCGGCGGGCACGTTGCCGACGGCTGGCTCGGCGGCGCGCAGGCCGGTTGCGACTACCAGCTTGCCGGCGGCTTCGTGATCGGCATTAAGGGCGACTATGCGTGGGCTGATGCCGAAGGCACCCATGACAGCGCGCGCGAGATCGGTGTCGCTTATCACAGCAAGGTCAAGTCGCTGGCGACCGTGACCGGCCGCGTCGGCTACGCCTGGGATCGCTTGCTCGGCTACGTCAGCGGCGGCGGCGCATGGGAGCGCGACGACTATTGGGCGACGACGATCATCCTCGGCACCGCTTACGCCGCGCCGGTGACGCGCTCGGGATGGACCGTCGGCATCGGCGGCGAATACGCCTTCACCGACTTCGTCTCCGGCTTCGTCGAGTACAACTACTACGACTTCGGCACCTATCGGATTGGATTGATCCCGCAGGTCGC
Source organism: Xanthobacteraceae bacterium (assembly GCA_036555745.1). Classification (GTDB taxonomy): domain Bacteria; phylum Pseudomonadota; class Alphaproteobacteria; order Rhizobiales; family Xanthobacteraceae; genus VAZQ01. Next base: position 26,963 of record DATBKV010000047.1, on the reverse strand, counting down.
GGGGCTCGGCCCGGCGTTCGTCGATATCGCCGAGACCAAGAGCGTCGTGCGGGCCGGCCTCAATTTCCGTTTCGGCCACTGAACGGCCGCGCGCGCTGCGGGCAGCCGATCTCAGAACACGGTGCCGTCGGCTGCGACCGCGATCGGCGGCGGGCCCTCCGGCGGGCGCAAGGCGCGGGCGATCTTGCGCCCGGCGCTCCAGGTGCCGCCCTGCAGCAGCTGCGCCATGCCGAAGCCGCCGTCCAATCCCAGCTCGGCGCGCACCAGTGGAAGCAGCCGATCCATCACCGCCACGGTCAGCGCCCGCCATTCCACCACCGGCTCGCAGGCAACCTCGTGGTGGACGCGCGGGTCGATCGGCGCGCGCGCGCGGATCACGCCGAGATCGACCAGCAGGCCGCCATTGCGGTACTCGGCGAGCGCGGTGAGCTCGTCCGCCCCGGTCACCTCGAGCCCGGCCGATTGCAGCGGCTCGATCAGCGAGTAGGCCAGCCACTGCGAGAGCTTGTGAAACGGCACGATGCCGTCGGTGGCGTCGCCGGCGCGCACCGCGGGATGATGCCCGGCATCGCCCACCGCAAATCCGTCGAGCGTGAGCGCCGAGGGCCAGATCGAAGCAAGGCCTTCGAGCAACGTCGTGAGCACCATCGCGGCCGGGATGCGGCCGTCGCACGCATTGCGAAAGCAGTCGACCAGGTGACCGGGCCGTGCCGGTGCGCGTCCGAACAGATCGGGACGGCGCGCAAGCGCCCGCCCGAGACGACGCAGCAGCGCGCCGCGCTGCTCCAAGCCGACCAGGGGATTGTCGCTCTCGACCTGGAAATGGCGAGATAGCGTCGGACCGTCCATGCGCGCGAGCGCGACCTCATCGACGCGCCATGGGTGTTTCGGATCGGCCGAGAAGGCGCCGGCACGAAACATGGCGAAGCTCGCGACCGCGAGCCCCTCGGATCGCGCGAGGCAAAGTCCGCTTTCGCGCTCGCGGTAGCGCCATGCTTCGCCGGCTCCCGCGTCGAGCAGCACGCTCACGGTGACGAGATCAATGGCGGTGCGCGCGCGCTCGAGATCGTCCGCATCGAGCTCGCGCGCGAGCGCCTGCCAACGGTCGATGCCGCCGGCGCAGAAGTGGCGCCAGCGGCTGTGATACGGGATCACGAGATCGGGGTAGCTCGCGCGGGTCACGCCGGCGACGTAGTTCGCGACGGCGGCGAGGCGGCTTTCGTCGAGCGTGAAATGGGGCGAGCGTCCATTGGCGACCCAACGGTGCACCAAGGCGCAGCGCTCGCGCACGGCCGCAGCGCTGCGCAGCCGGGCGAGCTCGGGGAGGGGACCGCTTCGGGAATGTTGTCGCGAACGCGCGCGCGCGCGAGCCGGCATCGCCGCTACTCGGTGAGGGCGCGCCCGACCGTGCCGGCGTAGTCGCCGCGCGGCCGCTCGCCGGCGAAATAGCCCGCCGCGATCTTGGCCTCGATCTCGACGCGCGCATCCGGCGGAATCCGGTCATCCGGCAGCGGGACGCGCTCGTCGATCCGGATGCCCTGGCGGACGAGCGCGTCGTACTTCATGTCGCTCATGGAGGCGAAGCGGTGGATGCGGGTGACGCCGAGCCAATGCAGCACGTCGGGCATCAGCTCCTGGAAGCGCATGTCCTGTACCCCGGCGATGCATTCGGTGCGCTTGAAGTAGCCGTCGGGACGGTCGCCGCCCTTCTGGCGTTTGCGCGCATTGTAGACCAGGAACTTGGTGACCTCCCCGAGCGCGCGCCCTTCCTTGCGATTGTAGACCACGAGGCCCACGCCGCCGGCCTGCGCCATCTGGATGGCGATCTCGATGCCGTGGGCGAGATAGGGCCGGCAGGTGCAGATGTCGGAGCCGAACACGTCGGATCCGTTGCACTCGTCGTGCACGCGGCAGGCCAGCGGCGTGCCGGCATCGCCGAGCTTGGCCGGATCGCCGAAGCAATAGATCGTGGTGCCGCCGATCGGCGGCAGGAACACCTCGAGATCGCGCCGCGCCACCAGCTCGGGATACATGCCGCCGGTCTGCTCGTGCAGTCCGCGCCGCAAGTCGATTTCGTCGAGCCCGAAGCGTTGCGCGATGCCCGGCAGGTGCCACACCGGATCGATCGCCGCCTTCATGACGCGCACGCTGCCGTGCCCCGATACGATATCGCCGTCGGCCCGGATGCGGCGCGCCGCGATGGCGGCGCGGATCTCCGGCATGTCAATATGGGCGCGCGTCACCGCGATGGTGGGCCGGATGTCGTAGCCGCGCGCGAGATGATGGCGGAACGCCTCGCCGACCAGGTGTCCCCAGGGGTCGAGCGAGACGATCTTGTGGGGGTCGGCCCATTGCGGATGCGGTCCGATGCGCTCCACCGGCGCGGTGTCGGTCAGGTCGGCGACATGGTCGTGGGCGAGCGTTCTGGCCGCAATCGCCAGCGCGCGATAGACCGAATAGCCGCCGGCATGGCTTCCGACCGCGTTGCGATGATTGGCATTGCGCAGGGTCGCGATGACCGGCCCGCGCTCGGCGGCGCTGGCAGCGCCCCAGACGAGCCGTGGCCGCTCCGTCATGCTTTCGATCGGCGATCCGTTCGCGGTACTGAACAGGGACGGATTCATTGACACACCTTTACTCAGTCGATATGACATCACGTGATCGCGATTATCGGCCCTCCTTCCTATCGCGAAAAAACAATCAGAATAGTTAATCAATCGCTTCGGCGCAAGAGGTGCTGCGCACTCGTGATGCAATGCTCGCCCGCGGCGCGAGCCAGCGGCGGCCGTGATGCGGTCGTGCTGATATTCGAACCGGGCCGAGCAAGCCCGCTCGGGCGCGAGTTCCAGACGTCGGCGTGAAAAGAAGCCGGGTAGCGTTCGCCGCGGTTCACAGCCGGTTATTTGTGCGGCGTGATGACGCAACCGCCTCAGCGCCGCGCATGCGACGGCGCTAGCTTACCGTTCGAGCATGATCTTTTCGGAAAACCGGTAGCCGCTTTTCGGGATCATGTTCTATTCGATGGATGAAGGCGGGGCGACCGCGGCGTCGGTCTGACCGCTTTTCGCGAGCGCATCGGCGACGAACCCCGACGCCTTCATCTCCTCGACGAACTTGCGCAGATAGCGGGCGCCGGCGTCGCGGCCCTTGGGCGCGCCCATGGCCTGCTCGATGACCATGAAGCGTCCCGGAATGACGCGCGTGTCCGGATGCTCCTTGGCGAACGCGACGATCGGCTGCTTCACGCCGGCCGCGACTTCGAGCTCGTCCCTGCGGAACAGCGCGAGCGCCTCCGGCCCGCTCGGCTCCCGCACCAGTTTTGCATGCTTGAGCGTGCGCGTGAGATAGAGGTCGTAGGCGCTCCCGCGCGCGACCGCGACGCGCACGCCGTCGCGGTCGACGTCCTCGACGGTCTGCAGCGGCGAGCTTGCCGGCACGAGGTAGGCGCCCTCGATCACGACATACGGCCCGGTGAATTCGATGCCGGCCGAACGGACGGGATCGATCGCCATGAAGGCCACGTCCCAAGCGCCCCGTTTGAGCGCGTCGAACACCTTGCCGGCAGCGTCGAAGGTGACGTACTCGATCGGAACGCCTAAACGCCGCGCGAGCTCGCGCGCGAGCTCGGCCGAGACGCCGCGCGGCGCGCCGCCAGCGGGGTCCTTTTGCGCGAGCACGGTATTTCCGAAGTTGATCGCGGTCCGCAGCTTACCGCTGGGCGCGAGCTGCGATACGACATTGCTTGCAACGCTGTCGGCCATGGCACCAGACATGTGAGTGAGGACTGCGAAGAACAGGACCAGGAGCGACGCGAGCGCCTTTTTCACGAAAGCATCCTCGAAGCCGGCCTGATGGTGTGGCAGACTATCCGAGCGCGCTGGCATTGCAAGGCCAGGGTCCTGGGCGGCCGCATGGCCCACCTCGTTGCGCGCGAGCACGGCAACCGGAGAGAGAGAGAGAGAAGACGATGGCCAAGATCAGCAGGATCAATCCTGAGGGCATCTCCAAGCCGTTTTCGAGTTACTCGCATGTGGTGACCGCCGAGGGCGCGCAGAAGCTCGTGTTCTGTGCCGGCCAGGTCGCCGCCGACGTCGACGGCAAGGTGCTGCCTCCGGACGATTTCGACGCCCAGGCCAAGATGGTGATGGCGAATCTCACCAAGGCGCTCGCCGCCGGCGGCGCCAAGCTCTCCGACGTCACCAAGATCACGATCTACATCTGCAACCCGCACGACGTGCCGAAGGCGCGCGGCATCCTGCAGACCTATTTCGCCGGGCACCCGCCCGGCAGTACGCTGTGCATCCTGCGCGGGCTCGCCAACCCGAATTTCCTGTTGGAGATCGAAGCGATCGCAGCAGTGTGACGTCATACCAGGGGCACCACGGGCGGGTGTCTCATTCCAGCCCGGGTCATTTCACATTGTCGCCCCACAGCTTCCTTTCGTTGGCCGAAAGTTACCGTCAAAAACGAGTCGTGGGATACAGCGTTGGGGAGTTCGGGGATGTATCTCCTGGCCGTGTTCAAAGCCATCAGCGCCGTCTTGCTGAGCCGCCGCTATCGACCGGAGCTGCACTACATGCGCGGCCCCGGGCCGAAGTGGTTCGAGCGCCACGGCCGATAGTCGCCGCGCGCTCGCTGTGACGTCGGCTGCCGCCATGTCGAAGCTAGACACATGGCCGGGTCGCGTGAGGGCGAGTTAACTCCAAAATAATCGTTGCTGGGGGACCATCAGGTCGCCGGCCCGAACCTCGGGCTGACTTGGTGAGCTTGTTCGCGGCTGGGGGACGATCATCCGACACCGGATGCAAATGCGAGCGCCTCTTGGCGCTGTCGCGGCTGACCGCATCTCTCACTCGGCCATCCTCGTGGCCGGGATATTGTGCGGCGTGCTGGTGTTCTTCGTGGCGGTTCCGCTCGCGCTCTCGAATCCTTTCCCGGCGCCGAAGGACGGCGAGCGGCTAGTGCGCAGGGCATCATTCCAGCTCGCATCGCTGGGACCGGAATCAGTGGCGATCGAGACACCGGCGCTGCTCGAGCCGGAGTCGGCGAGTCCGGCGGCGAGCATGTGGGAGTTCGTCGCCTTGCCGCAGCAAGGCGCATCCGCCTTCAAACCGCCGGAGGTCACGGGCGCGGAGGCCGCTCCCAAGGTCGCGGATGCTCCTCCTCCTCCTCCGCCGCTGCCGCCGCGACGCAGCGTGTCGATCATGGGCGAGGTCGACGACTATCTCTGGGACGTCTATCAGCGCGCGCCGACCAAGCGCGATTCGACCGGCGACTTCACCTGGAAGGATCCCGCCGCCGCCAAGCGGATGCATCTTTCGATGCGCGCCTACGTGATCGACGGCATGGACCCCGATTTCCGCGAGCAGCTCTATCACGCCGGACGCGCGATGGACGCCGACGGCATCCGCTGGTCGATGCTCAGTGCCTTCCGCGACGACTACCGGCAGAGCCTCGCGTCAGGGTTCAAGGCCGGAGCCAGCAATTCGCTGCACGGCGGCAAGGCCCGTACCGGCGGTTACGGCCATGGCCAGGCCGTGGACGTGACCAGCGCCGATGGCCGCAGGGATGACGCGGTGTGGCGCTGGATCGACCGCCATGGTGCGAAGTACGGCCTCTATCGGCCGATGCCCGGCGCCGACCCCGCCCACGTCCAGCCGCGCGGCGGCTGGCACAGGACCGCGGTGGCGCTGCGCCAGACTCGTGTCGGCACTGCGCTCGCGCAGGCCCAGCCGGCAGCAACCAAAACCAGGGTGGTGAAGGCGTCGTGGTGACGCCAGGCCTCGGGCGGGTCCGGCGCGCATCCGCGCACAGCCGCTAGGCCACAGTGGCCGCGCGCTTGCGCACGCTCTCGATCAGCGAGGCGCGCAGGAGATAGGCGCGGTGCGCGGCCGGATCGGCGGCGATCCCGCGCAACGCCTCGTTGTTCCTGGCGCGCACCTGCAAATCCTTTTCCTCCAGCCGTCGCTTGTTGGCGATGGTCTGCTGCTGCACGTATTCCACGTTCAGCGGCCGGCGGCAGCGGTCGTATTGCTCGAGTGTCTGCGCCGGGGCCTCGCGCCGCAGCACCCGGCCGAGCAGAGCGGAAAGCTCGACCGCGTCGTGAATGCCGAAATTGAGCCCAAGCCCGCCGAGCGGATTGTTCACGTGCGCGCTGTCGCCGGCCAGAAACACGCGCTCCTTGCCGAAGGATGCCGCGACGCGCTGGTGCACGTTGTACAGATTGCGATGCACGACCGGATAGCGGCCGGACTTCGGAAAGAATCGCTGTAGCCTTGCCTGCACCGCGTCCTCGTCGAGCGCCTGCTCATCGGATTCGTCGGGACGGGTGGGGAAGAGCACGCGCCAGAGGCCGGCGCCGTCATCGCCAGCGACCTTGAACAGGGCGCACCACTCGTCGGGATCGGAAAAGTAGTTGCGCGAGCACTGCGCGTATTCGGCGTCGAAGGAGTAGGGCGTGGTGAGCACCAGGAAGCGCTCCGGATGCGTGTAGCCCTCGAACGCGATACCCAGCGCCTTGCGCACGGTCGAGCGCCCGCCGTCGGCACCGATGAGATAGGAGCCGCTGATCGTGCGCGCGCCGGTCACGGCCTCGACCACGATGTCGACGCGATCGGCGAACTGCTGCACGGACGTCACCCGGGCGCAAAACTCCACGCGGGCATGCGGGAAGGCCCGCAAGCGCGCGACCGCCATATTGGCAAGCTTGTGCTGCTCGCACTGCACGACATAGGGAAAGCGCGTCTCGTCGGCGAGCACGCCGAAATCGAACTCGACGATGAGCTCGCGGGCCGCGCGGTCCCAAATGCGAAACTTGGGCTCGATCAATCCGCGCCCGATGACCTCATCGACGAGCTCGAGCTCGGCCAGCATTTCGAGGGTGGCGGCATGGGTGGTGGCCGCGCGCGGGCTATCGTTGACCCGAGCGTCCGCTTCGAACACGCGCACCGGGAAGCCCTGGCGCGCGAGCGCGAGCGCGGCGATGACCCCGACCGGCCCGCCGCCGGCAATCAATACGGGACGCTCCGTCTGCATCGTGATCGCCCGGCTCAAGGCCTCTGGTCGAGAGCGCCGCTGGCGCGGAATTTGGCTCGTCTGCGATGCGGGCCAACCTGCGACAGGAACACGGCACCGGCAAGGAGAAACCGTTTGCATGCCTTCTCAGGAAGCCTCATTTTGCGAGCCGTCGGCGGCGCTCGCTTCTCGACGGGGAGTTGTCATGGCTGAGCATCATGTTCGATGGCGCGCATTCTGGCTGAGCCTTTGCGGCTTTGCTCTGCTGCTTTCGCTCGAGGCACCTGCCGCGCTCGCGGCCAAGATCAAGATGGTGTTTCCCGGTCCGGTCACGACTTTCTCGCTGCCCTATCTGGTGGCGCAGAAGAAGGGATGGCTGGGCGATCTCGCGGTCGAGGACATCCACGTTACGGGCGACGCCAACGCGATGCGCGTGCTGCTCTCCGGCAACGCCGACATCGGTCTGATCGGCACGCTCAACGTGCTGGCCTCGATCCACGCCGGCGCCGGCATTCGTGCCATCCATTCCTGGCAGCCGATCGGCGACTACAGCCTGGTGCTGGCGACGGGTAAGGGCAGCAAGCTCGCCGATCTCGCCGGCAAGACCTTCGCCTCCTCCGGACCGGGCGGCCTGCCCGATCAGCTTCCCCGCCTGATCATGCGCAAATACGGCATCGATGAATCGACGGCGCGTTTCGTCCAGGTCGGCGGCCATGCCGCCCGCCTGCAGGCGGTGATCGGCGGGCGTGCCGACGCGACACTGGTCAACACCGTCACCGCACTCAAGGGGGTGCAGGACGGCAAGGTCATGGTGCTCACCAAGCTGTCAGCGGAATTTCCGGGGCTAGGCTATGTCTGGAACGTCGTGCGCAGCGACGCGCTCGCCAAGCCGGAGCTGGCCGGAGCCTTTCAGACCATGACCGATATCGGCATCCGGGGCTCGCGCTACGTGATGGAACATCCCGACGAGGCGGCGGCAATCCTGCACGAGCGATTGCCCGATCTCGATTTGGCGTTCCTGACGGCGGTGGTGCGTGATCTCAACGGCGAGAAGCTGTGGGGCGTAAACGGCGGCCTCGATCCGGCAATCGAGGAGTTCACCGCCGGCCTCAACATGAAGCTCGGCAACCTGCCGGTTGCGCCGGCGGCCAAGGATGTGCTCGATCCGCGCTTCGTCGACGCCGCGCTCAAGCAGCTCGGCCGCTATCCGAAGCAATAGCCGGCAATGCCTGGTCCATCGCCGGCGTCCGACCGCATGGTCGTGTACGACGGCGTCAGCAAGTTCTTTCCCGTACGTGCCCAGCCCGGGCGCAAGGAGCGTCCGGAGCTGATGGTCGCGCTCGACCGCATCAATGCGAGCGTGCGCCGGGGCGAACTCGTGACGCTGCTGGGGCCGAGCGGTTGCGGCAAGACCACTTTGCTGCGGCTCACGGCCGGCCTGATCGCGGCGGACGAGGGCCGCATCACAATCGAGGGCACGCCGGTGACGGCCCCGCGCAAGGATGCCTGCATGGTGTTCCAGAATTTCGGGCTGCTGCCGTGGCGAACCGTGCTCGGCAATGTCGAGTTTCCGCTCGAGATCGACGGCGTGGCGGCGTCGGTGCGCCGCGACCTGGCGCGCCACTTCATCGACCTCGTGGGGCTCGCCGCCTTTGCCGAGCACTTCCCGCACGAATTGTCCGGCGGCATGCAGCAGCGGGTCGGCATCGCGCGTGCGCTCATGCGCAAGCCCATCCTCATCTTCATGGATGAGCCGTTCGGTGCGCTCGATGCCCAGACGCGCGAGCAGCTGCAGGAGGACTTCCTCAAGATCTGGTCACACACCGGCGCGACGGTAATCTTCGTCACCCATAGCATCGACGAGGCGCTGCTGCTGTCTGACCGAATCTTCGTGTTCGATAGTGCGCCCGGACGCATCCGCACCATCGTCGACTCGCCCCTTGCCGGCGGCCGTCTCTCCGGCGACATGCGCGCGCACCCCGAGTTCGGGGCATGCCGCGGCGAGTTGCGCGAAATGCTGAGGAGCAGCCCATGAGACCACTACCGGATGCGGCGCCGCGCAAATCGATCCCGGCGCCGCAGGCGAGCTTGCTGCAACGCCTGCGCGAAACACTGGTGAGCCCCAATGCCATCCGCACGGCCTCGGTCGCGGTGTTCTTCCTGGTCTGGGAATACTACGGCCGCCGCATGGATCCGATCTTCATGGCGCCGCCGAGCGCGATCGTTTCGGCGGCCGTGCAATTGATCGAGAGCGGAGCCTTGCAGAAGGCGCTGATCCAGACGCTGTGGCCGTTCTGCGTGGGGATGCTGCTCACCGTGGTGGTGGGTATCGCGCTCGGCATCGTCATGGCGCAGTGGCGAACGCTCGAATACGTTTTGGACCCGTTCATCAATGCGCTTTACGCCATCCCGCGCATCGCGCTGGTTCCGCTCATCATCCTGTGGGCCGGACTCGAATTCGTGGGCAAGGTCACGATCCTGGTCTCGGTCGCGATCTTTCCCATCACCGTGAACACCTATTCCGGCATCCGCGACGTGCGCGGCTCGATGCTGGAGATCGGGCGCGCCTACGGCGCGACCGAATGGCAGATCTTCTGGAAGATCATCCTGCCCGCGGCGGTCCCCTTCATCATGGCGGGCATCCGGCTTGCGGTCGGGCTGGCGATCATCGGGATCATCGTCGCCGAGTTCTTCACCGCCATCAGCGGGCTGGGCGGCATGATCGTGGAATATGCCAACGTGTTCGCGACCGCCAAGCTGTTCGTGCCGATCATCGTCATCGCGATCGTCGGCGTGGTGCTCACCGAGTTGGTGATGTGGCTGGAGCGTCGGATGTCGCGCTGGCGTCAGCTCGAGCGCGAGCGGTTCTGACGCTTTTCTTTCAGCGCGGGGCGCGAGGGAATAGGTCCGCGATCATTCCTTTTTGCGTGCACGCTGCAGCAGCGCGAACAGCCGCGCCGGGGTCACGGGATATTCGCTGATGTGTACGCCGAACGGCGCGAGCGCGTTCTCGATCGCCGACACGATCGCGGCCGCCGCCGGCACGCAACCGGATTCGCCCACACCCTTCACGCCGAGCGGATTGAGCGGCGAGGGAAATTCGGCGGATGTCAGCTCGATCATGGGCACCTCGGTCGCGCTCGGCAGCAGATAGTCGGCGAACGTGGTGGTGACCGGCTGCGCCGCCTCGTCATAGCCCATCCATTCGAACAGCGCGTTGCCGATCCCGTGCGCGACGCCGCCAGTGAGCTGTCCTGCCACGATCATCGGATTGACGATGCGGCCGCAGTCGTTGACGACGACGTAGCGCAGAATGCGCACGCCGCCGGTTTCGATATCGACCTCCACCTCGACGGCGTGGCAGCCGCCGCCGTAAGTGAGCGCGCTCGGCAAGAAGCTCTGCATGCTTTCGAGCCCCGGCTCGAACCGGCCGGGCATGGCGTAGCCGGGCACGCCGGAAACGGCTTCGGCCAGTTCGCGCAGCGTCAAGCCGCTGCCGGGGGCGCCGGCGATTTCGATGCGGCCGTCGCGGAGCTCGAGGTCGCTCACCGCCACCTCCAAGAGGTGAGCGGCGACCTTGAGCGCCTTTTCGCGCACCGCGACGGCGGCGAGATGGACCGCGGAGCCCGCGGTCACGGTCTGCCGGCTGGCGAAGCCGCCCTGACCATAGGGGATGACCGCGGTATCGCCGGCGGCGACGGTGACCTCGTCCGGCGCGACGCCGAACTGCTCGGCGCAGATCTGCGCGAGCGCGGTCTTGATGCCTTGCCCCATGGGCATCGCCCCGGTGTAGACGGAAATCCGTCCGGAGCGGCCGATCCGCACGGTGCCGGACTCGAAGGGTCCGCGCCCGGTGCCTTTCACGCCGTTGCCGATGCCGAGCCCGAGATGCCGACCCTGTGTGCGCGCGCGGCGCTGGCGCTCGGCAAAGCCGGCATAGTCGATGGCCTCGAGCGCCATATGCTGACAGGCGGGATAATCCCCGCTGTCGAGCGCGATCGGAGAGCCGGCGCGGGTCTTGAGCGGGGACACATAGGGCATCTTGTCCCGCGGCACGAGGTTGCGGCGCCGCACCTCGGCGCGCTCGAGGCCGAGCTCGTCGGCAATGCGGTCGAGCAGGCGCTCCATCGCGAATGCGCCTTCGGGGTAGCCGGCGCCACGCACCGGCATGGTGGCGACCTTGTTGGTTTCGACGATGCGCACGTCGAGCTGGTACGCCGGCAGCACGTAGGGGCCAGGAACGCCGGTCGACGCGTTGTAGGGAAGATTGATGCCCTGCGGCGTGTAGGCGCCTTCGTCGTGGATCAATTCGCCGCGCACGGCGAGGAGACGGCCGGCGTCGTCGAACGCCACCTCGAGATCCCAGTATTGATCGCGCTCCTGGATGGCGCTGACAAAGTGCTCGCGCCGGTCCTCGATCCATTTGAGCGGACGCCGCAGCAGCAGGCACGCGGCGGCCAGCGTCACCTCTTCGGGATACATGACGAACTTGGCGCCGAACCCGCCGCCCACGTCCGGCGCCACCACGCGCAGCCGGTTTTCGTCGAGCCGCAGCAAAGTCATGAGAAAGCCGCGGACCTCGTGCGCCAGCTGCGTCGACGACCACAAGGTGAGCCGCTCCTCGTTCTCGTCGAAGACCGCAAGTGCGCCGCGACCCTCGATCGAGTGCGCCCCGCCGCGGTGTTGTTTGAGATTGACGCTCGAGCGGCGAGGGGCGCGCGCGAACGCCTCGGCCACGTCGCCGTAGGACTGGCGAAACTCGAGCAGGAGATTGCCGGCGCGGGCGCGGTGCGCGCGCGGCGCCCCGGGCTGCAGCGCCCGCCGGCAGTCCGACACCGCGGGCAGCGGCTCGTAGTCGACCGCAACCAGCGCAGCCGCATCCTCGGCGAGGTAGCGCGTCTCTGCGATCACCACGGCCACCGCCTCGCCAACGAAGGCGACCTCGTCTTTGGCAAGAGCGAACGGGGTGATGTCGGGCGGAAGCTGCGTCGTGCGAAACTGCAGCGGCAGCCGCTCCTGCGCAAGCAGGGGGATAATATCGGCGAGCGTGAGCACGGCGTGCACGCCCCGGCATGCGCGCGCTGCGCTAGTATCGATGTGCCGGATGGCGGCGTGGGCGTGCGGGCTGCGCACGAAAGCCGCCTCCAGCATGCCGGGAACGCGCAGGTCGGCGATGAAGCGCCCGCGGCCGGTGAGCAGCGGGCTATCCTCGAGGCGCTTGATGGGCTGACCGATGTATTTCGTTTGCACGCGTTCTCCCGGATTGGTCGGCTAGGGATCTGCGACCGGGGTCATCGCGCCGTCGCCGATGCCGGATGGAGCGTTCGCAGATGCGACCACATTCGCGCGGCGTTCACGCGTTCACTGCTTCGCCTTCCGCTGTCGACCCTTGGCCGAGCGTGGTCCCATCGGCTCCGGCTGGAACGGCCCGTCGCGCATTTCGAGATAGCCCTTGAGGCCCTGCTGGCGTTGCGCCTCGAGCAGCTGCTCCCGGAACTCGTTGTGGGAGGCGTGCGCGAGCGCGCCGAGAGCGCCTTCGAGTAACAGTCCCGAATAAGCCCCGGCGGCCTGGATACCGAGCATGGTGACGGCCTTATTGAGCCGCACCGACGGCTCCGGCACCAGCGCGATGCGCTTCGCCAGCGCACGCGCTGCGGGCATGAGCTCGTCGTGCGCCACCACCTCGTTCACCATGCCGATGCGCAATGCCTCCTGAGCGTCGAAATGATCGCCGGTCAGTCCCCAGCGATTGGCGGCCTTCCAGCCGCAAAGCGCACCGAACAGGAATGTGGTGTTGGAGACATGGCGCACCTCCGGCTGCGCGAACACCGCCTGGTCGGACGCGATGGTGATATCGGCGGCGAGCTGGTACCAGAAGCCGCCGCCCATGGCCCAGCCGTTGACCGCGGCGATGATCGGCTTGCCGAGCTGCCACATGTGGGTCCAATACCCGACGCGGTGGCCGTCGTTGCGCTGCCAGAACTCGATGTACTCGGCCGGCGACTTGCCCTTCGGATCGAGCGGCCGCGTGCCGGCCTTGCCGGTCTGCGCCTGGTCATAGCCGGCGCAGAAGGCGCGGCCGGCGCCGGTCAGAATCATCACCCGGACGGCGCGGTCGGCGTCGGCGTGGTCGAAAGTGCGATGCAGCTCGGCCTCGAGCTCGTGTGTCAGCGCGTTCATTCGGTCCGGCCGATTGAGCGTGATGGTCGCGATGCCGTCCTCGACGCTGTACAGAAGCTCCTTGCCGGTTGCTTGGGTCATCGCTGGTCCTTTCGTTCATGGCGAGCGCCGTCTCCGGTGCGGATGTGCCGTTGCGTCGAGATGAGGTGCCGGCGCGCTCGCCAACGTCAATATAGCAAGCAGAATGAGGACGGCAGAGAGAACGACGGCGGGCTGCGTGGCCGCTGGCACCACCGCAGCCGTGCCGGCCGTGCCGATGATAGCGAGTTGCAGGCTGCACGTGATGCGCGGATTGCACGAAAGCGACCCTGCCTGCAATCAAATCGATTGTCGACGCCGCTCAGCGCAGGCTGATCGCGACGAGCATGGTATGTCCTGCTACAACTATCGGCGCGGCCACGAGTGGTGATGAGATGTCCATCGTTCTGGAGAAGCGGGCAGATGGGGTGGCCGTGGTCACGCTCAACCGGCCGCAGGTGCTCAATGCGCTCGATGTCCCCGCCAAGGAGCGGTTGGCCTCGATCTGGCAGGAGATAGCCGACGATGCCACGGTCCGGGTCGTGGTCCTCGCCGGCGCGGGTGACAAGGCGTTCTGCGCCGGCTCCGATATCAAGGAGATCAACCGGACCGGGCGCATGGTCACGACCGACACGCTCCTGCGTGCGATCCCCGGCGTCGGCATCACGCTGTTCAAGCCCGTGATCGCGGCGTTGCACGGTTATTGCATCGGCATGGGGATGACCCTAGCGCTGCATTGCGACTTGCGGCTGGCGGCGCGGGGCACGCTGCTGGGGTATCCCGAAGTGCGACATGGCATGATATCGGGGGTGAGCGCGCTGCGTCTGGCGCAGGTGATCCCGAGCGCCCTGGGCCTCGAGCTGCTGCTGCTCGCACGCAACATCTCGGCCGACGAAGCGTTCCGCTGGGGCCTCGTCAACGCAGTCGTCGACGACGTTCGGGCGGAGGCGGAGCGCTGGGCCGCGACCATCGCAAGCTACTCGCCCGCGGCCGTGCAGGCCACCAAGCGCCTGGCGATGTTCGCGCGTCCCATATCGCAAGCGGAGCGCAACGAAATCGAGGCGGTGCGAGCTTCGATCGAAGCGCGCGACGATTACAAGGAAGGCGCGGCCGCGTTTACCGGCCGGCGGTGAGCATGGCATCGATGTTGGCGGTGACGTTCCGCGACTTCGGTGGCCCTGAGGTCCTCGAGCTCGCCGAGATCGAGCGGCCTGAGCCTGCTGCCGAGGACGTGCTGGTGCAGGTGCAAGCGGCAGGCATCTGCCATCACGATGTGCTCTCCCGTGGCGGCAAGATTCCGGGACGGCCAGGCCGGGTGCTCGGACACGAGATCGCCGGTGAGATCGTGGCGGTCGGCGCCAACGTTCCGGCGGCGCGCGTCGGAGAACGGGTCGTCATCTATCAGCGGTTGTTCTGCGGCGCATGCAGGCATTGCCTTGCCGGCCGCCACGATCTCTGCCGCAACAGCCGTGTGCTGGGGGAGCAAGGTGGAGGCGGTTATGCGCAGTTCGCCTGCGTGCCCGCATGCAACGCAATACGCATCCCCGACGGTCTCGCGATGACGGCGGCCGCGCTCGCAGTGTGTCCCGTCGGGACCAGCGTGCGCGCCGGACTAGGGGTGGCCGCGCTCGCCCCAGGGCAAGTCGCCCTGATCACCGGCGCCGGCGGTGGCCTTGGACTTCATCAGATCCAGGTCGCCAAGAGCGTGCAGGCTCGCGTGATCGCCGTCACGAGCTCGCCGGCCAAGGCCGAGATTGTGCGCGCAGCCGGCGCCGACGAGGTCATTGTCGCTCCCGGCCTGAAATTCAGCGGCGAGGTCTGGCGGTTGACCGGCCAGCAAGGGGCCGACGTGGTGCTGGAGAATGTCGTGACCGGGACGCTCGGCGAGAGCCTGCGCTCCTGCGCGCAGCACGCGACCGTGGTCATCCTCGGGAATATCGGCGCCCGGCCGGTCGAGCTCGATCCCGGACTCGTCATCATGCGCCGCCTGCGCATCGCAGGATCCGGCAATGCGACGTTCAAGGACGTGCATGTGGCGCTGCATCTCTTCGCCACCGGGGCGGTCAAGCCGCTCGTCAGCTGCGTCCTGCCGTTCCCGCGGGCAGCCGAGGGGCACGCGCTCATGGAGCAGCGCGCGGTCAGCGGACGCGTCGTGCTTGCGGGCTGGTGAAGGGCTGCCGGCATGCACGTGGCAGCCATATGGCGGGAGCTCGCGGCACGCCACGGCACTCGCGCCGCTGTCGCCGACGAGCATGAGACGCTTTCGTATCGGCAATTCCACGCCCGGATCACGCGCTGCGGGAATGCGCTGCGCGGTCTCGGACTGGTGAAAGGCGACCGCGTCGCGCTGCTGATTCCCGACATCCGCGAATATCTCGAGGTCGATTACGCGATCATGGCGGCCGGCTTCGTACGCGTGCCGCTCGATCCGCGTCTGGCCCGGTCAGAGCTGGCGGCGCTGCTGCGCTATGCCGGGGCGAGAGCGCTGGTGACGCATGCATCCTTCGCACCCGCAATCGAGCAATTGCGCGAGGGGGTCGAGGATCTTCGGCACCTTATTACGATCGGCGGCGGCATCGGTTTCGATTACGAACGGCTGCTGGAGCGTGCCTCCGAACTGCCGCTGCCGGAAGGCGACGGCGACGATCTGGCCAGCTTGAATTTCAGCGGTGGCACCACCGGCGCACCGAAGGCGGCCAAGCTGCGCCACCGCAACCTGGTGACCGTCGCGCACAATACTATCGATGGTTTCGGCGTCCGCCGCGACAGCGTGTTCCTCAACGTGCGGCCGCTGTGGCCGGTCGCGCAGGTGGTCCTGATGTCGCACCTGTTCGCGGGCGCAACGGTGGTGCTGCGCCGCTTCGATCCGGAGGCATTCGCCACCTTCGTATGCCAACACGGCGCGACCCGCACCTCGCTGGTGCCCACCCAGCTGGTACGGTTGATCGACCATCTGCGTCCGCGCGACACGCGGCTCGGGCGATTGCAAGCCATCCACGTCGGCGGCTCGCGCATTCCGCCCGCGATGTTCGAGCGCGCGCTGGAGTTGCTCGGGCCTCGCATCGGCGTGCTCTACGGCCTGACTGAGGCGCCGGTGACCACCTATCTGGCGCCGGCGGCGCTCGAGCCGGAAGGGGCGCGAGTCCTCATGCAGTCCGTCGGCCGCGTGCTGGGCGATTACCAGGTGCGGATAGCGGGCACGGACGACACGCCGCCGGTCGGCTCGGGCCGCTCCGGCGAGGTGCTGATCCGCGGCGGCAACGTCATGGCGGGGTATTGGCGTGACGAGGCGGCAAGCCGCGCGGCGCTGCGCGAGGGCTGGCTCCACACCGGCGACATCGGCGAGTTCGACGACGGCGGCAACCTCCATATCGTCGGCCGGCTTAAGGAGGTGATCCGCTCCGGCAGCAGCACCGTCATTCCGAAGGAGGTCGAGGACGTCATCGTGCTGCATCCCGCGGTGGCCGAAGTGGCGGTGATCGGCTTGCCCGATCCGGAATGGGGCGAGGCGGTCACGGCCTTCGTGGTCACCAAACCCGGCATGTCGGTTGCCGAGGGCGACCTGGTCGAGCATTGCCGGCAAAGGCTCGCCGGCTACAAGAAGCCGCGCTCGATCCGGTTCGTCGCAAGCCTGCCGCGCTCGCATTACGGCAAGGTGCTGCGGGCGCAATTGATCGCGCAGGCGACGAAGTGAGCGTCGCCGCCGCCGCAACTACCTACCGATGCCATAGCCTTCGAGATCGATCTCTGGCCGGCGCCCAGAGAGGACGTCGGCCACGACACGGCCGCAGCCGCAGGCCTGCGTCCAGCCGTTCGATCCATGGCCGACATTGACGAACAGATTGGTAAACCCGGTCGCGCCAAGATAGGGCGGTCCATCCGGCGTCATCGGCCGCAGACCCGCCCAGGCGTTGCAGGCGGTCGCGGCCGGTCCGGCTGCCGCAGCGGCATTCGCAGGGTCCGGGAACAGCTCGCGCAGGCTGCGCAGCACGGTCGCCGGGCCCGACGAAGGAATCGAGAGATCGTAGCCGGCGATCTCGGCCACGCCCGCAGCGCGCAGGCGTGTACCGAGCCGCGTGATCAAGACCTTGTAGTGCTCGTCCATCACCGCGGACCGCGGCGCCAGCACGCTTTCCCCGATGTCAATGGTGATGGAATATCCCTTCACCGGATAGATCGGCAGATCGATTCCCAACGGCTGCAACATGCGCGCAGCTGCGCTGCCGAGCGCGATCACGTAAGCGTCGGCGTCGAGTTCACCGTGATCGGTGCTGACGCCGGCGATGCGCAAGCCGTCGCGGAGGAGGCGCGTGATCGTCGTTTCGAACTTGAAGATGACGCCGCGCCGCTGCACCAGCTCGGCGAGCGCAACCGTGAACTTGCGGCAATCGCCGGTCTCGTCAGCCGGGAGATGCAGGCCACCCATCAGCTTTGCGGCTGCGGCACCCAGCGCCGGCTCGAGCGCCAGAATTTCCTGCACGTCGACGATGCGATGGGCGATGCCGAACTCGGTAAGCACGCGCGCGGATCTCTGCGCGGCGGCAAGCTCGTCCTCGGTGCGGAAGAGCTGCAGCACGCCGCCTGTGTTGTGGTCGAAGGCGATGCCGGTCTCTGCTCTGAGCTCTGCCAGACAAGCCTTGCTGTAATGGGCGATACGCTGCATGCGCGTTTTGTTGCGCGCGAAGCGCTCCGCGCCGCAGTTGCGCAGAAAGCGGGCAAGCCAGCGCCATTGCTGCGGATCGAGCTGCGGACGCAGCACGACCGGCGCATGGGGGGCGAACAGCCAGCGCGCAAGCTTGCGCGGGATGCCGGGCGCGGCCCACGGGCCGGCAAAGCCCGGACAGATGCCGCCGGCATTGGCGAAGCTTGTTTCCAACGCCGGACCGCTGCACCGCTCCACGACCGTGACTTCGTGGCCGGCCTTGGCGAGATAGTAGGCGCAGCTCGTTCCGATGACGCCCGCGCCCAGCACCATCACCCGCATGGCGCAGCGGCACTCGCGCTCATTCGACCTTGATCTTGGCGTCCTTGATGATCTTCTGGTATTTCGCCATCTCGTCGCGGATATAGGTCGCAAACTGCTCGCCGCCGGTGCCGATCGGATCGAAGCCGAGCGTGTTCAAGCGCTGCTTGACGTCCGGCAGCGCCAGCACCTTGGCGATCTCGGTCTGCAGCTTGTTGGAGATATCGGCCGGCAGCTTCTTCGGCCCCCACAAGCCGTACCAGGAGACGAACTGGAAGCCTTTCACGCCGGACTCCTCGACGGTCGGGATCTCCGGCGCTGCCGCGGCGCGCTTGAGACTGGTGAGGCCGAGCGCCTTGATCTTGCCGCCTTGCACCAGCGGCAGCGACGACAGCATGGGATCGGCGAGGAGCTGAATCTGCCCGCTCATGAGATCGGTCAGCGCCGGTGCGGTGCCCTTGTAGGCGACGACCAGGGTATCGAGACCGGCGTCGCTCTTGAGCAGCTCGATGGCCAGATGGCTGGCGGAGCCGATGCTGGTGGTTCCGAACGTATATTTCTGCGGGTCCTTGCGCACCAGCGCGAAGAAATCCTTGAGGTTGTTGGCCGGCACGCTGGGCGTGGTGCTGACGATCAGCGGTCCATCGGCGAGCAGCGACACCGGCGTGAAATCGTTCACCACGTCGTAGGGCACGCTCTTGTACAGGAACGGATTGATCACGTGCACCGAGGCCGACAGCAGCAGCGTGTACCCGTCGGGCGGCGACTTGGCGACGGCGTTGGCGCCGACCGTTCCCGATGCTCCGCCGGCGCGGTTCTCCACGATGAAATGCTGTCCCGCCGTTTCGTTGAGTTTCTGCACCAGGATGCGCGCGACGCCGTCGACCGATCCGCCGGCCGGAAACGGCACCACCACGGTCACGGTATGCGCGGGATAGTCCTGTGCCGGCGCGGGCGTCGCGGTGAGCGCGGCGAGGCCGATCGCAAGCGCGGACATCGTCATCAGTCGCATGGGGAAGATCCTTTCGCTGCGCTGTCAGTAGGTCCCCGGATAGCTTCCCCCGTCGATCAGCAGATTCTGCCCGGTAATGAAGCCGGCGTGCTCGGAGCAGAGAAAGGCGAAGTAGGCGCCGAGCTCGGCCGGGCGGCCGTAACGCCTTGCCGGGTTGGCTTCGGCGCGCGCGCGCCACAGCTCGTCGAAGCTTTTCCCGGTCGCGGCAAGCATCGCCGCCACGTGCGCGCGCTGCGCCTCGCTGTCGAAGATACCGGGCAGCAGGTTGTTGATGGTGACGTTGCATCTGATCGTCTGCCGTGCGAGCCCGGCGACGAAGCCGACCAGGCCGGAACGGGCGCCGTTCGACAGCCCGAGTTCCGGCTGCGCAACCTTCACGCTGCGCGAGACGATGTTGACGATGCGCCCAAATCCGCGAGCCATCATGCCGTCTACGGTGAGGCGCATCATCTCGATCGGTGACAGCATCATTGCGTCGAGCGCAGCGATCCAATCGTCCCGCGACCATTCGCGGAAATCGCCCGGTAGCCGACCGTCGGCGTTGTTGAGCAGGATATCGGGCGCGGGACAGGCTGCAAGTGCGGCAGAGCGTCCTTCGCCGGTGCTGATATCGCCGGCGACGGTCGTCACCGCGGCGCCGGTCGCCGCCGCGATCTCGGCAGCCGTTTTCTCCAGCGCCTCGCGCTTGCGGGCGACGATGGTGACGTCGACGCCTTCCTGCGCGAGCGCGAAGGCGCAGGCTCTGCCGAGACCCCTGCTTGCACCGGTGAGCAGCGCCTTTCTGCCGCGGATCCCGAGCTCCATCTCACGCTGCGACGGCCGAGATGGGACCCACCTTGTAGCCGTAGCGCTGATCGAGCCCGAGCTCCTGCACGATGCGCACGCCCTTGGCGAGAGCGTCGCCGGCGAGGCTGGTCAGCGGCTTGCGCAGGTCGCCGGCCGGCAGGCCGAGCGCCTTCATCAGCGATTTCACCGCCACCGGATTGATCGCGGAATAGGTGAAGTGCAGCAGCGGCAGGAGCCGGAGATAAGCGGTTTTGAAATTCTCCGCCTCGGCGTAGCTACTCCAGGGCGTCGAGATGGTCGCGAGCTCCGCGGGTGCGATATTTCCGGTCATGTTGGCGGTGCCGTGCCCGCCGAGCGACATGGTCGGCACCACCAGCCCGAGATTTGGACTGTCGCAGCACATGACCGAGACGTCGGGCTTGGCCGCCAGCACCTGCGCCACCTGCCCGACGCGCGCGGTCGATTCCTTGTGCACGACATAGTTGGGGTGCCGAAAGATGCGCAGCAGATGATCCCAATGGAGATCGCTCTTCACCCGCGGCGGGTTGTTGTAGATGCCGAGCGGCAGCTCGGTCGCGTCCGCGACCTCGAGGAAGAAGCGCTCGATGTCGCTTTCCGGGGCGCAGATATAGGCAGGCGCGGCGAGGATCGCGCCGTCGGCGCCGTTGTCCCGCGCGAAACGGACGTTGGCAATCGTGCTCTCGGTGTTGTTGCCGGTGCAGCCGAAGAAGATCGGCATGCGCGGCGTCTTCATCTTTGCGGTTTCGACGATGATCTGCTTTTTCTCCTCCGGCGCGAGCATCGAGGTTTCGCCGGTCGAGCCCATGATCAGAACCGCGGAGGTGCCCTGCTCGTGGTGGAATTTCAGCAGGCTCCGAAACGCGCCGAAATCCGCCGACCCATCCTTGTTGAACGGCGTGATGAGCGCGACGAACGAGCCGGTGAGCTTCTTCCGCGACATCGATGTCTCCATCTGTACTCCGGCCTGGCATCGGAGAGGGCCGGTTGCGCTCGCCGTGATAGCGACCTCGACCGACCGTCCGATCACCCTTATAGGCTACCGCGCCGCGACCGCCTAGCTGTCGACTCCCTCGAGTCGACGGTGGTGGCGGCAGCGCGTACCCACGCCGTGCCGCTCCGGTCTTTCGGTCGATGGCGAAATTGGCCATCCTGTCGTGCCACGCGCGGAGAAAGTCGATGCATGCGGGTCGAATGCTCATCCTCCTCGCGCTGATCGGTGCGCTGATGGGTTGCGATCAGGGTCAGCGCGGAGCGAAGGGCGATCCGGGGCCGCCCGGCCCGCCTGGCCCGAAAGGCGATCCCGGTCCGCCGGGTCCGACCGTCGGAATTCGGGTGATCCGCGCGGGCTGCGACCCGAGCAGCTGCACCGTGCACTGCGGCGAGGACGAGCTCCTCCTGACCGCGTATTGCGGCGTGAGACGCAACGCTGCCGTCATCCCCAACGAGCGATCCGCAACCTGCCGCAGCCCGGTGCCGGCCAACAGCCCCCTTGTTGCGGCCTGCCTGAAGATCCCGCCGCAGTAGCCCATTTCGGAGCAGCGCTCAGCCTGCCGGCGCTACGCGGCGGCCAGCGCGAGCACCGGACATGGCGCGTGGCGGATCACGCGTTCGGTCGTGCTGCCGCGCAGCGCATCGAGAACGCCGTGGTGTCCGGCCGTCGGCATCCCGATGAGGTCGACGTCGAGCTCGATGGCTGCGTCCACAATGGCTTGCACCACGTTGCCGGAGCGCAAGATGACCGGCGGCGGCGAGCGCGTCTGCGATGATGCGGCGTGCAGGGGCGGTGGCTTTTCTCCGACGTGAAGGATGTCGACTGCGATCCGTGCGCCGGCCATGACCGTGCAGAAGCGTTGCACGGTTTCGAGCGCTCCAGCCGCCGGCGGTGCAAAGTCGACCGGGACGAGCGCGCGCCGGAGCTGCACGTCGCCGCTCACCGGATCGATAAAACCGCGGGCGCCGGGCGGGATGAACAGGGTCGGAACCGCCGAGCGTCGGAACACCGCCTCCGCCACCGACCCCTTGAGCCAATGCTCCAGGCCACCTCGGCCGTGGGTCGCGAGCACCACCAGGTCGCTCGCATGCTGACGCAGAAAATCGACGATCGCGGTGGCCGGCTCCTGCAATGCGACCCGAATGTTGTCGACCTCGATCCCGAGCTTCGCGGCGACCGCCCAGGGCGGATCGTTTGACTCCGTGAAACCCCATTGCGCCAACAGGCGCCGCGCATGCGGGAACGCCAAGGCTTCGGCGGCATCGTATTGCGAAACGTGAAGAAGGCGCAGTCTGCTTCGGGCCGCCAATGCGATGCGCAATGCATGGGCGAATGCCGTCGCGCTGAGATCAGAAAAATCGGTGGGATGAACGATGGAGCGGATGGCAAAGGTCATTGCAATGCAGCGGCTGCGGCGACGGCTGCGCGCGTGGATAATTTTCGATGAGCTTGGAGTCAATCACGGCGTGCGCGGCGCGCACGGCCACGGCTTCTCCGGGGCCGCCGGCATATCAGACGCGACCTACTTGACTATGGGCGGCGCCGTGAAAGCATACCCGGCGTCCATCGACGCGGCGCGTCGGCTCAACGCGCAGTCCGGGGAGGGGTCAATGAAAGGCTTGGTCGGGCTCCTGGCTCTCGCGCTCGTGCCGGCGGCAGCGGCAGCGGCGGAAAGACCGGATTGGGCCTTCCCGGTGACGGAGAAGCTTCAGCCTCCGCCCCGATTTGATGCCAGCAGAGTGCGTCCTGCCCCGCTTGGCAGCACGCTGTCGATCACGCGCGCGAAGGCGGACGACATGTACGACATCCCGAACTGGTTCCCGAACATGTACCCGCCGATGCCCAGCATCGTCCAGTTCGGCAACAAGGCCAACCAGGTGCGCGCTTGCGGCTCCTGCCATCTTCCCACCGGCACCGGCCACGACGAATCGGCCTACGTCGCTGGGCTGCCGGCGTCCTATTTCATCCGGCAGATGGCGGACTGGAAGCACGGCGATCGCAAATACGGCGGGACGATGGTCGCCATGGCCAAGATCATCACCGATTCGGAAATCAAGGACGCCGCTGACTACTTTGCGGCGGTCAAGCCGCGCCCCTGGATCCGCGTGGTCGAAACCGACACCGTCCCGAAGTCCTATGTCGGCCCGGGCAACAAGCGGCTCCTTCATCCCGACGGCGGCACCGAGCCTCTGGGCAAGCGTGTCATCGAAGTGCCGGAGGACGAGGAGGTGGTCGTCTATCGTGATCCGAGCTCCGGCTTCGTGGCCTACGTGCCGAAGGGCAGCCTCGCCGAAGGCAAAGCGCTGGTGACGACTGGCGGCGGCAAGACGATCCAATGCGGCATCTGCCATGGCCCGACACTGCTGGGATTGGGCGAGGTGCCAGCCATCGCCGGCCGTCATCCCAACTACATCGTGCGCCAGATGTGGAACGTGCAGAATGGCGATCGAACCGGCACGTCGGCCGCGCTGATGCGGCAGGTTGTGGAAAGATTGACCAACGACGACATGCTGGCGATCGCGGCCTATGCCGCGTCATTGACGCCGTAGGGCTTGGCTCCTGTGGCGAGCGCACGGAAGACGCGATCGCCAGCCGGACCGACCAGGCCCGTTAACGAACTCAACCTTTGATCCTGGCCTGCCCCGCGCCGCTAGGCGTATCGTGTCGAGCGGCGCCGCCCATCGTCGATTGTTCGGCGTTCCGGGGTATCGTCCATGCTGGTCCTCGATTTCCTCCAGAACCTTCCGCTGCCTTACCTCTTCGCGGCCATCGTAGCCGCCGGGCTCGTTCTGGCCTGGACGATGCTCGCTCTCGTTCGCATTGTCATTCGGCTGCTCAGCGTGGACCCAGCCAAGTCGCTGCCCATCCACGATCTCACCACGGTGACGAGCATCCTGTTCGCCCTCATGCTCTCCTTTGCTGCCGCCGGCATCTGGAACGATTGGGTGCAGGCTCGTACCGCGGTGCAGCGTGAGGCGCTGGCGCTGGAAAACGTGCTGGCTCTCGCCGATGGTTTGTCGCCGGAATGGGCGGCAAAGGTGAAAGCCGGCGTGATTACCTACGCAAAGACCGCGGCGGAGCAGGAATGGCCGGCGATGGCGCGCGAGGTCGACATTGATGATCCGCTGTTTGCAGTCTCAGACAGAGCGCTCGTGAACCTGATCACCGAATTGTCGCAGGAGTCCGTCACCCCCGGCGGCCCGCCCATCTCGCCGATGCTGATGCCGCAGATTTTCGAAGCACGCAGCGCCCGCCTGGCGCGGCTGACCCTGGCAAGCTCGGGCATGTCCAGCGTGCAGTGGTTCTCGCTGGTGAGTCTCATCGCGATCACGCTGCTGGTCGTGGCGTTGGTCTACAACGACCACGCCGGTACTCAAATGCTGGCGGTGAACCTCTGCGCGGTGGCCGCAGCGGCGGCGTTCTTCGTCCTTCTCGCCCACGATCGGCCCTTCACCGGCGTGATATCGGTCAGCCCCAGGCCGCTCCTGCAGTTGATCGCCAAGGCGGACGCAGGGGTGTCCCGCGTGGTCGGCTCGCAGCCGGCGGCCAGGTAGCGACCGGCGCCTAGAGCGGATTCCGGTTGGCTCGGTTCACGATGCGCTCTAGCTTCTTTCGTCTGCGCCTGTCCTGATCGAAAACCGCTGCCCACTTTTTTCGGACATGCGCTAGCCGGCTGCTGCCATCGTCGGCGGCGCGAATGCGCGCACCGCCGGCGCCGATGTCTCCCAACACTCGATCTCCACCAAGGCGGTGAGCGCGCTGGTGCCCTGCGCCAGCGGCGAGGTCCCGATGTCGAGCGTGAGCACGTTGGGATTGCCGTGTTGCTCGGGCGCTTCCGGCTCGCGCGGCGGGTCGAACCATGCGCCCGTCGCTATGACCGCCACGCCCGCCATGACGCCGGGATCGATCAGCGCGCCGGCGAGGCAGGCCCCGCGCGTATTGAACACCCGCACCACGTCGCCGTCCCGAATGCCGCGCCGGGCGGCATCCTCGGGGTTGATGCGGATGGGCTCACGCCCCTTGATCTTCTGCCGGCGCGACACCGGGCCGGGATCCATCTGGCTGTGCAAGCGGCTTGCGGGCTGATGCGTGACGAGATGAATCGGCCAGCGCTGGGCGCTGGCGCCTCCGAGCCACTCCGCCGGCGGCAGCCACGCGGGGTGGGGCGGGCAGTCGGCATAGTCGAAGCCGGCGATGTCCTCGGAGACAATCTCGATGCGCCCCGAGGGGGTTTTGAGCGGATGGCGCGCGGGATCGCGGCGGAAATCTTCAAACAATACGTAGTCGCGTTCGGGTGGCGGCAGCTCGACGAAGCCTTCGGCCCAGAATTGCTGGAAGCCGGGGAGCGCTATGCCTTTGGTATTCGCGCTCGCACGCACTTGGTCGTAAACCCACTGACACCAGCCCATCTCGTCCCGGTCGGCGCTGAAGACGGTCTCGTAGCCGAGTCGCCGCGCGAGCGCGTGGAAGATGTCGAAGTCGTTGCGTGCGTCGCCGACCGGATCGATGGCGCGATGCATGGCGAGAATGAACGGGTCCCGCGAGGAGCCGCCGACGTCGTTGCGCTCGAGCGTGGTGGTCGCCGGCAGCACGATGTCGGCGTGGCGCGCCGTGGCCGTCCACCAGCTCTCGTGCACGACGACCGTCTCCGGCTTTTGCCACGCCCGTCGCAGCCGGTTGAGGTCCTGATGGTGGTGGAACGGATTGCCGCCCGCCCAATAGACGAGCCGGATATCGGGATAGCGATAGCGCCGGCCGTTGAAGCTGTAGCTGTCGCCGGGATTGAGCAGCATGTCGGCGATGCGGGCGACCGGGATCACCGAGCGCGCGGGGTTGAGCGGCAGCGGCACCTCGGGCCCCGCGACGTCGACGCGCGGCACGCCGATGCCGTTGCCCGAGCCATGGCCGAAGGCGAAGCCGCCGCCGGGCAGGCCGATGCCGCCCAGCATCGCCGCCAGCACGATGGCCGCCCAGTACGGTTGCTCGCCGTGGTGCGCGCGCTGCAGCGACCACGCGCATGTGATCATGCTGCGCGTCGCGGACGCGCGGCGCGCAAGCTCGCGTATTGTATCAGCGGGCACGCCGGTGATCGTCTGCGCCCAGGCCGCGTCCTTCGGCACCCCGTCGTCGAGGCCGAGCAGATAGCGGCGGAATGTTTCGAAACCGCTGCAATGGCTGGCCACGAACGAGGCATCGTGGCGTTCCTCGCTCAGGAGCGTGTGCGCGATCGCCAGCATCAGCGCGGTATCGGTGTTGGGCCTGATCGGGATCCACTGCGCGCCCAGAAAATCGGGCGCGTCGGACTTGAGCGGGCTGATGGAGACAAATTCGATCCCCGCCTCTTTTGCCCGCCGCAGCCACGCCTCCAAGCTGTGGGCGCCAGCGCCGCCCGGGGTTACCTGGCCGTTCTTGGTGGCAAGCCCGCCGAACGCAAGAACGAGCCGAGTGTGCTTGATGATCGAGGGCCAATCCGTCACTTGCCCGACCACGGGTTGGAAGGTCCCGATCACGCGCGGGAGGATGTATTGCGCCGCGCCGAAGCTGTAGTTGCCGACCTGGTCGACGCAGCCGCCCCCGAGGAACAGGAATCGCCGCAGCAGACTGCGGGCGTGGTGCACGCGGCCGGCCGAGGACCAGCCATAGGAGCCGCCGAAGATCGCGGTATTCCCGAAGGACTCGCGCACGCGCGCCAGCTCCGCCGCCACCGCTGCGAGCGCTTCGTCCCAGGAGACTTCTTCGAAACTGTCGGCGCCGGTGCGCGGCTTGCCCGCGCGCCAGCCCTGGCGGATCGCCGGCCGCGCAATGCGCAGGGGCGAGTGCACCATCTCAGGGATGGCGGTGAGCATCTCCGAGGGCGCGGGATCGCGCGCGAACGGCTCGCATCCGATCACGCGCCCGTTCTCGACCAGCGCGGTGAAAGCACCCCAATGGGACAGCGACGGGAAGCGGGCGATCGCCATGGCGTATCCAGCTCGTCG
>DATBKV010000046.1:0-27997 GCA_036555745.1 Xanthobacteraceae bacterium | reverse complement strand
TAGCGACTCTTAAGCCATATGCGCTTCGCAACTCTTGCGCTGGGTCCACGCAAGTCGGGTTTCACCCGACTTGCGCGCATTTGACTGCCGATCTCGGGCAAGCCCGAGATCGGTGTCTCGTTGCGCTCGCGCAAGAGCGCTAGCGAGCGAAGATCCGGGACCCAGGGGCCACGCGATAACTGAAGCGCTTGGTGCCTCCTTACAATCACGGTATGCGATACCGTCCCTGCCTGTGCCGCGTCCACGTTACCCCTCCCCCGCGACGCTCGCTTCCGCCAGCGCCTCCGACACCAGCCGGCAGTAGCCCGCGTATTCGGCGGAGGTGCGGAAGCGCTGGTCGCGCGGATGCGGCGCGTCGACGACGACCTCGGTGAAGACCCGGCCGGGCCGCGGCGTCATCACCACGATCCTTTGCGACAGGTAGACCGATTCGAACACCGAATGGGTGACGAACACCACGGTCTTGCTTAGCGACTGCCACAGCGCAAGCAGATCGTCGTTGAGTCGAAAGCGCGTGATCTCGTCGAGCGCCGCGAACGGCTCGTCCATCAGCAGGAGCCTGGGCTCGGTGACGAGCGCGCGCGCAATCGAGGTGCGCATCTTCATGCCGCCGGAGAGCTCGCGAGGATAGCTTCCCGCGAAGCCGGCAAGCCCGACGCGCTCAAGCGCAGCGGCAACCCGCTCCTGCGCGCTCGCATCAAGCCCGGCGAGCTTGAGCGGCAGGCGCACGTTGGCGGCGACTGTCGCCCACGGCATTAGGGTGGGCTCCTGAAACACGAAGCCGATGCGGCGCGGATTGCCGACGTTGGCGCCATCCGCAGTCGGCGGCTCGGCCCAGTCGACCTTTCCGCTGGTCGGCTCGCTCAGGCCGGCGATGATGCGCAGCGCCGTCGACTTCCCGCAGCCGGACGGGCCAAGCAGCGCCACGAACTCGCCCGGCCGCACATCGAGGCTGAGGCGATCGAGCGCCACCACCCCATTGGCAAAGATCTTGCCGACGGCGTCGAGCGCGACCACGGCGGGAGTGGAGGTCGAAGCGGGAGTGCTGGAAGGAGCTGACACGGCTCGAGATCAGGGGCGGAAAGGCCGATGGGACTTTACAACGAAATTCGGCGAAGTGACGGATCGCGGATGAACCATTCCGCCGCCGAACCGAGCGCGGAAGCCCGGCTGCGCGGATGAGACGTTGTCGATGGCCGTGGTTTTGCGGTAGCGTGATCGTCGAGTCCGATTGGGGGGTGATGGTGCGCCGACTGCTGCCACTTGGATTTGTCGGCCTCGGCATTCTCGCGGCGATGATCATGAGCGCGGCGGCGCAGCCCGTCCTGGGCGAGGCCGGCCGCGTGATCGGCGCCGCCAATGCCCTGAGCAGCCGCATCGCCGGCTACCATCGCGGCCCCGGCAGGTGGCTGGGCCTCACGCCGGTGCCGCCAAGCTATTGCGCCACCATGCGCGAGGGCGAAGCGGTGATGAAGGAGCTCGCGCGGCTGGCCAGCAGAGCGATCCTCTACCGTTTGCCTGGTCTTGCCTTGCAGCTGCAGGCAGCTGGCAACCGGCTCGGCGATGAACTCGACGAGGAAGAGATCATCAACCAGGTGGCCGGCATTCCCTATACCGTGTATCCCTGTCCGGTGCCGGGGCGGCCCTATCCCACCCGCGCGCCCGTGCTGGTCGCGGCCGAGCGGCGGATGCCCTCCTGCCGCCGGGAGGCCGACGCACTCGGGGTGTCGTTCGCGGCGCGGCGCACGCTCGTGCAGCAGTGCCTGCGCTGATCCGGCCCGCTCGAAGCATGGGGCTTCGGTTTCCCATAGATCGCGCCCGGCGCCGTGCCGAGCCTGCCATCATGACGCGCACCGAGGGCTCGGCGCTCACCGTTTCGGCCGCAGGTCGAGACCCACCTTCTTGTTGACGAATTGCAACGTGTACGAGCGCGTGAACGGAAGCGAAGGCTTGACCACGCCCGCGCGCACCATTTCGTCGAAGAAATTCTTCACGCGCGCGTCGGTCATGGCGCCGATGCCGAGCTTCGCCGCATCGCCGGAATCCACAATGCCGTATTCCTTCATTTTGGCCACGGAATAGGCGAGGAGCCCGTCGGTCATCTCGGGGTTCTGCTGCTTGATCAGCGCATTGGCCGCGCGGTTGTCGCCGTAGAGATAGTGGTACCAGCCGACGATCGAGGCATCGACGAAGCGCTGCACCAACTCCGGCCGCTTCTCCACCAACTCGCGGCGGGTCTCGATCAGCGTGGAGTAGCTGCTGAAGCCTTGGTCGGCGAGCAGGAACACCTTCGGCTTGAAGTGCGCCTGCTGCTCGAGCGCATAAGGCTCGGAGGTGACATAGCCCTGCATGGCGCTGCGCTTGTCGGCGAGGAACGGCTGGGCATTGTAGGTGTAGGGCTTGACCTGCGCTTCGATGAAGCCGAAGTCGGCCTTGAGCCATTGGAAATAGCTGGCGAGCCCCTCGCGCGAGATGAACAGCGTGAGCTTCTTGAGATCCTCGAACTTTTCGATTCCCTGGTCGGGATGCGCGATCAGCACCTGCGGGTCCTTCTGGAACATGGCGGCGACCGTGAGCGTGGGGATGTCCTGCGCGACCGCGTCGAAGCTCTGCAGCGTATTGGCGCTCATGAAGAAGTCGAGCTTGCCGACCGGGAGCAGGATGCGGTTGTTCACGTTCGGCCCGCCCGGCACGATGGTGACGTCGAGCCCATATTTGCGGTAGGTGCCGTCGACCAGCGCCTGGTAATGGCCGCCGTGCTCGGCCTCGGCCACCCAGTTGGTGCCGAACGACACCTTGTCGAGCGGCTGCTGCGCGTGCGCGGCGCTGCAGAGTGTGCCGGCGGCGGCGATCGCCAGAGCAACGCGATTCAACATTGCAACAATCATTCTCACCTCGCGAACTTGCCAGTGCGGCACCATAAGGGTCGAGGCGCGTGTTGCCCAGCGGCCATTCCGGGCGCGCTACCGTTCTCGGGTTTAGCGGAGAGTTGTAGAGCGGGCAGAATCGCTATGCCGCATCCTCTCCGAAGACGCGGGTGCGATTTCGCCCACGCGTTGGGCGCATCGTGACGCGCGCGGACAAAGGCGCGCCGGACCCTAGGCCTTGTCACGACCTCGTCTTGCGCCTTTGCCCACCCTACGGCCGGGCTACTGCTCGAACCGCTCGATGAACCACTTGAGCACGCGGATCCAGATCTCGTCCTTGCCGACCTGGTCCTCGATGCCGTGCTCGAGATTGGGATTGTCGTTGACCTCCATCACGACGAAGCCGCGGTCGGTCTCCTTGACGTCGACGCCGTAGAATCCCTGCCCGATCGGCCGCGCCGCACGTACCGCGACGTCGATCAGCGCGCTCGGCGCCTTGTCGAGCTCGAAGGTGCGAAAGCCGCCCTCACGCGAGGAGCCGTCGGGGCGGTGCTTGACGATCTGCCAATGGCCACGTGCCATGCGGTACTGGCACACGAATAAGGGCTCGCCGCCGAGCACCCCCACGCGCCAGTCGAACTCGGTCGGCAGGAATTTCTGCGCTAGCAGCAGGTCGGTTTCCTCGAACAGTTCGTCGGCGATGCGGCGGAACTCGTCCGTGCTGTGCACCTTGTGCACGCCGCGCGAGAACGAGCCGTCGGGAATCTTCACCACCAGCGGGAGCCCCAGCTCGTCCATCGCCTTCGGCAGGTCGCCGGCGTCGGCAAGCAGCACGGTGGGCGGCGTCGCCACCTGGTTCTGTCCCAAGAGCTCCATCAGAAACACCTTGTTGGTGCACCGGATCATGGAGATCGGGTCGTCGATGACCGGCATGCCCTCCTGCCACGCGCGGCGCGCGAAGCGGTAGGTGTGGTTGTCGATCGAGGTGGTCTCGCGGATGAACAGGCCGTCGTACTCGCCGATCTCCGCGAGCTGGCGCTTCGTCACCGGCTCGACGTCGATCGACAGCCGCTCGGCGATGCGCGCCATGTGCTTGATCGAGGCCGCCGAGGACGGCGCCATCTTCTCGTTGGGATCGTACAGCACCGCCAGATCGTATTTCGCGACGGTGCGCGCCTTGGGATCGCGCCACTCGCGTTTGGTATGCCGGTGCAGCGACTCGCGCAGGAAGGAGGCCTCGCCGTTGGCCAGGCGCGTGATGTTGCGCGGGCGGATACGCTCGATCGACAGCCAGCGGCCCGGCTCGACGTTGACCTCGAGCGCCGGGCAACGGAACCAGTCGAACAGCAGGCGCCCGAACGACTCGAAACGCTCGTCGCGGGCGATGCCGAAGCATACCAGCAGCTTGAGCTCGCCTTCGGGCTGAAAGTCGGCGCGCCGCGCACAGCGGTTGAGCTCGTCCTCGAGTTCCGGCAGCGCGTGCTCGTAGAGCTTGGACTCGCGCAGCTCCAGCATGGTCTCGACCGTGGGAACGACGCGGTGCCCGCGCGCCTCAGCCAGCAGCGAGGCGTAGTAGCCTTTCGACTGATAGGCATAGGAGCGCGCGAGGTTGACCAGCTTCGGCCGGCCCATGTCGAACAGGCGCGGCCGCGCGAGATACTCGCTGGTCGTGATCACCTTGTGCGGGGTCTCGGCGTTAGGGAGGTCTTTGGGCTGGTCTACCAGGATGACCCAGCCTGTCATGCGGGTCCTTTCCGGATGACGATGGCTGCGCTCAGCCGGTCACGACCCAGGTGGATCACGCGCTCGAACGCGGTCCACGGCAGCGCGTAGGTCTCGGCGGCGATCGCCATCCCTTGCTCATCTCTGACGGCGGCGGGATCGTGCATGAGGACACGACGCCCGTCGCGGCCGAAGGCGAAAATCCAGTGCGGCTTCCCCCTGGGGATCATGTGATAGCCCGAAACGAGCACGATGGCCACGCTCCCCGCGTCGAATGCCCGCATCAGAACTGATTCGGTCAGCGGAGTCAGGTGGCTTCGTACGGCGAGCGCGCGCGCCTCGCGCTCGAACGCGTGCTGCGTCAGCTGCATGACGCGGCGCCTGTCGGCGGCGCGCACGCCATCCACGAAATAGGGGCCGCGCCGGCTCACGTAGAGCTCCGGCGCGAGGCCATGCCGCCGCAGCGCGACCGCCATGCCGTAGGGCTCGCAGCCGCCCGGTCCCGCTCCCATGAAGATGGTGGTGGCCTGCCGCCACAGCTCGAACTCGAAGGCGGGCGTCGGCTTGAAGGCGCGGTCGGCCCAGGCCAGCGCCATCATGATGCAGGCGGGGCCGCAGGTGAATTCCGTGCTCTGGTGGAAATAGGGCGGCGCCGTCGTCAGCGCCGGCACGCAGTCGAGCCGCTTCTCGAAGCGCAGCGCGTCGCCGCCGTCCTCGTAGTAGCGGCGTCGGCGGCCAAACTCGCGGTAGCCGCTCTTGCGGTAGCGCGCCAGCGCTGCGTGGTTGCGCACGTGCACCTCGAGGCGGATGACGCGGCAGCCGCGCGCGAACGCGGCCGCCTCGGCGGCGGCGAGCAACATCGGCGCAACCCCGCGGCCGCTCATGTGAGGTACGACCGCGATGGAATAGAGGCGCGCCACGAGGGCGCGCGGCCGAAACAGGACGATCGCCGTGCCGGCGAGCTTGCCGTCCGCATGGGCGACGATCAGCTCGGCGCTCGGAGACTGGAGAAGCCGGCGCAGGCTGCGCCGCGACAACCGGTCGGTGGCGAAGACTCGGTGCTCGAGTTCGCCCAGCACGTCGAGATCGCCGCGCTCAGCCTTGCGAACACGGATATCGGTTGCCTGAGATTGCGCGGAATGCGGAGGCATCGTCACCAACGGGCGCCGCACGATACCAGCTTCGCGGCGGACTCGCATCCCGGGAGCGGCGACGGCTCATCCCGCCCCGCGCACGACGAGCGCCGCCAACCCATGCGGCCCTCCTAAGCTCGCGGGCAGCGGGCGGCCGGCCGCACATCTCGCCTCTGACCCTTGAACCCGGCCATCGTCTGCCGCGACCAACGGGACAAGCGGCCGCCAGAGCCGTCCGGGGTCAAGAACAACAACCCGCACCCTCCCATCCGAGGACGCCTCCCCGGAGCAGTCACACTTGTGATCGGCGCGTGCGCCCCCATCCACCCCCGCGTCGATCATGCGGCCCGTCCGGATGTCCCCATCCGGACGGGCCTGCTCTCTTGCTCGTCGGCGGACGCCGAGGCGCGCCGCGGCCTTGCGGCCTGCCCGGGTGATATGCGATTTTGCGCGCTGACCTGCGCTCGCCATTCACGGGGGAAACCATGCGCCATCGCCTGCCGACCGCCGTCATTCTCTCGCTCGTTCCCACCGCCGCCCTCGCGCATCCCGGCATCGGCGGTGCGCATGACTTCGCGCACGGCTTCGCGCATCCGTTCGGCGGCCTCGATCACCTGCTCGCCATGGTCACGGTCGGCATCTTCGCCTGGCAGCTGGGCGGGCGCGCGCTCTGGCTCGTTCCCGCGAGCTTCCTGCTCGCCATGGCGGCGGGCGGCACGCTTGCGATGCTGGGCGTCGCGCTGCCGCACGTCGAGGTCGGCATTGCGCTCTCGGTGATCGTGCTCGGCGGGATGGTCGCGCTCGGCGTCAAGGCGCCACTCGCTATCGCCATGACGCTGGTCGCCGCGTTCGCCGTGTTCCACGGCCATGCCCATGGCAGCGAGATGCCGCTGGACGCCGCGGGCGGCGCCTACGGCGCGGGCTTCGTGTTGGCGACCGCGCTTCTGCATGGGGCGGGGATCGCGCTCGGCGCGGTGATCGGCCGGATCGGCGACGCCTACGGCCGCGCCGTCTATCGCTACGGCGGCGCCTGCGTCGTGCTGATCGGGATCACGATTCTCGCCCGCCTAATCTGAGCCGAGCCCGTGCTCACGCCGGTGCGGGCGTTAGCCCGGCGCCGTCGACGCTCATCGCCAGCACGCGGGCGACATGCAATGCCTCGCGCCCGCTGCCGTCCCTGATCTGCGC
Source organism: Xanthobacteraceae bacterium (assembly GCA_036555745.1). GTDB lineage: Bacteria > Pseudomonadota > Alphaproteobacteria > Rhizobiales > Xanthobacteraceae > VAZQ01. Next base: position 21,087 of record DATBKV010000046.1, on the reverse strand, counting down.
CCGGCAGGAGGTGCCATCGGCGACAATCAGGGCGTCGGGCTCGGCCCGGCGCACGGCGGGCAGCAGCGACAGCTCGGCCATCTTGAGCGAGGCGTCGATGGTCTCGGCGCCGTAGCCGAAGGCGCCGGCCATGCCGCAGCAGCTCGTCTCCACGGTGTCCACGCCCAGCCCCGGCACGAGCCCGAGGACCGATTCCACCGCCGCCATGGCGCCGAACGCCTTCTGGTGGCAGTGGCCGTGCAGCAGCGCGCGTCTGGCGAGCGGCCTGAGCGCGCGCTTGAGGGCGCCCGTTTTCGGCTCCCGCGCCAGGAATTCCTCGAGCAGCAGCGCGCTGGCGGCCAGCTGCCGTGCCTCCTCGCTCTTCACCAGCGCGGGGATCTCATCGCGAAAGCCGAGGATGCAACTGGGCTCGAGCCCGACCACCGCAATTCCGCGCGCCAGCAATGGCGCCAACCCGGCGACGCAGCGCTCGGCCTCGCGCCGCGCCTCCTCGACCAAGCCGACCGCGAGAAACGTGCGCCCGCAGCAGAGCGGGCGGCAGCTGCCATCCGCCGGCGCCGGCAGCTGCACCGCATAACCGGCGGCGGCGAGCACGCGGTGTGCGGCCGCAATATTCTCCGGCTCAAAATAGCGATTGAAGGTGTCGGCGAACAGCGCCACCACCGGCGCATTGTCCACGCCGGCGGCGGGCGGCGGCTCGCGCCAGGCGTCGGCGCGCCAGCGCGGCAGGTCGCGCCGCGCGCTCAGGCCGGCGTAGCGCTCCGACCATCGCCGCAGGTGCGGCTTGTGGTTGCGCAGATTGGCGAGCCGCGGCCACCGCGCCGCGAGCGGCGCATAGCGCGGCAGATAGCCGACGAGCCGGTCGCGCAGTGGCAGGCCGTGCTTCGCCGCGCGCGCCGCCTGCACCTCGATCTTCATGCGCGCCATGTCGACGCCGGTCGGACATTCACGCCGGCAGGCTTTGCAGGAGACGCAAAGCGCGAGCGTCTCCGCCATCTCCTGCGAGGTCAGCGCGTCGGGGCCGAGCTGGCCGGTGATGGCCAGGCGCAGCGTGTTGGCGCGCCCGCGGGTGACGTCGCGCTCCGCGCGGGTGACGCGATAGCTCGGGCACATCACGCCGCCGGCGAGCGCGCGACAGGCGCCGTTGTTGTTGCACATCTCGACCGCGCCCTGGAACCCGCCGCCAGCGCCGGGATAAGCCGACCAGTCGAGATGCGTGCGCAGCTCGCCGGCGCGGTAATCCGGCGGGTAGCGGAAGGTCGAGCGGTCGTCGAACTTCGGCGCCCGCACGATCTTTCCGGGATTGTAGAAGCCCTTCGGGTCGAAGCGGTCCTTGACCTCCTCGAATGCACGCACGAGGCGCGCGCCGAACATCCGCTCATGGAATTCCGAACGCACGATGCCATCGCCATGCTCGCCGGAATGCGAGCCCTTGTAGGCGCGCACCAGCGCGAAGGCTTCCTCCGCGATCGCGCGCATGGCGTTGACGTCGTGCTCGAGGCGCAGGTTGAGCACCGGTCGCACGTGCAGACAGCCGACCGAGGCATGCGCATACCAGGTGCCGCGCGTGCCATGCCTGGCGAAGAGGTCGTTGAGCTTCGAGGTATAGTCGGCGAGGTGCTCGAGCGGGACCGCGCAGTCCTCGACGAAGGACACCGGCTTTCCCTCCTGCTTCATCGACATCATGATGTTGAGGCCGGCCGTGCGCATGTCGTTGATCGCGGCCTGCAGCCGGGCATCGAACACGTCGATCACCCCGCCCCAGCGCGCGCCGGTCTTGTCCCAGTCGAGCCCGAGATCGCCCATCAGTTCCTTGAGCCGCATCAGGCGGCGCAGGTTCTCGTACTGGTCGTCCTCGGCGAATTCGACGAACAGGATGGCCTCGGGATCATCGCGCACGACCGCTTCGATGGTAGGCGCGAACATCGCGATCTCGCGCGCGAGGCCGAGCATGGTGCGGTCGACAAGCTCGACCGCGGTCGGCCCGAGCTTGACGATGTGCTGGGCCGCGTCCATCGCCTCGAAGAAGCTACCGAAATGGCAGGCTCCCACGGCGCGGCGGCCTAGCAGCGGCGCGAGCTTGAGCTCGATCCGGGTGGAGAAGGCAAGCGTGCCTTCGGAACCGACGAGAATGTGCGCGAGGTTGATGTCGTTGCGGCCGGGCAGCAGCGCGTCGAGGTTGTAGCCGCCGACCCGGCGCTGGAGCCGCGGGAAATTGGCCTCGATGTCGCCGGCCTCGCGCGCGGCGAGCTCAAGGAGCGCGCGCGCCAGCGGCGCGAGCGGCGAGCGCGGCGGCAGGTCCGAGAGGTCGGGAGCGACCGCGCCGAAATGCGCGATGCTGCCGTCCGCCAGCACCGCGTCCACCGACAGCACGTTCTCGCGGGTGTTGCCGTAGCGCAGCGAGCGCGCGCCGCACGAATTGTTGCCCACCATACCGCCGATGGTGGCGCGCGAGGCGGTCGAGATGTCGACCGGGAACCAGAGGCCGTGTGGCTTGAGCCGGCGATTGAGCTCGTCGAGCACGATGCCGGGCTCGACCACACAACGCCGGCCGGCGACGTCGAGCTCGAGCACGTGGTCGAGATATTTCGAGCAGTCGATGACGAGCGAGGAGTTCACGGTCTGCCCCGCCTGCGAGGTGCCGGCGCCCCGCGGCAGCACGCTCACGCCTTCCTCGCGGGCGAGCGCGAGCGCATGCTCGGCCTCCTTGGTCGAGCGCGGCGCCACCACCCCGATCGGCATGATCTGATAGTGCGAGGCATCGGTGGCGTAGCGCCCGCGCGTGAACGCGTCGAACTCGACCTCGCCCAGGAGCTGCGTCTTGAGCCGGCGCTCGAGCCCCGGCAGCACCGTCTCGGCCATTGCTGGGTCCTTGCCCACCCGGTGATGGCATCATTTCGCCAAGAGGCTTGACTGACTCTCGCATTCGTCCTTGATGGCGGCAAGTCGCGGCAGGCTTGTCGTCGCCGACCGGCGAGAGGCCGTGCCTGCAAGGGAGCTGTCGATGTCGAAGAACTCCGCGCGCGCCGTGGGCCGCCATTTCCTGCAGATTCCGGGGCCGACGCCGCTGCCCGACCGCGTGTTGCGCGCGATGGACACGCCGATCATCGACCATCGCGGACCGGAATTCGCCAAGCTCGCAAAGAAATGTCTCGACGGCATCAAGACCATCTTCAAGACCGCCAATCCGGTTATCATCTACACCGCCACCGGCACCGGCGCCTGGGAGGCGGCGCTGGTCAACACGCTGTCGCCGGGTGACCGCGTACTGATGGTGGAGACCGGCCAGTTCGCCACGCTGTGGAAGAACATGGCGGAGAAGCTCGGGCTGCGTCCCGAGTTCATCAAGACCGACTGGCGCATCGGCGCCGATCCGGCGGCGATCGAGGACCATCTGCGTAAGGACAAGAACAAGGAGATCACGGCGGTCTGCGTGCTGCACAACGAGACCTCGACCGGCTGCCTCTCCCCGGTCGCCGACATCCGCAAGGCGATCGATGCCGCCGGACATCCCGCGCTGTTCTTCGTCGACACCATCTCCTCGCTCGCCTCGACCGACTACCGCCATGACGAATGGGGCGTCGACGTCACCGTCGGCGGCGCGCAGAAGGGACTGATGCTGCCGCCCGGGATGTCGTTCAACGCGGTGAGCGACAAGGCATTCGCGGCGGCCAAGAGCTCGCAGCTGCCGAAGTCGTTCTGGGCGTGGGACGACATGCTCAACATGAATAAGATCGGCTTCTTCCCCTACACGCCGGCGACACAGATGCTGCACGGGCTGGCCGAAGGCATCGCCATGCTGCACGAGGAGGGGCTCGATAACGTGTTCGCGCGCCATCATCGCCTGGCCGAGGCGACGCGCTGCGCGGTGCGCGCCTGGGGGCTCGAGATCATGTGCCGCGACGCGCGCTACTATTCGCCGACGATCACGGCGGTGATGCTGCCGGAAGGCCACGACGCCGACGCGTTCCGCAATCTCGCGCTCGACAGCTTCAACATCTCCTACGGGGCGAGCTTCGGCCGCTACGCCGGCAAGTACTTCCGCATCGGCCATCTCGGCGACGTCAATGAGGGCATGCTGGTCGGCGCGCTCGGCATCACCGAGATGGCGCTGGCGCTCGCGGGCATCCCGCACAAGAAGGGCGGCGTGCAGGCGGCGGTCGACTACCTCGTCTCCGCGCACGCCGCGCCGGCGCGGGCGGCGGCGGAGTGACACGGGCGGGCCGTATCTCACCCGTCCTCGACGCGGTCCCGTCACAGCGTTCCACGAGGGAAGAAGCGCGCCGAGCTTTTGGCCTGCTCGATTCCGTTCAAAGGCGCTCCTCTTGTCGCCTCAGGCGCGCGCAAATCCGCTAGATTGACCACGCATGCGTTGCCGCGCGCGACCCATGCCGGGAGGATATGCGATGAAACGGCCGTGCTTTGCGATCGCGCTCGCGATGCTTGCGCTGCATGGAAGCGGTGCAGTTGCCCAGCCCTATCCGAGCAAGCCGATCCACATCGTCGTGCCGTTCGTCGCGGGCGGCGCCGTCGACACCCTTGCCCGCATGATGGGGGGCAAGCTTTCAGAATCGCTGCGGCAGCCGGTCATCGTCGAGAACCGCCCCGGCGCCGGCGGCAACGTCGCCGCCGACGCGGTCGCCAAATCGCCGCCCGACGGCTACACCATCCTGCAGAACACCAATGGCCAGGCGATCAGCCCCGCCATCTACCGCGCGCTGCCTTTCGACGTGGTGCGCGACTTCATCCCGGTGACGCAGCTCGTCGCCTCCCAACTCGTGCTGGTGGCGAGCCCGAAGCTCACGGCGCGCTCGCTCGGCGAGCTTGTCGCGCTGGCGAAAGCCAAGCCCGGCGCGCTCAACTACGGCATGACCGGGGTCGGCAACCCGCTGCACCTCACCATGGAGATGCTCAAGACTGCCGCCGGCGTCGACATCCAGCCGGTTCCGTACAAGGGCGACGCCGCGATCTTTCCCGCGCTCATCACCGGCGAGATCCAGGTGGCGGTGGTGCCGATGGCCACTGCGCTGCCGCAGGTCGAAGGGGGAAGCGTGCGCGCGCTCGCGGTCGCCGGCGCCATCCGTTCGGCGGCTTTGCCCGACGTGCCCACCGTCGCCGAGAGCGGCCTTGCGGGCTTCGAGTCGTCGAGCTGGCAGGGCTGGTTCGTCCCGGCCAACACCCCGCCCGCGATCGTCGGCGCGATCCAGCAGGCCGCCAAGTCGGCGCTGGCCGCGCCCGACCTGCGCGAGCGCCTGCGCATCACCGGCAACGAGGCGGTCGCCAGCACGCCGGCGGAGTTCGACGCGCGGTTCAGGGCCGATCTCGCCAAATTTGCCAAGATCGTCAGGGAAGCCCATATTTCACCGCAGGACTGAGGCGTAAGCGTCCCGCCGTCCCGCGCCCGCAGCGAGCTGCACACAGGGTGGAGCGCGGGCGGACGAATCCGCTCCAGGAGGAGGCCGCCATGGATATCCAAGGTCTCGGCTATGTCGGCATTCGCGCGAAATCGCTCGAGGACTGGACCAGCTTCGGCACCAGGTTTCTCGGCATGCAGCTCGTCGACAAGAGCGGCAAGAGCCTGGCGCTGCGGATGGACGACCGCAAGCAGCGCGTAGTCGTGAACGAGGACGGCGGCGAGGGCGTGGCCTTCTTCGGCTGGGAGGTGGCGGACGCCGCGGCGCTCGACGATTTTGCCGCGCGGCTGGAGCGGGCCGGCGTCGAGGTCGCGCGCGGCGCGCGCGCGCTCGCCGACGAGCGCCGGGTCAAGGATCTGGTGGTGCTCGCCGATCCGCTCGGCAACCGCATCGAGATCTTCCACGGCGCAGAGACCGCGCGCGATCCGTTCAAGCCCGGCCGCTCGATCTCCGGCTTCCGTACCGGGCCGCTCGGCATGGGTCACGCCGTGCTGCACGTCAAGGACATCAACGACGCGGTGCCGTTCTATCGCGACGTGCTCGGCTTCCGGCTCTCCGACTATATGGTGCGGCCGTTCAACGCCTATTTCTTCCATGCCAATCCGCGCCATCACTCGATCGCCTTCATCGAGACCGGCCGCAGCGCCACCCACCATCTCATGGTGGAGCTCTACAGCCTCGACGACGTCGGCCAGTGCTACGATCTCGCGCTCGGCGAGGACGGCCGCATCGGCGTGACCTTGGGACGGCACATCAACGACGAGGTCACCTCGTTCTATTCGAACTCGCCCTCGGGCTTCATGGTCGAGTACGGCTGGGGCGGACGGGTGATCGACGTCGACAACTGGCAGCCGGAGGAGGTCACCTGGGGCCCGAGCATGTGGGGCCACGACCGGCTGTGGATGACGCCGGAGAAGCGCGCCGAGGCGCGCGCCATCCGCGTCGCGGCGGCGGCGACCGGGCTGCGCAAGCCGGTGAACGTGATCGAGGGCAACTACAAGCTCGCGCCCGGGGTCTGCCCGTGGTGGGACGGCGTAGCGCGCGGCGAAGCGGCGGAGTGACCGCGGGCCGTTGGCGGCTGCCGATCAGGCCGCGATCTTCACGTATTCGAAATCGCCGGGCTTGTTGTCGATGCCGACGCGCGGCGGCGCGATCCAGCTCGCGAACTGGCCGGGCTCGGTCACCTGCACCATCAGGCTCTGGATGAAATCGCCGTCGGCCTTGGACGGCAGCCACTTGTCCTTGTCCCTGGCCCAGGTCGCCGTGTCGACGATGTCCCCAGCCGGGGTGGCTTCGACATCCTTAAACTCGCCGATCTCGCGGTGGAAGGCCACGTGCGGCAGCGCGAAGCGGAAACTCACGCCGATGCGGTCGATGATCTTGTTCCAGCGGTCGAGCCCGCGCTGGCAGTCGGCGGTGTAGTCGTCGCGCAGCCGCATGTTGATGGCGGTGAGCGCCGGCTCGTCCACCCGCTTGATCTCGCCGTCGACCAGCTTGAGCACCGGATAGGTCGCATGCTCGAGCTTGTGGTCGTCCTCGATCTTGGTTTCCTGGAAGCGGCCCTTGAGGCTGGCGTTGAACGCGTTTGCCGCGTTGGTCGAGACCTCGGAGCCGAACAGGTCGAGCGAGAGCGAATAGTGCAGATTGAGCTTCTTCTGCATGGTCGGCAGATCGATGACGCCGAGGTCGCGGACCTTGCCGATGTCGGACGGATCCTCGATGCCGGCTGCCTTCATCGCCTCGCAGGTGCGCTGGATGGTGCGCCCGATGCCGGTCTCGCCCACGAACATGTGGTGCGCCTCCTCGGTGAGCATGAAGCGGCAGGTGCGCGAGAGCGGATCGAAGCCGGATTGCGCCAGGCTCTCGAGCTGCATCTTGCCGTCGCGGTCGGTGAAGAAGGTGAACATGTGGAACGACAGCCAGTCCGGCGTCGCCTCGTTGAAGGCGCCGAGCATGCGCGGCTTGTCGGGGTCGCCGGAGCGGCGGCGCAGCAGCTCCTCGGCCTCCTCGCGGCCATCGCGGCCAAAATATTTCTGCAGGATGTAGACCATCGCCCAGAGGTGCCGGCCTTCCTCGACGTTGACCTGGAAGACGTTGCGCATGTCGTAGAGCGAGGGCGCGGTCTTGCCGAGATGGCGCTGCTGCTCGACCGAGGCGGGCTCGGTATCGCCCTGGATGACGACCAGCCGGCGCAGCATGGCGCGGTATTCGCCGGGGACCTCCTGCCAGGCGGGCTCGCCGTAGTGGTGGCCGAAGGGAATCGTGCGGCCCTCCTCCTGCGGCGCCAGCAGGATGCCCCAGCGGTACTGCGGCATCTTCACGTAGTCGAACTTGGCCCAGCCCTTCGGATCGACCGATACCGCGGTGCGCAGATAGACCAGCGCATCCTGGAAGCCGTTCGGCCCCATCGTCATCCACCAGTCGATGTAGCCGGGATGCCAGCCCTCGAGCGCACGCAGCACCTGGCGATCCTCGGTGAGATTGACGTTGTTCGGGATCCTGGTCGAGTAGTCGACGTTGACGATGTCGCTCATGGCGGACTCCTATTGACCGAGGACGCAGGACCGAGGACAGACGACGGACGGCTCGCCGTCCTCTTTCTGTGCTCGCATCCGCCGTCCGTCCTCCGTCGTCTGTTGCCTGTTGCTCACACCCTGCGCGGATCGAACCCCGGCTTCTGGCCGGTGCCGTAGCGCTTGAGCGCGCCCTCCTCGCCGACGGCGTTGGGGCGCTGGAAGATCCAGTTCTGCCAGGCCGTGAGCCGAGCGAAGATTTTCGATTCCATGGTCTCAGGCCCCGCGAAGCGTAGATTGGCTTCCATCCCGGTGAGGGCGTCGGGAGAAAAGCTCGCGCGCTCCTCCAGGAACACGCGGATCTCGTCCTCCCAGTCGATGTCGTCGAGCGGGAAGGTGACGAGCCCCAACTTTTCCGCCGTCGCCGCGTCGAGCATCCGACCGATCTCGCGCCTGGCGCGATCGAGATCGCCGGGATCGGCCAGGAAGCGGCTCGCCAGCCGCGCGAGCCCGTTCGACATCGGATAGGCGCCGAAATTGACCTCATCGAGCGCGAGCGCCGCCGGCGGCTTGTTGTCGCCAGGACGCTGCCCGATCAGCATGTAGGAGCGGTCGGCCGCGAACACGAGCTCGGCCAGCGTGCCGGCAAAGCACGAGCCGGGCTCGATCAACGCGATGAGCGAGCGCGAAGTCAGATCGACGCGCTTGAGCGTGCGTTTCCACAGGCCGCGGACTTCACGCGCGAGCCAATGCTCCCGATTGACGGCGAGGAAATCGTCATAGGCGAGCACCTGCGCCGGATCGCCCGACGATTTGAACACGATGGCCGCGATATCGAATTCGTTGGCGCGGATGTCGAGGATGGCGTCATCGAGCTCGCGCGCGAGCGCAAGTGGCCAGAACCGCGCCCCCTGCTCCACCATTTCCTCGGCGGACGCCGGCGGCGGCGCCTGCGGGCCGCGCAGCGTGATCGTCGCGAGCCGCTCCTTCCGCTGGAACTCGACCGATACCGTGCCGTAGTCGACCGCGGCGGCGGATCGCTCGCGTCGAAGCGGCACCAGCGCGATGCCCTTGCCGGCGTTCACACGGCGCGACCTCGCGGCGAACTCTTGCGCGCGCTTGGCCACGGTGTCGTCGAGCTTGGAGCCCGGCACCACCTCGTCGACCAGACGCCAGTCCACGGCGCGCTTGCCCTTGACGCCTTCCTCGGTAGTGCAGAAGACGTCGGCGCGGTCGCGCCGCACCTTGCGCTTATCGGTGACGCGGGTGAGCCCGCCGGTGCCGGGCAGCACGGCGAGTAGCGGCAGCTCCGGCAGCGACACCGCCGAGGAGCCGTCGTCGATCAGCATGATGTGGTCGGCCGCGAGCGCGAGCTCGTAGCCGCCGCCCGCGGCGGTGCCGTTGATCACGCAAATAGTGGAAAGCCCCGAGCTCTCGCTCGCGTCCTCGATGCCGTTGCGGGTCTCGTTGGTGAACTTGCAGAAGTTGACCTTGTGGGCATGGCTGGCACCGGCGAGCATGCGGATATTGGCGCCGGCGCAGAACACCCGCGGCTTGGCGGAGCGCAGCAGCACGACCTTGACCTGCGGGTGCTCGAACCGCAATCGCTCGATGGCGTCGGCAAGCTCGATGTCCACGCCGAGATCGTAGGAATTGAGTTTGAGCTCGTAGCCTTCGAACAGCGTGGCCTTCTCGTCGACATCCATCAGCAAGGTCGCGATCTCGCCGTCGATCTCGAGCTTCCAGTGGCGATATCTGGACGGGTCGGTCTGGAAATCGATCCGGCCCTTGCCATTGCTCAGCTTGCGCTCTGCGTCCGCCATGACTTTCCTCATGAGCTCATTCAGCAGCAGCGAGATCGCCTTCGCCGTGATCGCGCAGCAAGCGGTTGGCAAAGCCGGCGACGGCCGAGAGCGTCGCCTGCGGCGCCTCACGGTACGGCACGTGCCGCGTATCCGGCAGCAGCGCGACCTCGACTGGGCAATAGCACTCCCTTTGCGCCAGCTCGATCTGCCGCGCGCTACCGTATTGGTCGTGCTCGCCCTGCACGATCAACATCGGCACGCGGATATGGGCGAGCGCATCGCTGAGGTCCCAGTTGCGGAACGCGGGATCGAGCCAGGGGCCACACCAATTGTAGAAGGCGTTGTACGGGTCGGCGTGGCGGCGCGCGAGCTTGTCGCGCAACGGTCCGGCCTCGAACGCGTCCTTGGCGCGAGCGATCTCGGCGATGTTCATCTCCTCGGTGAAGAAGTGCGGCGCCATCAGCACGAGCCCGCGCACGCGGTGATCCTGCACGCTGCCGGCGTAGATCGTTGCGATCGATGCGCCGTCGCTGTGGCCGACCAGCAGTCCGCGCCGGAACGAGATCGCCGCCAGCACTCGAGGAAGCACGTCGTGGGCCTCGTCGTGCATGAACGAGACCGGGCGCGGCAATTGTGACGGCGACGAGCGGCCATAACCCGCGCGCGAATAGGCGAACACGCCGGCGCCGGTCGCGGCCGTAAGCGCCTCGGGAAAGCTGTTCCACAGCGCCGCCGAGCCGAGCCCCTGGTGCAGCAGCACCAGCGTCGGCGCCATGTCGGGACGCGGACCGACCATGCGGTATTCGAGCCGCGCGCCGCCAAGCTCGAGAAAGCCTTCATCCGCGAGTGTCATCGTGCCCACCGCGTCACGTCTTGGCCCCATCGAGACAACGCGTCACGATCGCCTGAAGTTTCTCGATGCTGCGCTCGACCGTATCGCCGGTGGTATCGAGCTCGGCCTGAGCGCGGGCGTAGTCGGCGCGGCGGGCATCGAGAATCGCGACCAGGTCGGCCATCGCCTCGCGGTTGCGCGCCATCGGGCGGAAGTCGCCCTGCTCCATCACCCGCCCCATGTGCGCCTCGGGCTGCGCCTTGAGCCAAATGGTATGGGTGCGGCGCAGCAGCAGCCCATAGGTTTCCGCATTCGACACGATGCCGCCGGCGGTCGCGATCACCGCCGCGTCGTGCTCCTCGATCACCCGCTCCAGGCAGGCGCGCTCGTAGCGGCGGAAAGTGGCGAGCCCCGCCATCTCGATGAGATCGGGGATGCGCGCGCCGTAGTCCTGCTCAACCAGACGATCGAGCTCGATGAACGGGCAGCCGAGCGCTTGCGCCAGCCGCTTTCCCAGCGTCGACTTGCCGGCCCCGCGCAACCCGATGAGGCCGATCCGATGCGCCCGGTCGCCGGCGTCATCGCGCTTGCTGCGGCGCTCGATCAAATCCGCGACAGCGGGAAGTTCGGACGCCGGCAAGCGCCCGATCAGGTCGAGAATATGGGTCATCGCCGCGGTGCGCCCGTTCGTGCGCGGCAGCAGCTCGATGATCGGAACATCGAGCGCGTCCGCGATCGACTTGAGCACGATCACCGACGGGTTGCCCTGCCCGCCTTCGATCTGCGCGAGATAGCGCTCGGAGGCGCCGGAATCCTGCGCGAGCTGCCGCCGGGTGACGCCGCGCTTGGCGCGGGCAAGCCGCAGCAGGCGCCCGACGGACGCCGCGAACGCGGCGTGCTCGGCATGCTGCGCGCTTGCATCTTCTCTGTTGCCTGCACTCGCGTCGGGTTTGATAGCGGGCATGCACCGGCCACTGGAACTATAGTTCATGCACTATAGTTCATGGCCATGCCGCTGGTCAACCCTCGAATCCGCTCCTCCACAGTGCGTCGAGCTTGGATATCGCGGCAGCAGGCAGTGGCCCCTGAGCGAGCGCGGCTAGCGCGGCATCGAGCTGCGCGATCGTGGTGATCCCGATCACCCGCGTGGCGAACGCCTGGTTGCCGAGCGCGAACCGCAGCGCGGCTTGCGCCGGCATGCCATAGGCCTTGTCCAGTGTCGCGCGGATGGCGGCTGCGCAGCGCGCCTCGTTGTCGGCGTCGGTGCCCGCGGTCATCACGAACAACCGCGCCGGACGCGCCGCGCTCGCCAGCACTCCGCCCGCCCAGACGCGGATGTTCAGCACGCCCATGGCCTGACGCGAGCAGGCGGCAAGGACGCCGCAGAAGCTTTGGCCGCCGCGCCAGTCCGCCGGCAGGCGCGGCCAGGCGGCGCTCGGATTGATGGCGTTGTAATAGACCTGCGCGGTGTCGAAGCGGCCGCTGTCGATCACCTCCAGGCACGCCTCGGTGTCGCCGGCGGCCGTCAATCCGGCCGCAGCAATCAGGCCCTGCTGCTTGAGCCGGTCAAAGGTGTCCGCGACCCCGCCGCGGCCGAGCACCTGCGCGGGCTGCAATGCCAGCCGCGCGCCCACGCCCGCGCCGAGATGGTTGTGCAGTTGCAGCAGCGCGATCCGATCGCAGCGCAGGCGGCGCAGGCTGCGCTCGAGGCTGCGCTCGATCGCGCCCGCGACGTCGCCGAGATCCTCGGCCTCGAGCCGCACCTTGGTGGAGACATGCGCCCGTGGCGCGAGCGAGCCCAGATGGCGACCGATCGTCTCCTCGGAGGCGCCGTCGCCGTAGACCGGCGCGGTGTCGATCCAGTTGATGCCGGCCGCGACCGCGTGCGCGAGCGCGGCATGCCGGGTCGCCTCGTCGGCATCGATCAGGATGCCGCCGGTGACCCCGCCGCCAAACGCGAGCTCGGATATTTGCAGCCCGGTACGCCCGAGGAAATTCTTGCGCATCGCCTCCGCCTGCATCTGCTGCGTCGTCGTCTTGCGGCTTGTAGGTCGGGTTAGCCCGGCCCTAACGCCAGCGATTCCCCGCCTTGTCGTTGCTCCGCGCGTATCCCAACATCCGCGCAAGAACATGTTGGGTTACGCGTAGACCACGAGATGCGGGAGGAGTCGCAGCAGCGTGGCTGCGCCAATCCAACCTGCGAGTTGGAGCACTACCCCACGCGCTCGGCGCGCAGCTTGAAGCGCTGGATCTTGCCGGTGGCGGTCTTCGGCAGCTCGGTGCGGAATTCGATCCAGCGCGGATATTTGTAGGGCGCGAGCGTGGTCTTGACGTGCTCGCGCAACGCCTGCGCCAGCGCGTCGCATGCCTTGTCCGCCGATTTGAGCACCACCAGCGCCTTGGGCTTGATGAGCTCGTCCTCGTCCGGCCACGCCACGACTGCGGCCTCCAGCACGTCAGGATGCGTGCAGAGCGCCCCTTCGACCTCGAACGGCGAGACGTAGATGCCGCCGACCTTGAGCATGTCGTCACGGCGCCCGCAATAAACGTAGTAGCCCTCCTCATCTTCCACGTATTTGTCGCCGGAACGCGTCCACTCGCCCAGGAAGGTCTCGCGGCTCTTGTCGCGGTCGTTCCAATACATCACCGCGCCGGTCGGCCCGCGCACCTGCAGCTCGCCCATCTCGCCTCTGGTGGCGATCACGTTGCCGTCGTCGCCGACGAGACGGATATCGTAGCCCGGCACAGGCTTGCCGCTGGTGCCGTATCTGACATCACGGGGATAATTCGAAAGATAAATATGGAGCATCTCGGTCGAGCCGATGCCGTCGAGCACGTCGACCCCATAGCGCTGCTTCCAGCGTCGGCCGATGTCGGGCGGCAGCGCCTCGCCGGCGGAGACGCAGCATCGCAGCTTCAGCTCCGCGCGCTCCGGCGCCCGCCCGCTGGCGAGGAACGCGGCATAGAAGGTCGGCACCGCGTAGAACACTGTCACCGGATGGCGGCGCAGAATCGCGGCGACGCCCTCCGGCGTCGGCCGCTCGGGCGAGAGAATGGTGGTAGCGCCGACCGACAGCGGAAAGCTCATGGCATTGCCGAGGCCATAGGCGAAGAACAGCTTCGCCACCGAGTAGCAGACGTCGCTTTCGCGTAGCCCCAGCACGCCGCTGCCGTAGAGATCCGCGGTGAGACGCGGATTGGCGTGCACGTGCACCGCGCCTTTGGGCTTGCCGGTCGAGCCCGAGGTATAGAGCCAGAAACACATGTCGTCGCGCGTGGTGGGCGCGGTGTAGGGCTCGGGCTTGGCGCCGGCGAGCGCGTCTTCGAAGCCGATATGTCCGTGCGCGTTCTCGCCCGAGACGATCACGTGCATGAGGTCGCCGCTCGCCGCGATCAGATTGGCGAATTTCCCGAGCAGCGCCTCCGACACGACCAGCGCCTTGGCGCGGCTGTCGGCCAGCATGAAGCGATAGTCGTCCTCGGTCATCAACGTATTGACCGGGACCGCGACGACGCCGGCCTTGACGGCGCCGAGAAAGGCGGTCGGCCAGTCGATGGTGTCGAGCAGCGCCAAGAGGATGCGCTCCTCGCGCCGGATGCCGAGCGAGCGCAGCAACGCCCCGAAGCGGTCGACCCGCTCGGCAAGCGCTCCGTAGCTCCAGCTGCCGCGCGGATCGATGTAAGCCGCCTTGCCAGCGCGGCCGGCCTCGAGATTGCGCGCGATCACGTCGGCGGCGAAGTTGTACACGCGCGGGATCGCCTCCCTGGCGGCGCGCGCGTCGATTGCGGGCACGGGCGCGGCGGCAACGTCGGGGAGGGGCATCGGGTGTTTCCAAAAATCGCGGCGGCCGGTGAATGGCTTCTTCTCGGCGCCGAATTATGCAGGCGGGCGATGACTATCGCAACGCAAAGCTTCTATAATCGAGCGTACATGGCCCAGGTCGGCTCTTCCGGCCCGGTTCAGCGCAAGCGATCCCGGCAGAGCCCGAGACCGGCGCGTCCGCGGGCGCCGCCCCCGCGACAACAAGAAGCCTTCACAGGAGAATCCCATGGACGACACGGTCCGCAAGATCAGCGCCGACGATATCAACCCGCGCTACAATTGGGGCCGGGCGCTGCCGGCGCTCGGAATCATGGGGGTCGATTTCGAGGAGCGGGTCGATTACCGCCGGCTGCATCGCTACCGGCTGAGCCGCGCCAAGCAGGCGCTGGAGAAATCCGAGCTCGGCGCGCTGCTGGTCTTCGACGTCAACAACATCCGCTACATCACCTCGACCAAGATCGGCGAATGGGAGCGCGACAAGCTCTGCCGTTGGGCGTTGCTCACCCGCGACGGCGATCCGATCCTGTGGGATTTCGGCTCGGCCGCGGTGCACCACCGGCTCTACACGCCCTGGCTCAAGCCCGAGAACTGCAAGGCCGGGCTCATCGGCCTGCGCGGGACCGTCAATCCCGCGTTCGGGCTGATGGAGCGCCACGCCAAGGAGATCGCGGCGCTCATCAAGGAGGCAGGCGTGCACAAGATGCCGGTCGGCGTCGACATTATCGAGCCGCCGATGCTGTTCGAGTTGGAGAAGGCGGGCCTCAAGATCAAGGATGGCCAGCAGGTGATGCTGGAGGCGCGCGAGCTCAAGAACATCGACGAGATCGCGCTGCTCAACCGCGCCGCCGCCATGGTCGACGGCGCCTACCAGCTGATCGACGAGGAGCTCAAGCCGGGCGTGCGCGAAAACGACATCGTCGCCAAGGTCAACGAATTTCTCTACCGGCACGGCTCCGACGACGTGGAGGCGATCAACGCGATCTCCGGCGAGCGCTGCAACCCGCATCCGCACAACTTCACCGACCGCATGCTGCGGCCTGGTGACCAGGCGTTCTTCGACATCCTGCAGGCGTTCATGGGTTATCGCACCTGCTACTACCGCACCTTCAATGTCGGCCGCGCCACGCCGGTGCAGCACGACGCCTACAAGAAGGCGCGCGAGTGGCTCGACAGCGCGATCGATCTGATCAAGCCTGGCGTCAGCACCGATCGCATCTGCCAGGTCTGGCCGAAGGCGCAGGAGTTCGGCTTCCCCGACGAGATGTCCGCTTTCGGCCTGCAGTTCGGTCACGGGCTCGGGCTGGCGCTGCACGAGCGGCCGATCATCTCGCGCGTGGTCTCGCTCGAGCATCCGACCGAGATCAAGGAGGGCATGGTGTTCGCGCTCGAGACCTATTGCCCCGCCACCGACGGCTACTCCGCGGCCCGCATCGAGGAGGAGGTCGTGGTCACCGACAAGGGCTGCCGCGTCATCACCCTGTTCCCCGCCGAGGAATTGCCAATCGCCAACCGGTATTGACGAGCCGGAGGCCTGCCGAGTCCACGCACGCTGCCCTTCCCGCTCACCGCTGCTGCCGCGCGCGCCGCGCGCTGCCCATCCGAGCAAGCCAGTGCACGCACCGCAGCTATTGCCATTGCCGCCGAATGCACTAGAAGGGCCGAATCAAAACGCGCAACTGGAGGGTCCATAATGAAAATTTTCATCGCGCGACCGAAGCTGCGACCGAGCATGGGCGTTGCGGCGCTCCTTGGCTTGACGCTGGCGTTTGCGTCATTGCCTGCTGCGGCGCAGCAGCAGCCGCAGGGGCAGTGGACGCAGGAGCAGCGCGCGGCCTGCGAGCCCGACGCCATGCGGCTGTGCAATCAATACGTCCCGGACGTTCAGCGCATCAGCGCCTGCATGGCGCACTATCGCCGCTATCTCAGCGCCGCCTGCCGCCGCGTGTTCGACAGTCAGAGAAAGCGTCCGCGTCGCCGCGGCACCTGATCCGAACCGCCTCCGACCTCTCGCGATCGCGCTTGGGCCGGGCCGATGAGGCACGGCCACGAGCCGGCATTGGGGCGCTTTGCCGCTTGCTGCTGCGGCGTACGAACTGCGCCTTTCCCGCTCGCCGTCGGCGATAGGTGCGCGCCCGAGACGGTGTTAGCATCGCGCTCTACCCGCGCGAGCGCGGGCTTGGCTCGAAGCTCGGGAGGAACGCCATGGCGAAGAGGCAGAAGGACCAAGTCTACAAGATCGTCGAGGTCGTCGGTGTCAGCGAGAAGTCGTGGGAAGATGCCGGCCGCAACGCGGTGGCGACGGCAGCCGGTTCGTTGCGCGACTTGCGTGTCGCCGAAGTGACGCAGATGGATATGAAAGTCGAGAACGGCAAGGTCGCCGCATTTCGCACGCGCGTGTCGCTCTCGTTCAAATACGAAGCCTGAGATCGAGCGGGCGCGGACTTCTTTCTCAGCCCTTTCTCCCGCACGATGCTCAGGTCAGCTCCCGCCGCACCATGGCGGCGCCGGCGCTGAGCGCGGCGAGCTTACCGAAGGCAGTCGCGCGCGCGAGATACTTCATCCCGCAATCGGGCGCCGGGATCAGCCGCTCGGCCGCAACGTATTTCAGCGCGGCGCGGATGCGCTGCGCCACCTGCTCGTCGGTCTCGACGGCGGGCTCCCCCAGGTCGATGACGCCGAGCACGATCGTCTTGCCGGCCAGCTCGTCGAGAATGCCGAGGTCGAGCTTGGGCTGCGCCGCCTCGATCGAGATCTGCTGCGCGCTGCTGTCGGAGAGTTGCGGCAGGAATGAATAGCCGGTCGGCTTCTGCGCGCCGACCACCGCGGCATAGCCGAAGCACAGGTGCACGACCGTTGGCACGGACAGCCCCGCAAGCGCACGATCGATGGCCTTGACCGCGATGCGCTTGGCTGCCTCGGGATCGTTGCGCAGCCACGGCTCGTCAAGCTGGATGACGTCAGCGCCGGCCGCGACCAGATCGTGCGCCTCCGCATTCACCGCGGCGGCGAAATCCATCACCAGCTCGTCGTCGTCGCGATAGAACTCGTTCTTGGCCTGCTGCGCCATGGTGAACGGCCCCGGCAAGGTTATCTTCGCCGTGCGCTCGGTGTTGCGGCGCAGGAATGCCATGTCGTCGATCTCGACCGGCCGGCGCCGGCGGATGCGGCCGATCACGCGCGGCACCTTGACCGAGCGGCCGGCGCGATTGGTGATGGTCGCCGGCGCGTCGTTGTCCACGCCTTCGAGCGCGGTGGCGAAGCGGTTGGAATAGCTTTCGCGGCGGATCTCGCCGTCGGTGATGATGTCGATCCCGGCGCGCTCCATGTCGCGGATCGCAAGCAGCGTGGCGTCGTCCTGCGCCTGTGCGAGATAGGGCGCGGAGACGCGCCACAGCTCGTGCAGGCGCACGCGGGCAACGCCGCTTTGCAGCAAGGCCCGGTCAACGAGCCAATCGGGCTGTGGGTAGCTGCCCACGACGGTGGTCGGCAGCAGCTGTTGCGTCATGGCACGCTCCGATAGCCGTGCAGGTGATCCGCTCTTTGACTCGACAGCGAGCATCAAGCATCTTCTTGCATCGCGCGCCAGCGCCAACAACAAGCAAGCCGATCGAGGCTCCGCCCGGGGGAGGCCCCATGCCCACGCGTCGCCAATTCACCGCCGCCGCCATCGGCTCGCTTGCTGTTGCGAGCGCAGCCGCGCGCGCGCAGGCGCCCGTCACCGTGAGCGGCTGGCCCACGCGCAGCGTGCGCGTGGTCTCGCCGACCGGCACTGGTGGACCGGGCCAGAATTTTCGGCTCTATGCCGACCAGCTCAAGGACAAGTTCGGCCAGAGCTTCGTCCTGGAAAACATGCCGGGCGGCTCCGGCGCGGTCGGCTGCATGGCGGTGGCGCGCTCGGCGCCCGATGGCCATACGCTGCTGCTCGCCTCCAACAGCCACATCGTGCTGGCGCCGCTGGTGCTGACCAACTCGCCGGTCAACGTCAAACGCGACTACGTCCCGATCGCTTTGATGTTCACCTTTCCGTTTCTTCTGGTCGTCAATCCGAGCCTGCCGGTGCGCACGCTCGCCGAGCTCGTGGCGTACGCCAAGGCGCGGCCGGGACAGCTCAATTACGGTTCGCCGGGGGTCGGGACCGGCGGCCATCTCGTCACCGAGCTCCTGGTGAAGCGCACCGGGATCGAGGCCGTGCACGTGCCCTATCAGGCGACCACGCAGCAGCTGTTGGCGGCGGCCGCGGGCACGTTGCAGTTCACCTTCGACACCGTCGGCAACGCGCGCGGACTGGTGGAGGCCGGCAAAGTGATTGCGCTCGCCGTCACCGGCGCGCGCCGCGCCAGCGCGGCCCCCGAGGTGCCCACGCTCAAGGAGCTGGGTTATGCCGGCTTCGACGATCTGTTCGTCGCCAACGGGCTGTTGGCGCCTGCCGGCACGGCGGGCCCCGTCGTCGCCGCGCTCAACCGGGAAATCGTGCGCATGAATGCAAGCGGGCCGATCCGCGAGCGATTGCTGCAAGCCTCGTACGAGCCGGGGACGCTGTCGCCGCAGGGTTACGATGCGATGATCGATCGCGAACTCAAGCTCTGGGGCGAAGTGGTGCAGGAGACCGGCGTGCGGGTGAAGGCCTAACTCGGGAGCACGCCGGGAGATGCCATGCCACGCAGGGCCGGGAGGGATGCCGCCGTGACCATTCCGCAGACCAATTTAGACCCCCCGTTCAACATCACGCGCGCCAGCCACCTGACGCTCACCGCCCGCGACCTCGCCGCCAGCCGCGACTTCTACGTCGAGGTACTGGGCCTGATCGTCAGCGACGAAAACGCCGAGACGATCTGGCTGCGCGGCGTGGAGGAACGCTGTCATCATAGCCTTACCCTCAGGCGCACCGCCGGCCAGCCGCAGTGCGAGCGCATCGGCTTGCGCGTCTTCACCGACGAAGACCTCGATCGCGCCAAAGCGCAGTTCGATCGGACCGGCGTTCCCGCGGCCTTCGTCGAGATTCCCCACCAAGGTCGCACGCTGCATTTCACCGATCCGGCCGGTACGCCGGTCGAGCTGTGCGCCAGCATGGCGACCCGGCCGCGCATGCACACCAAGGTGCACGTCCGTCGCGGCGCCGGCGCGTTGCGCATGGACCACTTTCAGGTCCTGGTACCGGACGTGCTGGGTACGGCGAAATTCTACATGGATGTCGGATTCCGGATTTCCGACTACCTCTGCATCGAAGGCAGCGAGCAGGTGGTGGGCACCTTCCTGCACCGCAAGAACAACCCGTGGGACCTCGTGCTGCTGACGCGGTCGGGTCCGCGCTTCCACCACGCCGGGTTCGTGATCGAGGCGACCGACGACATGATCCGGGCCTGCGATGTCGCCGGCAATCTCGGCTTTGCCGATCGCATCGAGCATGGCCCCGGCCGTCACGGCCACCAGCACTCCTATTATCTCTATCTGCGCGACCCCGACGGGCATCGGACCGAGCTCCTGCTTCCGGGAATCCAGACCATCGATATCGACGATGAGCCGGTGCAGTGCCCGGTGAGCCCGAAGGCGAACGCGAATCTATGGGGGCTGCCGGCGCCGCGGACCTGGGTGGAGGAGGCGACGGCTTTCGCCGGCGTCGAGGTCAGACGCCCGACGCTCGAGGGCGAGCCGCTGACGGCGGAGAAATACCTGGCGGCGCGTAGACCCGAAGCCGCGGCCATGCCTTGATCGGCAACGGTCCGGCTGACGCAGGGGGGGTGGCGGAAGCCGGCTTTTGCGTCGCTGTTAACGGCGGCTTAACCGCGATATCGAGATCCCGCATCTGGGGCGCACGATTGCGGCGGCATGCCCCTCTCGGATGCCCGGCTGGCGCTCGAGCGGTACGCTATCGATCTGATCTGATTGATATTTCGCAGGGCATGCCGCGGCGCCAAGGGCCGTGGCGGTGCTTGCGCCGGCCGCCCTCCCGCCCCGCCGCCAGCGTTAACTTATTGGAATCACGCCAGATTCAAGATTTCGTGAAACGGGTTGGGATGCCCGCATCCACTCCTATCTCCCTAGCGACGCCCGTGAACCTTTTGCCCGGTCCGCGCGACCAATAGTCGGGACCTTGGGGAGCGTGTCATGAACAATTTCTCGATGTTTACCGCCGATCGCATGACTCATCTGCGGGTCGTGGCGGTCGGACTGCTTTGCGCCACGCTGGTTGCCGGCATCGGTGTTGCCGCCCGGGTGACGGATGGCTCCCCTGCCGCCGACGGGCGCGTCGAAGCGACCGTCATCAAGGCGAGCAAACCGGTGACTGCGGCTACGGCCGAGGACCGCACCATCCGCTGAGCGTTTCACTTCTTCTCAACCCCCGATACTTGCGCGCCTGCGGGCGCGCATTTTCTTTGCCGGTTCGCCGAGGCACCGCCTCCTGTGGCCAGCGCGCCACAGTCGGAAATTTTCGCGCTCGTCAGCCGCGCGGGAGCGTCTGCTGACCGCGGCGACATCATTCCTGGCAACATCACTCCTGATATTGGCCCGGTGGCGGCGCGGGTCGGCGCGGCAGCACCGGGGGCGCAGGCGGGGCAACGCCCAGGTGGCGCAGGAGCGCGACTGGCTGCAGCGGCGGCGGCACCCGGTCCGGCGCAAATCGCCAAGCGGCGATGAGCGCAGCCACGGCAGCGATCACGAGCAGCAGCAACACCGCGAGCGCGCGCCAGCGACGCAGCCG
>DATBKV010000045.1:0-8970 GCA_036555745.1 Xanthobacteraceae bacterium | reverse complement strand
GCGTTGGCGAACTCGTAGATGTGGGCGACGCAGACATTGAAGCGCAGCCGCTCGATGTCCTCGGAGACATGCGCGAGCGCGCGGTGGGCGGCCTTGCGCAAGGCGAGCGCGGGCTCGCCGAAGCGCGGCGGCCGCGGCGCGTCGGCGGCGGCCGCCACCTCGCCCGCCTCGCGGACGAGCCGCCAGAGCCGCTGCACGAAGCGCCAGGCGCCCTGCACGCCCTCCTCGGTCCAGATCACGTCGCGCTCGGGGGGCGAATCCGACAGCATGAACCAGCGCGCGGTGTCGGCCCCGTAGCTTGCGATGATGTCGTCGGGGTCGACGGTGTTGCGCTTGGACTTCGACATCTTCTCGATTGGGCCGATGGTGACCGGCTCGCCGCTCGCGAGCAGCGTCGCCCGCCGCGCCTCCCCGCCGCCCTCGACCTTCACCTCGGCCGGCATGACCCATTCGCCGCTCGCCGCCCGATAGGTCTCATGCACGACCATGCCCTGGGTGAACAAGCCGGCGAACGGCTCGTCGAGCCCGGCGTGCCCGGTCAGCTTCATCGCGCGGGTGAAGAAGCGGCTGTAGAGCAGGTGCAAAATCGCGTGCTCGACGCCGCCGATATATTGATCGACCGGCAGCCAATGATCGACCTGGCGGCGGTTGGTGGGCGCGGTCGTAATCCAGGGATCGGTGAAGCGCGCGAAATACCAGGACGAGTCGACGAAGACATCCATGGTGTCGGTCTCGCGCCGCGCCGGCGCGCCGCATTTGGGACAGGCGACGTGCTTCCAGGTGGGATGGCGCTCGAGCGGATTGCCGGGGCGGTCGAAGTCGACATCGTCGGGCAGTTTCACCGGCAGATCGCCCTCCGGCACCGGTACGATGCCGCACTGCTCGCAATGGATCACCGGGATCGGACAGCCCCAGTAGCGCTGGCGTGAAATGCCCCAGTCGCGCAGGCGGAAATTGACCTCGCGGCGGGCGACGGGACGGCCTTCCCGGGACGTATGCTCGAGCCGGCGCGCGACCTCCTCTTTCGCCTCATCGATGGTCATGCCGTCGAGGAAGCGCGAATTGATCATGCGGCCGTCGCCGTCGTAGGCGGCATCGGTAATCACGAAGGTCTTGGGATCTTGGCCCGGCGGACACACCACCGGTGTGTTGCCGAGCCCGTATTTGTTCGCGAAATCGAGGTCGCGCTGGTCGTGCGCCGGGCAGCCGAAGATGGCGCCGGTGCCGTAATCCATGACGATGAAATTGGCGACATAGACCGGAAGCTTCCATTCCGGATCGAACGGATGGAGCGCCTTCATCCCGGTGTCGAAGCCGAGCTTCTCCGCGGTGTCGATCAGCTGCTGCGCGGTGCCGTGCCGGCGGCATTCCGCGATGAACTCGGCGAGCGCGGGATTCTTCGCTGCTGCTGCTGCGGCCAGCGGATGATCGGCCGAGAGCGCCATGAATTTGGCGCCGAACAGCGTGTCGTGCCGCGTGGTGAAGACCGCGAGCTCGGTCTCCCGGTTCGGCGTCGTCGCGGGATCGAGCGCGAAACGGACATGCAGCCCCTCGGAGCGGCCGATCCAATTGCGCTGCATGACGCGCACCTTCTCGGGCCAGCGGTCGAGGCGGTCGATCGCCTGCAGCAGATCCTCCGAGAACTTCGTGATGGCGAAATACCACTGCGGCATCTCCCGCTGCACGACGATGGCGTCCGAGCGCCAGCCGCGGCCGTCGATCACCTGCTCGTTGGCGAGCACGGTCTGGTCGACCGGGTCCCAGTTCACCTTGCCGAGCTTGCGCTCCACCAGGCCCGCCTGCCAGAAGTCGAGGAACATCTTCTGCTGGTGCTTGTAGTAGTCGGAATCGCAGGTCGCGATCTCGCGCGTCCAGTCGAGCGACAGCCCCATCGACTTGAGCTGCGCCTTCATCGCCGCGATGTTCTGGTAGGTCCAGGCTTTGGGATGGACCTTGCGTTCCATGGCGGCGTTCTCGGCCGGCATGCCGAAGGCGTCCCAGCCCATGGGATGCAGGACGTTGAGCCCCATAGCGCGCTTGTAGCGCGCGACCACGTCGCCCATGGCGTAGTTGCGCACGTGCCCCATGTGGATGCGCCCCGACGGATAGGGGAACATTTCCAGCACGTAGTATTTCGGCCGCGGATCGTCGTTGCTGGTGGTGAAGATGCCGCGCTCTTCCCACGCCTTCTGCCAACGCGGTTCCGCCTCGCGGGCGTTGTAACGGTCGGTCGCCATGGAATTGGTATGCCTGACAAATATTTAACAAGGCACTAGGGCATAATATCGGCGCCGGTCAACCGCCGCGGGAGCCGCCGACCTGCGCGGCGCGGTTCCCATCGCGGGAAGCCCCGGGGCCGCTTATTTTCGGTTTGAAAGCAAGGACCGGAGTGCTTGCGATCCTGCCATCCATAGATTGCCCGGGAGAGACGGGACCGCGCGTTCCGTGCAAAGCTGATGGAGCAGAGCAATGCCGTCTTTGATGACCCGAACCCACACCCGGCCGATGCCAGCCCCGACGGAACGCTTCGCAAGTGACGTCGCGCGTTGGCGCGCGGTCGAGCGGCGCGACCGCACCGCCGCCGGCGCCTTCGTCTATTCCGTGCGCACCACCGGCATCTATTGCCGCCCGGGCTGCGCCGCGCGGCTGCCGCGGCGGGAGAACGTCGCGTTTCATGACAGCTGCGCCGCGGCCGAGCGCGCAGGCTTTCGGCCGTGCAAACGCTGCCGGCCGAACGAGCCCGCGCTCGGCGAGCAGCACTCGGCCGCGATCGCGCGCGCCTGCCGGCTGATCGAGGAGGCGGAGGAAACGCCGCGCCTTGCGGAATTGGCGCGGGCCGCGGGCTTGAGCCCGTTTCACTTCCACCGCGTGTTCAAGGCCGTGACCGGCGTCACCCCCAAAGCCTATGCCGACGCGCGTCGCGGCAAGCGCGTGCGCGCCGAGCTGGCGCAGAGCGGCACCGTGACCGAGGCCATCTACGGCGCCGGCTTCAATTCCAACGGCCGCTTCTACGCGGCCGCGCCCGATCTGCTCGGCATGACGCCGAGCGAGTTCCGGGCCGGCGGCAGCGGCAACGTCATCCGCTTCGCGGTCGGGCAATGCTCGCTCGGCGCCATCCTGGTGGCGGCGACCGACAAGGGCGTCTGCGCCATCGAGCTCGGCGATGACCCGGACGGGCTGGTGCGCGACTTGCAGGACTTGTTTCCGAAGGCGCGCCTCGTCGGCGGCGACGCCGGGTTCGAAAAGCTCATAGCCAAGGTAGTCGGCTTCGTGGAAGCGCCGGGGCAGGGGCTCGCGCTGCCCCTCGATATCCGCGGCACCGCGTTCCAGCAGCGGGTCTGGAAGGCGCTGTGCGCCATTCCCGCGGGCTCGACCGCAACCTACAGCGAGATCGCAAAGCGCATCGGTAGACCGAAGGCGGTGCGGGCGGTGGCGCATGCCTGCGCCTCCAATGCGCTCGCCCTCGCCATTCCCTGCCACCGGGTGGTGCGCACGGACGGATCGCTGGCCGGCTATCGCTGGGGCGTCGAGCGCAAGCGCGCATTGCTGAGCCGGGAGAAGGCGGCGTGAGGTCGTCGGCCACCATGCGGCGCGAGCGCGCGCCTTCCTCCGCGGCGGACGCGCTCGCCGCGCGCGTCGCCGCGCTCGACTGGGAGCGCGTGGCGGCGCAGCTCGACGCGCACGGCTGCGCCACCACCGGAGCGATGTTGAGCGCGGAGCAATGCGCCGCGCTCGCCGGTCTTTACCCGACGGACTCCCCGTTTCGCAGCCGCGTGGTCATGGCGCGGCACGGCTTCGGACGTGGCGAGTACAAGTACTTCGCCTATCCGCTGCCGGAGCTGGTGGCGGCGCTGCGCGGCGCGCTCTACCCGGCGCTCGCCCAGATCGCCAATCGCTGGAACGAGGCGATGGGGATGGAGTTGCGCTATCCCGCCGATCACGGCCGCTATCTCGCGCGCTGCCATGAGGCCGGGCAGGTCAAGCCGACGCCGCTGCTGCTGCAATACGGCGCCGGCGATTACAATTGCCTGCACCAGGATCTCTACGGCGAGCACGTGTTTCCGCTGCAGGCGACGTTCCTGCTCTCGCGCCCGGGGGAGGATTTCACCGGCGGGGAGTTCGTGCTCACGGAGCAGCGCCCGCGCATGCAGTCGCGCGCCGAGGTCGTGCCGCTCGCGCAGGGCGAGGGCGTGATCTTTCCCGTGCATCATCGGCCGGTGCGGGGCACGCGCGGCAGCTATCGCGTCAATATGCGCCACGGGGTGAGCCGGCTGCGCTCCGGGCATCGCCACACGCTCGGCATTATCTTCCACGACGCCAAGTGAGCGCGCTCCGCGCGCTGATTCCATCGTAACGGGAATCGCACTAGGTTCGTGGGATGACGAGTGCTCCCGCGCGCACGCTCGAGATGCCGCTGGCCCAGGTCCGCGCCGAGATCGCGCTTGCTTGCAAGGAGGCCGGCCGCGACCCGGCCTCGGTCACGCTGGTGGCGATCTCCAAGACCTTCGGGCCCGATGCGATCGAGCCGGTGATCGCGGCAGGGCAGCGCGTGTTCGGCGAGAACCGCGTGCAGGAGGCGAAGGCGAAGTGGCCGGCGCTCACGGCGCGCCATTCCGGCATCGAGCTCCATCTCGTCGGCTCGCTGCAGTCGAACAAGGCGCGCGACGCGGTCGCCCTGTTCGATGCCATCCATTCCCTCGATCGGGCAAGCCTCGCCGAGGCCCTGGCGCGTGAGATCGCCCGCCAGGGCCGCAGGCCCACGCTGTTCGTCGAGGTCAATACCGGCGCCGAGCCGCAGAAGGCGGGCGTGCTGCCGGAGGAAACCGACGCCTTCCTCGCGGCGTGCCGGGAGCGCTATGGCCTTGCCGTCGCCGGGCTCATGTGCATCCCGCCGGCCGATGAGCCGCCGGCGCCGCATTTCGCTCTGACCGCCAAGATCGCCAAGCGCAACGGACTCTCGCTCTTGTCCATGGGCATGAGCGCAGATTTCCCGCTCGCGATCGCGTTCGGCGCCACGCATGTGCGCGTGGGCACGGCGATCTTCGGCGAGCGGGCGACGGGCGAAAGCAAGCCTCGGGCTTAAGCCTCAATCGCGATCGCGGTGCCGGGACCCAGCCGCGCCAGCAGGCGCACCAGGTCGGCGGCGCTAAACGCCACGCATCCTGCGGTCGGCGAACGGTCCGGGCGGGCCACGTGCAGGAACACCGCGCTGCCCCGGCCGGCCACCCGGGGGCGGGTATTGTGATCAATCTCGATCACGAAATCGTAGAGATGATCGTTGCGCCACAGGCGGTCGCCGGCCTCGCCAGGGGCGCGCCGGAACGGGCGATTGTAGCGGCGGTCGGTGGTATCTTCGCACCAGGCGAGGTCGGGGGTGATCCGGCGCGCCGGCAACGCGGTGCGCGGCCGCGGGTGGCGGTCGGCGCGCCACCACAGGCGCACCAGCCGGAAGCGGCCGCGCGGGGTGGCGCCGTCACCCTCGTATTTATTGGCGCGCACGCCGCCCCGGCCGAGCACGACCGGGATGGCCAGCGCGCCGGCGAGGAGAATGCCCCGGGTTGGCTGCGCCGGCCGCGCGCGCACCCGGATCAGGGACAGCGCGCGCGGGCGCGCGGGAAGGCGTTCATGCGTCGACAATGTCTTCGAACTAGCTAGTGTGGCGGTTCAGAAGTCCCGCATCATTCTTGCGGCCGGTCCGGAATGCGGACTTCTGGACCAAAGCCACACTGGATCAATAAGTTGCTAGTATCCCTGGATTCCGAAGTTGGCAAACGGGCGTGCCGCAGAAATGATGCGACCTTCGGAATCGGGACACTAGCCCCCCGCTTGCTCTTTTACCCCCGAATGCTCTACTTCGCGCAATACTGCGTCGGGGCGACCCCGATCCGGGGTTAAATCCAATGTCGACCACCCGTAAGATCTTGATCGTGGACGATGATGCCGAGCTGCGCCAGGCGCTGGTCGAGCAGCTCGCCTTGCACGAGGAGTTCGAATCGATCGCCGTCGACAACGGGTCAAAAGGCGTACAGGCGGCCAAGGCCGGCCAGATCGATCTCGTCATCATGGATGTCGGGCTCCCCGACGTCGACGGCCGCGAGGCGGTGCGCATCCTGCGCAAGGGCGGGTTCAAGGCCCCGATCATCATGCTGACCGGGCACAACACCGATTCCGACACTATTCTCGGGCTGGAATCCGGCGCCAACGACTACGTCGCCAAGCCTTTCCGCTTCGCGGTGCTGCTGGCGCGCATCCGCGCGCAACTGCGTCAGCACGAGGCGAGCGAGGATGCCGTGTTCTCGATCGGGCCGTACACCTTCCGGCCGAGCTCGAAGATCCTGCTCAATCCGAAGGGCAACAAGGTGCGGTTGACGGAGAAGGAGACCGCGATCCTGCGCTATCTCTACCGCGCCAACCAGCGCCCGGTGTCGCGCGAGACCCTGCTGCAGGAAGTCTGGGGCTACAATTCCGGCGTCACCACCCACACGCTGGAGACCCATATCTATCGGCTGCGCCAGAAGGTCGAGAAGGACGCCGCCAGCCCTGCCATCCTGGTCACGGAAGCCGGCGGCTACAAGCTGGTGCCGTGACCGCGCGCCATGGCGATCGAGGACGATATCAGCCTGCTCGAACGGGTGCCGACGCTGGGCGTGCTCGGGCGTCAGGCGCTGCGCATTTTGGCGATTGGCGCGGAGACGCGCTACGTCCATAGCGGCGAGCGCCTGTTCGCCGCCGGTGAGGAGGCGGACGGCGGCTTCGTGGTCCAGGAGGGCAGCTTCAGCCTGTCCACGCCCGACGACGGCGCGGAGGCGACGGTCGGGCCGTGCACGCTCATCGGCGAGACCGCGCTGTTCGCCGAAACCAGGCGCCCGGCCACCGCCAAGGCACTCGAGCCCTCGACCGTGCTCTGCATTCCGCGGCCGCTGTTCATCCGGATGCTGGACAGCTTCCCCGACGCGGCGCGCAAGCTGCGCGAAATCCTAGCGGCGCGACTCGATCAGTCGACGCGCGATATCTCCACCTTGCGCGCGGCGCTCGACGCGCGCAAGCCGCCCTCGTCGAGGTGAGCGACCGGGTGACCCCTACACGTCGAACGTCGCGGTCACCGGCACATGGTCGGAGGGCCGCAGCCAGCCGCGCAGGTGCTTGAGCACGCGCAGGTCGGTGACGCGATCGGCGAGCGCGGGCGCCACCCAGATGTGATCGAGCCTGCGGCCCTTGTTGGAGGTCTGCCAGTCGGGCGAGCGATAGCTCCACCACGTGTAGAGCTTGGCAGGCTCCGGCACGCGCATGCGCATGATGTCGACCCAGCCGCCGTCGCGCTGGGCAGCGAAGAGCTTCTCGCATTCGAGGGGCGTGTGCGAAACCACGCGCCGCATCTGCTTGTGGCTCCAGACGTCGTGCTCAAGCGGTGCGACGTTGAGGTCGCCGACGAGGATCATGCGGCTTGCGCCGTTGCAGCGCAGCGCCGCGGATGCCCGCATCTCGTCGAGAAACCCGAGCTTGTGCGCGAATTTGGCATTCACCGCAGGATCGGGGAGGTCGCCCCCGGCCGGAACGTAGAGGTTATGCAGCGTGATCGGATCACGCAGGCCGGCGCGCTCGCCCAGCACCGCCGAAATGTGCCGGCAGTCGGCCTTGCCGCAGAAGGACTGGATGTCGAAGCGCTCGAACGGCAGGTGCGAGAGCACGACCACGCCGTGATAGCCCTTCTGTCCGTTGAGCGCCGCGTGCTCGTAGCCGAGGCGCTTGAAGCGCTTGAGCGGGAACCGGTCGTCGGGACACTTGGTCTCCTGCAGGCAGAGCACGTCCGGACGCACCGCCTTGATAAATTTCGCGACGCTGTTGATGCGCAGGCGCACCGAGTTGATGTTCCAGGTGGTGACGGTCAGCCGCATCGCGTGCAGGAATCAGTTGTCAGTCATCAGTGATCGGCGACCGAAGCCGGAGCGATCGCGCGGGGCGCGGATCCTTCGGATGCGGGAAAGACGAGCGGCGCATGAGCCAGTAATTGGCGACGCGGGGGCGCGGGTCAAGGACTTCGCGCTTCGACGAGTGGAAGGTGGCGCAGCAGCGCCAAATCGCACTTCACGGGCTACTGGATGCCCGCTTTCCCGCTCGCATGACAGCAGAAAGACGGTCGGCGCCTGACGCTGGTCCCCAGACTATTGCGCGTAGCGGGTGTAGTCGATCTTGAACATGCTGGGGTCGGGCCGCTTGCTGGCATCGAGATTGGAGACCGCGACCGTGGTGTCGTAGCCCTGCGGATCCGTGATGGTCCACTGCTTCAATTGATAGTCCTTGGCGCCGACCATCATCATCAGCCGGCTGGTGCCGATGAGCGGCTGATTCTCCTCGATGACGACCGTGACGAAGGTGTCGTCGGAGCGGACCCCGACCACGTTGGTGTCGTGCAGGAGATCGATGCGGTCCGACAAGAGAAAGCGCAGCGGCGTCTGCGAGAGCGGATAGAGATCCTGGGTGGCGAGCTTGCGGTCGCGCACCACCACCGATTGGCCGTCGGCGATGATCTCGATCGGGCTCGGCGGCTCGTATTCGAACCGAACCTTGCCGGGCTTCTGGATGTAGAACTCGCCGTTGATGCGCCGGCCGTCGGGTCCGACCTGGACGAAATTACCGACCAGTTGCTGCATGCTCGAGAGATAGGCGCTGACCTTGTCGACCTGCGCGCGTTGGGCCGCGGTGAGCGCAGTGGTGGTCGTCACCGGCGGCGGGGCCTGCGGCTCCTCCTCCAGATGGAACAGGGATTTGAGGCCTGCCGCCAGGCCGGAAGCTGCAGGCTGCGCGCTCGCCGCCGGCCGCGCGGGCGACGCGGTGCGCTCCTTGGGAAGGGGGGCGGGCGTCGGCAGGGGGATGGGGTCCGCGGCGGCTACTCCCGCCAGCGCGGCGAGGCTCAGCAAGGCCACGCCTATCACTCGCCCCTGGCTGGTGCCGGCCATAATCCCCTCTCCC
>DATBKV010000044.1:0-21469 GCA_036555745.1 Xanthobacteraceae bacterium | reverse complement strand
CTGGATGCGGATCTGCTGCTCCTTGCCGGTGCCCTTGTCCTTGGCGGAAACGTTCACGATGCCGTTGGCGTCGATGTCGAACGTCACCTCGATCTGCGGCATGCCGCGCGGCGCCGGCGGGATGCCGACGAGATCGAACTGGCCGAGCAGCTTGTTGTCGGCCGCCATCTCGCGCTCGCCCTGGAACACGCGGATCGTCACCGCAGTCTGGTTGTCCTCGGCAGTCGAGAACACCTGGGACTTCTTGGTCGGGATCGTGGTGTTGCGGTCGATCAGCCGCGTGAACACGCCACCGAGCGTCTCGATGCCGAGCGAGAGCGGCGTCACGTCGAGCAGCAGCACGTCCTTGACGTCGCCCTGCAGCACGCCGGCCTGGATCGCGGCGCCGACCGCGACAACCTCGTCCGGATTGACGCCCTTGTGCGGCTCCTTGCCGAACAGCTGCTTGACCACCTCCTGCACCTTGGGCATCCGGGTCATGCCGCCGACCAGCACCACCTCGTTGATCTCGGCGGCGGAGAGGCCCGCATCTTTGAGCGCGATGCGGCACGGCTCAACGGTCTTCTGGATGAGATCATCGACCAGCGCCTCGAACTTGGCGCGGGTCAGCTTCATGGTCAGATGCTTGGGACCGGATGCATCGGCAGTGATGAAGGGCAGGTTGATCTCGGTCTGGGTGGTGGAGGAGAGCTCGATCTTGGCCTTCTCCGCCGATTCCTTGAGCCGCTGCAGCGCGAGCTTGTCGCGGCGCAGGTCGATGCCCTGCTCCTTCTGGAATTCGTCGGCCAGATAGTTGACCAGGCGCATGTCGAAGTCCTCGCCGCCGAGGAATGTATCGCCGTTGGTCGACTTGACCTCGAACACGCCGTCGCCGATCTCGAGGATCGAGATGTCAAAGGTGCCGCCACCGAGGTCGTACACCGCGATGGTGCCGGTCTTCTGCTTGTCGAGCCCGTAGGCGAGCGCGGCCGCGGTCGGCTCGTTGATGATGCGCAGCACCTCGAGGCCGGCGATTTTGCCGGCGTCCTTGGTGGCCTGGCGCTGGGCATCGTTGAAATAGGCCGGCACGGTGATGACGGCCTGCTCGACCTTCTGGCCGAGATAGGCCTCGGCGGTCTCTTTCATCTTCTGCAGGACGAAGGCGGAAATCTGCGACGGCGAATAGGCCTTGCCTTCGATCTCGACCCAGGCGTCGCCATTGGAGGCGCGCACGATCTTGTAGGGGACGAGCTTTTTGTCCTTCTCCACCATCGGATCGTCGTAGCGGCGGCCGATCAGCCGCTTGACCGCGAAGATGGTGCGCTCGGGATTGGTGACGGCTTGGCGTTTGGCCGGCTGGCCGACCAGCCGCTCGCCATCATCGGTGAAGGCCACGATCGAGGGCGTGGTGCGCATGCCCTCCGCATTCTCGATGACCTTCGGCGTCTTGCCTTCCATGACGGCGACGCACGAATTAGTGGTGCCGAGGTCGATACCGATGACCTTGCCCATGTTTCGCTTCCTCTCTTCTGCAGCAGGTCGACCGGGCCCTGGTCGGCGCCCGAACGGAGAACCCGCAAGACCTGCGGCCCCCTTTCCGACCCCCTAAATACACGTCGATGCCGCCCCCGGGCGGCCTCCCGGCTCATATAGGAGGGGCCCTTTGTGCTGCAAGCCATCTGATCACGGATTCACGCGCCTCTGCGCCTCGCGGCGCGGGCCCTTCGCGCCTTTGACCGGCGCCCCGCGCTGGGGAAGATGAGGACATGAGCACACCGCGCGCGCCGTCCGGCTTTCGTCTCGTGCCGGGCTATCTCGAACGCCCCGCCCAGGAGGCCTTGCTCGCCGCCTTGCGCGACGTGCTCGCAGCCGCCCCGGCCTATGTGCCGCGCATGCCCAAAAGCGGAAAGCCGCTGTCCGTGCGCATGACCAATTGCGGACCGCTCGGCTGGGTCACCGACAAGGCGGGCTATCGCTATCAGCCCCTTCACCCGCACACCGGCCGGCCGTGGCCACAGATGCCGGCGCTCGTGCTCGACGCCTGGCAGGCGCTCGCGGGCTACCCGCACCCGCCGGAAAGCTGCCTCATCAACTACTATGGCCCCATGGCGAGGATGGGATTGCACCAGGACCGCGACGAGCGCGATTTCGCCGCCCCGGTGGTCTCGCTCTCACTCGGGGATAGCTGCGTGTTTCGCATCGGCGGAACCAAGCGCAGCGATCCCACCCGCACCATCCGCTTGGCGTCCGGCGACGCCCTCGTGCTCGGGGGTGAGGCGAGGCTCGCCTTTCACGGCGTCGACCGCATTATTGCGGGCACCTCGACCCTGCTGCCGGAAGGCGGGCGCATCAACCTCACGCTCCGGCGGGTGAGCGTGCCGGAGGGCAGTGCTCAGTCATCAGCGGCCGCGAGCGCGTCCTGATTTGGGCCGATCCACGGCCGGGGAGTTCCGGTGGCCCCCGACCGGCTGCCGAACCAGGCCCGATCCCGGCTTTGGAAAGCGCGCGGTGTGCCGCCTCCGCCGTATTTTCGGCCGCTCGATGGCAGTATGATCCTATCGCCATGGCATCGATCCGACCGCTCCTGAGCCTGCTCGCGCTCGCCCTCGCGCTGTCGGCGGCGCGCGCCGCCGACCCGATCTATCCCCCGGGCTCCCGTATCGGGCTCGCACCGCCGGCCG
Organism: Xanthobacteraceae bacterium; assembly: GCA_036555745.1. GTDB lineage: Bacteria > Pseudomonadota > Alphaproteobacteria > Rhizobiales > Xanthobacteraceae > VAZQ01. The sequence goes on along the minus strand of DATBKV010000044.1, from coordinate 18,809 downwards.
GCTTGGCAACCAGCAAGAGCTTCTTCGGGTATGAGGATCCGGACCACAAGGTCGCCGTGATCCTGGTCGCCCTTCCGGCCAAGGCCTACGCCGAGCTCGACCGGACCATCGATGCCGCCGCGCTCAAGCGGCAGGGCGTGACGTTCGAATCGCGCGAGCCGGTGCCGGTGGCGACGGGCAAGGCGTTCGTGGTCATCGGTCACCAGGAGGTCGAGAACACCCAGGTCCGCAAGTGGCTGATGGTGGCGTCCTCGTCCGCGCTGACCGCGCTCGTCAGCGTGCAAGTGCCGGACACGGCTCGGGAGTTCTATCCTGATGCGGCGATCCGCGCCTCGCTCGCAAGCCTGGCAATCCGCGACAGCGTTCCGGTCGAGGAGCAGCTTGGCCTGCTGCCGTTCAAGGTCGATGAGCTCGCAGGATTTCGGGTTGCCGGCATCCTCCCCGGCCGCGCCGTCATGCTGAGCGATGCGCCCGCCGAGTCCGCTGGACCTCCGGAGCTCACCTTGGAGCCGCACTTCCTGGTGGCGATTGCGCCCGGCGGACCGTCGCAGCCCTCCGACCGCGACACGTTCGCGCGCGACCTTTTCGGCACGATCCCCAATCTGCGCGACGTTCGCGTGATGAGCTCGGAGCCGCTGCGGATGGGGGGTCAGCAGGGCCATCAGATTCTCGCCGAGGCACGGGATGCGAGCGGCGCCTTTGCCCTGACCGTGGCGCAGTGGCTGCGCTTCGGCGGCGGCGCCTACGTGCAAATGATCGGGATCGCGCGCACCGACGCCTGGAAAAGCGCGTATCCCCGCTTTCGCTCGGTGCGCGACGGGATCGAGCCGAAATAGCGCAAGCACCCCCGGCGGGGACGAGCCGCGCAGCCCGGCATCAGGGCCAGTACTGGCGCGAGGCGAGGCGCGCGCCTTCCGCCAAAGCCGCAAACTTCGCCCACACCACGTCGGGATCGACCGCGGCTTGTCCCACCCAGGTGCCGTAGCCGCAATCGCTTCCGGCGATCACGTTCTCGCGGCCGACCAGGCGCGCGTAGCGGCCGATGCGTTGCGCGATCAGCTCGGGATGCTCGATGAAGTTGGACTTGGATTCGATCACGCCGGGAATGAGCACCTTGCCGGCGGGCAGCTTGACGCGCTCGAACAAGGTCCATTCGTGGGCGTGACGCGGATTGGCGGCCTCGAACGAGATCGCGCTCGGCCGTGCGGCGAACACGATGTCGATGATGTCGGCGAGCGGCACGTCGCAATGATGCGGCCCCTCGTAGTTGCCCCAGCATAGATGCATGCGCAGCTGTTCCGGCGCGATGGCAGCAAGCGCGTGATTAAGCGCCTCGACGTGCATCCCGGCGCGCTTGCGGAATTCCGCAAGGCTCAGGTGCGCGTATTGGATGTGGCGGCCCATCGCGAGATCCGGACAGTCGATCTGCAGCACGATGCCGGCTTTGGCGACGGCCTCGTATTCGTTGCGCATCGCGTCCGCGATGGCGAACAGATAGGCCTCGTGGCTCGGATAGTAATCGTTGCGAAAGAACAGCGAGACCACGCCGGGAGAGGCCGCGCTCATGAAGCCGGCGCGACCGCCGACCGCGGCGAGAGCGGATTTGAGATTGTCGACGTCGGCCTTGGCCGCATCGGCGTCGCGGACGGCGACGGGAGCGTTGCACGCCGGGGTCTTGCGGCGGGAGCGCCCGGGATCGCCGAACACACGCTTGGCCAGGTTGGGGAAATCGGCGAGATCCTGGTAGACGAAGGTATTGCCGCTGCCCCCGAAGCCGGCAAGCCGGTCCTTGACGTAGGTGGCGTAGCTCGGCTTCGACATCTCGCCGTCGTTGACGATATCGACACCGGCCTCGGCCTGGCGCCGGACGACCTCGGCCACCGCGTTGCGCACGCGCGCATCGAGCGCCGCGCGCTCCACCGGCACGGCCTCCTCCTTGGCGTACATCATCCGGATCAGATCGTCCGGCCGCGGCAGGCTGCCGGTGTGCGTGGTCAGGAACCGCTCGCTGCTGCGGATCAAGTTTGCGCCGGGGAGCCGGAATTGTCGTTGGCCGGCGGCTCCGCCGCGAGCTTCGGCCCGCCCTTGGCGACGGCCACCAGGGCCGGCCGCAGCACGCGCTCGCCGATCATGTAGCCGGGCTGCACCACCTGCGCGACGGTGCCGGCCGGCACCGACGGATCGGGCAGCTCGAACATCGCTTGGTGCAGGTTGGGATCGAATTTCTCGCCCAGCGGATCGAACTTCCGCACGCCGTGCTTCTCCAGCACCTTCATGAGCTCGCGCTCGGTCAATTCGACGCCGTCGAGCAGCGCCTTGGTGCCGGCGTCCGCCTTCTCGCGCAGGTCTGCGTCGAGCGCGCCGAGCGCACGCTCCATGTTGTCGGCGACCGCCAGGATGTCGCGCGCGAAATTCGAGATCCCGTAGAGGCGAGTGTCGGCGATCTCGCGCTCGGTCCGCCGGCGCAGATTCTCCATGTCCGCAAGCGTGCGCAGGAGCCTGTCCTTGTACTCGGCGGCTTCGCGCGCGAGGGCCGCCGCATCCGCGGCTTCCGCTTCCGGCGCCCGCGCGGCATCCTCCGCGCCTTCCGGCGCGCTCGCAGCATCTCGGGACGAGCGGAAAGTCGAATCGATCATGCGGTGTTCCCAGCTGCCATCCGGCTCGCCCTCCGATATCAGGGCTGAGACCCCAAAAATCAAGCCGGAAGGCGTTCCTCGACGGCCGATGCGAGCGACGTCAGCCGCCCATGATTTTGCTCACCACCTTGGCCGTGTAATCCACCATCGGGATCACGCGCGCGTAGTTGAGCCGCGTCGGCCCGATCACGCCGATCACGCCGAGGATGCGCCCACTCCCGTCGCGATACGGCGCCACGATGGTGGAGGAGCCCGAGAGCGAGAACAGCTTGTTCTCCGAGCCGATGAAGATGCGGGCACCGTCGGCGCGCTCGGCGCGGCCGAGCAGGTCCACCACCCCCCGCTTGGTCTCGAGGTCGTCGAACAAGAGCCGCACCCGCTCGAGGTCCTCGACCGCCTTGAGATCGTCGAGCAGATGGGCCGCGCCGCGTACGATCAACCTGCGCTCGTCGCTCTCCCCGCCCGACCAGCTGGCGAGCCCGGCGGCGACGATCTTCTGCGTGAGCTGGTCGAGTTCCGCCTTGCCGGCGGTGAGCGCCTTCTCGAGCTCGACCTTGGCCTCGGCCAGCGTGCGGCCGCGCACGTGCGCGTTGAGGAAGTTCGCCGCCTCGGTCAGCGACGACACCGGCAGCCCCGCCGGCACGCTGATGATGCGGTTCTCGACCTGGCCGTCCTCTCCGACCAGCACGACCAGCGCGCTCTCGGGCTCGAGCCGCACGAACTCGATGTGCTTCAGCCGCACGTTCGACTTGGCCGCCAGCACCACGCCGGCGGCGCGCGTGAGGCCGGACAGCATGCCGGAGGCTTCGTTCAGCACCGCCTCGATGGACTTGCCGGCCGCGGCAACCTTGGCGGCCATCTCGCGCCGGTCGGACTCGGTGAGGTCGCCGATCTCCATCAACGCGTCGACGAAGAAGCGCAGGCCCACTTCGGTCGGCAGCCGGCCGGCCGAGGTATGCGGCGCATAGATGAGGCCCAGCTGCTCGAGATCCGACATCACGTTGCGCACGGAGGCCGGCGAGAGCGGTGTGGCGATCAGGCGCGAGATGTTGCGCGAGCCGACCGGCTCGCCGGTGGCAAGATAGCTTTCCACGATCTGGCGGAAAATATCGCGCGAGCGTTCGTTGAGCTGAGCGAGGCTCACCTGCGCCGCACCGATCGGGACATCCTGGGACAATGATCCCTCCGCTAAAAACGCAACAGCATTGTCCCTTCCGGCGGCGGAGCGCAAGGCTTCCCGGCTTTGCCGGCGCGCGTGCTGCTGCTAGCCTGCGACCCATCACCGAAGTCGTCGACGGGAGGAGCTACTGATGCTGAAGCTGCGGAGATTCCTGATCGGCGCCGGCGCGGCCGGTGCCCTCATCGCCGCCACCGGCGCAAGCGCCTACGCGCAGACCGTGATCGAGGAATGGGCGAGCGCCAAGTTTCCGCCGCCGCCCGCGCTCAAACCCGCGACCATCGTCGCCCCCGAGACCGCGCTGCTGGTGATGGATTTCACCAACCAGACCTGTACCGAGCAGCGCCGCCCGCGCTGCGCCCGCTCGGTTCCCAAGGTGCTGCGGCTGGTCACGCAGGCGCGCGCCAAGGGCGCCTTCATCGTCTACAGCGTCGCCGTGCCGGGCTCGGTCCCGACCGACATTCTCAAGGAGCTCACGCCCGCAGCCGGCGAGATCGTGCTGCCGCCGCTCGGCCCCGACAAGTTCATCGGCAGCGAACTCGAGAAGATGCTCAAGGACAAAGGCATCAAGACCGTGGTGGCGATGGGCACGCAGGCGCAGACCTCGGTGCTGCATACCGCCGGCGCGGCTGCGCTGCGGGGATTCAAGGTGATCGTGCCCGTCGACGGGATGTCCGCCGACGAGGTGTTCCCGGAGCTCTACACCGCCTGGCATCTCGCGACCGCCGCGCGCATCAGCCCGCAGGTGACGCTGACCAAGTTCGACCTGATCGGGTTCTGACGCGGCGGCGTTGCGCGCCGGATCAGGAACCGCTGCGGCCGCCCCTTGTCGCCCCCGCCGGCCGCTCCTAAAAGCTTGCCCCAAAGGCGACCCGAGCAGGGAGATGCGAGCATGCGGCCGAGCCGCCGACAGCCCGACGAGCTGCGCGCTGTCTCGCTCGAGCGCGGCGTGGTGAAATACGCCGAGGGCTCCTGCTTCGTTAAGTTCGGCGACACCCACGTGCTGGTGACGGCCACGCTCGAGGACCGGCTGCCGCCCTGGCTCAAGGGCCAGGCGCGCGGCTGGGTCACGGCCGAATACGGCATGCTGCCGCGCGCCACCTCGGAGCGCACGCGCCGCGAGGCGTCGGCCGGCAAGCAGAGCGGCCGCACCATCGAGATCCAGCGCCTGATCGGGCGCAGCCTGCGCGCGGTGCTCGATCTGCCCGCGCTCGGCGAGCGCCAGATCACGGTCGATTGCGATGTGATCCAGGCCGACGGCGGCACCCGCACCGCCGCCATCACCGGCGCGTGGGTGGCGCTGCACGACTGCATCACCTGGATGAAGACGCGCGACATGGTCAAGGCCGAGCCGCTGCACGACCACGTCGCCGCCGTGTCCTGCGGCATCTGCGCCGGCACGCCGGTGCTCGATCTCGACTACAGCGAGGATTCGGAGGCCGATACCGACGCCAATTTCGTGATGACCGGCGCCGGACGCATCGTCGAGGTGCAGGGTACGGCGGAAAAGATCCCGTTCACCGAGGAGCAGTTCCTCGCGCTGCTGGCGCTCGCGAAGCGGGGCGTGACGAAGCTCGTCGACCTGCAGAAAATGGCGGTGATGTGAGCGCCGCGCCCCCGATCTTGCCTGGCTTGCGCGCCGCCCACCGGCGCATCGAGGGACGGCTGGTGATCGCGACCCACAATCCGGGCAAGCTCGCCGAGCTGCGCGAGCTGCTCATGCCGTTCGGCGTCGCGGCGGTATCGGCGGCCGAGCTCGGCTTGCGCGAGCCCGAGGAGAGCGGGACGAGCTTCGCGCAGAACGCCCGCATCAAGGCATGCGCCGCGGCGGCAGCCGCGGCCCTGCCGGCCTTTGCCGACGATTCCGGCCTCGCCGTCGATGCGCTCGCGGGCGAGCCCGGCATCTATTCGGCGCGCTGGGCCGGCCCCGACAAGGACTTCGGGCGCGCCATGCAGGCGGTGGAGGACAAGCTGCGCGCCGCCGGCGCGCATGGCGCGAGCGCGCGGCGGGCGCGTTTCGTCTGCGCGCTCTGCGTCGCTTGGCCTGACGGACACGTCGAGGAATTCGAGGGCAAGGTCGACGGCACGCTGGTGTGGCCGCCGCGCGGCGACCGGGGCTTCGGCTACGACCCGATGTTTGTGCCCGAGGGCCACGCCCGCACCTTCGGCGAGATGGCGAGCGAGGAGAAGCACGGACTGCCGCCGCAAGGCGCGGGCCTCTCGCACCGCGCGCGCGCCTTCCGCAAGCTTGCCGAGGCCTGCCTTGACGCGCGCTGACGGTAACGCCGCGGGCGGCTTCGGCGTCTACGTGCACTGGCCGTTCTGCCTCTCGAAGTGCCCGTATTGCGACTTCAACAGTCATGTGCGTCACGCCGCCGTCGACGAGGCCCGCTTCGCGCGCGCGCTCGCCGCGGAAATCGCCGCCACCGCCGCGCGCGTGCCGGGGCGAACGGTGGGGAGCATCTTCTTCGGCGGCGGTACGCCTTCGCTGCTGCAGCCCGCAACCGTCGGCGCAATTCTCGACGCGGTAGCGCGGCACTGGTCGGTGGCCGCCGACGTCGAGGTCACGCTCGAGGCCAACCCGACGAGTGTCGAGGCGGAACGCTTCCGCGGCTACCGTGCCGCCGGCGTCAATCGCGTCTCGCTCGGGGTGCAGGCGCTCGACGATGCCGCGCTCAAGGAGCTCGGCCGGCTGCATTCGGCGGACGAGGCGCTCGCCGCGGTCGCGGTCGCGCGGGCGACTTTCGCGCGCTACTCGTTCGATCTGATCTACGCGCGTCCGGGCCAGACGCCGCGGGCCTGGTCGGCCGAGCTTGCGCGCGCCATCGCCGAAGCGGGCGAGCACCTCTCGCTCTATCAACTAACCATCGAGCCGGACACGCCGTTTGCGGCGCTGCACGCGGCGGGCAAGCTCGTGGTGCCGGACGAGGAGGCCGCGCGGACGCTCTATGACACCACCCAGGCGGTCTGCGCCGGCGCCGGCCTTGCCGCCTACGAGATCTCCAATCACGCTCGGTCGGGCGGCGAGTGCCGCCACAACCTGATCTATTGGCGCGGGCACGAATACGCCGGCATCGGCCCCGGCGCCCACGGCCGGCTCGAGATCGCGGGCGAGCGCCACGCCACCGCGACCGAGAAGCGGCCGGAGAGCTGGCTCATGCGGGTGGAATCGCTCGGGCACGGCGTGGTCTTGGACGAGGCGCTCACGCGCGAGCAGATGGCGGACGAGTTTCTGCTCATGGGCCTGCGGCTCGCCGAGGGCATCGATCCCAGGCGCTATGCCGGGCTTGCGGGACGGCCGCTCGATGCCCGGCGCATCGCCCGCTTGCGCGAGCAGGGCGCGATCGAGACGACGGCGAGCGGCATGTTGCGCGTGACGCCGGCGGGCTTTCCCCTGCTCGACGCGGTCGTCGCCGACCTCGCGGCGTGAGCCGATGCGTGCGACCGCGCGCCGCGCGCCTGCGGCGATGCCGACGGCGGCAAGATCAGCGAAGCCCGATGCCGATCAGGTGCCCGAGCCGCTGAAATCCTTGGGCGGCGGGCTGATGATCTGGCCCCCGGTCGGCGATACCCGCAGCACCGCCAGGCCGCGTTGATTGGTGCCGTCCGGGCGGAAGCGGAACAGCCCGTCGATTCCGGTGAAGCCGGAGGCGTTGGTCAGCACCTCCTCCGAGAAGCGGCGCTTGCCCTGGGTCTTGGCCAGCGCCGCCACCAGCGCGACGGCGTCGTAGGCCAGCGAGGCGGTGCGCACGGGGTCCTGGCCGAACCGGCTGCGATAGCGGCCGGAGAAATTGCGGAATCCGTTCGAATCGGGTCCGGCGTACCAGGCGCCGTCGAACTGCGGGTTGGAGAAGATCTGCGCGTCCTCCCACAAGCCGGTGCCGAGGAGCTGCACCCGCTTGGTGTCGACGCCGTTGGCGATCAGCGCCTGCACCACATTCGGCACCGTGTCGGCGCCGCCCGGCAGGAACATGGCGTCGGCGCGGGTCGCCGCCGCCTGCGCGACGCTGCGCGCCGGGCCCACGAGCTGGCCGCGATCGAGCGGGTAGCGTTCGAGCGCGATCACGCGGCCGCCGCGCTTGGCCACCGCCTGCTTGAACGCCGCCTCGGCCACGTTGCCATAGGCGTTGTCCGGGATGAGCGCGGCGAACGCGCGCCGGCCCTGGCTGGCGGCGTAGCCGGTGATGCGGTCGACGTCCGCCTCCGGCAGGAAGCTCAAGAGATAGACGCCGCGCGCGGCGACGTTGGTATCGGTCGAGAACGCGATCACGGGAACGCCGCGCGGGCGCGCCGCCGCTGCCACCGGACCGACCGTGAGGGCGAACAATGGTCCCAGGATGATCTCGGCGCCTTCGTCGAGCGCCTGCTGCGCCGCCTGTTGCGCGCCGGGCGCGCTGCCGGCGTCGTCCTTCACCAGGAGCTGGATGTCCGGGTTGTTGAATTCGGCGAGCGCCATCTCGGCGGCGTTGCGCATCGACTGCGCCGCCACCGCCGCATTGCCGCTGCCGGACAGCGGCAGAATGAGGCCGGCCTTGACCTTGCCTTCGCCGATATTGCTGGCGGATGGCGCAGGCGCGCTCGCGGTTGGCCCCGAGCCGAGTTCGCCCATTCCCGAGCAGGCGGAGAGCAGCAGGACGAGCGCGAGCGCGGCCCAGGCGGGGTGAAAAGTGCGCGCACGCCGCAGGCAGCAGGCCTGCAAAGCTTCGAACATGTGGGCCGGTCTCCGCGACGGCCAGGGATCATGCCGCTGCCAATCCATGCCGGCAATCGGGCATTTTGTCTGGGAATGGTTAACCAAATGAAAAGGAAGATGATTTCTCGCGCCGCCGATGACGGGCCGCGGCCGCGCCGCTACATTAGAGCGCATCCGGATCGGCTGGAATCGCGATGCTCTGGATTCTTTGGTTTGCGCATGTCCTTATCGGAAAACCGGTTCCCGCTTTTCCGGGACATGCGCTAGGCGCGCCATGAGCACGAGCGCATCCGCGACCGCCGCCGCCCGTGCACCGCGCGCGCAACCGCCGCGGCGCTACCTGCTGCATGGCCAGAGCGTTGCGGCGCCGCCGCTCGCGCCCGGCCTGCATCTGGTCGCGACCCCGATCGGCAATCTGCGCGACATCACGGTGCGCGCGCTCGAAGTGCTGGCGGCGGCCGACCTGATCGCGTGCGAGGACACGCGCGTCACTCGCAAGCTTCTCGACCACTACGGCATCGTGACGGCGCTCACGCCCTATCACGAGCACAACGCCGCCAGCGCCCGGCCCAAGCTGCTGGCCCGCCTCGCCGACGGCGCGGCGATCGCGCTGGTCAGCGATGCCGGCACCCCGCTCGTGTCCGATCCCGGCTACAAGCTCGTGCGCGCCGCGGGCGCGATGGGCGCGCGCGTGACCGCGTTGCCGGGCGCCTCGGCCGTGCTGGCGGCATTGACGGTGAGCGCATTGCCGACCGACCGCTTCTTCTTCGAGGGATTTCTGCCGGTGAAGGAGGGGCAGCGGCGCGCGCGCATCGCCGAGCTCGCGCGCGTGCCGGCAACGCTGATCCTGTTCGAGACCGGTCCGCGCCTGGCGGTCGCGCTCGCCGACCTCGCCGCCGGCCTCGGCGCACGCGACGCCGCGATCTGCCGCGAGCTCACCAAGCTTTACGAGGAGGTGCGCCACGGCGAGCTTCCGACGCTCGCGCAGGAGGCGGCCGGCGCGGCTGAGCCGCGCGGCGAGATCGCGATCGTGATCGCGCCACCGCCGGAGGACAGCGAGGTCGCGGCGGTCGATCTTGATGCGCTCATCCGCGATGCGCTCGCGCGGCTATCGGTGAAGGCGGCGGTCGCCGAGGTCGCGGCCGTCACCGGCCGGCCGCGGCGCGAGATCTACCAGCGCGCGCTGGTGCTCGCCAAGGAGCGCGACCATGAGCGATGAGCGGCCGCGCGCCGGTGCGCCAGAGGCGCCGAGCCCGGAGCGGCAGATCGCCTTCCGCACCGGGATTTCCGCCGAAAGCCGGGCGGCGGCGTTCCTCATCGCCAAGGGCTTCCGCATCCTGGCGCGGCGCTGGCGCTGCGGGGTGGGCGAGATCGACATTATCGCCCGCCGCCGCGCGCTCCTCCTGTTCGTCGAGGTCAAGGCACGCGCGACGCTCGACGACGCCGCCTGGTCGGTGACCGAGCGCCAGCGCGCGCGCATCGTCGCCGCCGCCGAGGCCTGGCTGGCGCGGTACCCGGACGAGCGCATCCGCGACATCCGCTTCGACGCCATGCTGGTGGCGCCGGGACGCATTCCGCGCCATATCACCGGCGCGTTCGATGCTAGTGTGGCGGATCAGAAGTCCGCATCATTCTCGCGGCGAGTCCGAAATGCGGACTTCTGAACCAATGCCACACTCGATCAATAAGTAGCTGGTGTCCCTCGATTCCGAAGTTCGCAACCGAGCGTGCCGCACAATGATGCGAACTTCGGAAGTGGGACACTAGCGGTTGACGCGGCCGCCTCCCAAGGAAAATTCGATGAGCCTCACCGTCGCCGTGCAGATGGACCCGATCGAGCGCATCAACATCCGCGGCGATTCCACCTTCGCGCTGCTGTTGGAAGCGCAGCAACGCGGCCACGCCATCTCCTACTACACGCCGGACAAGCTCGCGTTGCAGGGCGCGCGGGTGTTCGCGACGGTGCGGCCGCTCAAGGTGCGCGACCGCGAGGGCGATCATTTCACCCTGGGCGAGCCGCGGCGCGTCGAGCTTACCGAGTTCGACGTCGTGCTGCTGCGCCAGGACCCGCCGTTCGACCTCGCTTACATCACCACCACCCATCTGCTCGAGCGCATCCATCCCAGGACGCTGGTGGTGAACGATCCCGCCGCGGTGCGCAACGCCCCGGAAAAAATGTTCGTGATGGAATTCCCGGAGCTGATGCCGCCCACGCTGATCACGCGCGAGCTCGCCGAGATCAAGGCGTTCCGCGCCGAGCACGGCGACATCGTGATGAAGCCGCTCTACGGCAAGGGCGGCGAGGCGGTGTTCCGGCTGGCGCGCGAGGACATCAACTTCGGCTCGCTCTATGACCTGTTCGCCGCGACCTTCCGCGAGGCCTGGGTGGTGCAGAAATTTCTGCCGGCGGTGAAGGCCGGCGACAAGCGCATCATCCTGGTCGACGGCGAATTCGCGGGCGCGGTCAACCGCGTGCCCGCGCCGGACGACTTGCGCTCCAACATGGTGCGCGGCGGCACGCCGAAGGAGACCGAGCTGTCCGCGCGCGAGCGCGAGATCTGCTCGGCGATCGGGCCGTCGCTGCGCGACCGCGGGCTGCTGTTCGTCGGCATCGACGTGATCGACGGCTTTCTCACCGAGATCAACGTCACCTCGCCCACCGGCATCCGCGCGGTGAAGAATTTCGGCGGCCCCGACGCCGCGGCCCTGATCTGGGACAGGATCGAGGCCAAGCGGCGGTGAGCGGCGGCTACTTCACGGGGTCCTGGCGCATGTCCCGGAAAAGTGGGAACCGGTTTTCCGATGAGGACATGCGCCAAATCAAAGAATCTAGAGCGCATCCCGATGTGGTCTAATCGGGATGCGCTTTAGCGTTCCAGCGCGCGCCGGTCCCAGCTTGCATTGTCGGCGCAGGCCTCGTAGCTGCGCTGCAGGAAGTCGAGCAGCAGCTCGTCGGGCGCGGCCGCCGTCCGCACGGCCTCGTAGGGCAGGATGAACTGCCCGACATCCTTGTTGTAGGCGGCCGGCCGAGGGACCGTCGCCTCGCCGAAGCCGACCGGCTCGGGATAGGCGTAAGCATAGAACGCGGGATAGCCGAGCCCGCCGTTGCCGGGCCAGAAGCCGCAGCTGCTGACCTCGTGCGAATAGGCTTCGCGCATCACCCAGTCGCCGAGGTTGGGGCTGTGGCTGGTCAGCGGCGGCGCGGTGCGGCCGGAGAAACGGCTGACCGCGAGGTCGAAGCTGCCCCAGAAGAAATGCACGGGGCTGCACTTCCCGAGGAAGCGGCCGCGAAAAATCTTCATGACGCGATCGGCCTGCGCGAGCTGGCGCCAGAACCGCTGCGCGGCGTCGCGGTCGTAGGCGGCGTGCTCGCGGTCGCGCTCGAACGGGATCGCATTCTCGATCTCGGACGGCATGGTCCAGATGTGGACGTCGACGTCGAGCGCGCGCAGCCGCGCCATGATCTCGGCATGGAAATCGGCAACCGAGCGCGGCGCGAGCTCGAAGGATTCGCTGCGTCCGTCGCTCGTGCGCAAGGTCAAGCGATGCGCGAGGAAGTCGAAATCGATCTGCAGGAACCGATCCTGGTACGGCATGGCCGAGGTGGTGAGCCCGCTGGCGGTGACGTAGAGCGTCACTTGCCACCAGTGGTTCACCATCGGCGCGAGCGCGAGGCGGACCTTGCCGACCACCTGGGTCCACAGCTGCAAGGTCGCGCAGGTGTCCTGCCATTCCTCGAATTTGAGGCTCGGCCAGACATCGGCGCCGCCGGCGCCGGCGGCTGGAACGCGAGCGGCTGACATTATCTCCTCCGTCCTGCGGCTCGGCCCGGCAAGCCGAGCGGCCTGCGCCCTCCCGCGTGAGGCCCGAAGCCTTGCCTCAGCGCGGCGCCGATGCCGGTGCGCCCGCGGCCTTTTCCGCCTTGAGCCGCGCGATCGCGGCGCGGATCGGCGCGAACGGCCCGTATTTGTGCTGCTGCTCGCTGAAGCCGTCGGCATAGGGGCCATAGGGCGTGTCGACCGGCTTTTCCAGCAAGTCGGGAAAGTCCTTGTCGAGGCCGGCTTTCTTCGGCCGCGGCTGCGAGATCATGTAGGCGGCGATGTCCCAGGCCTGCTCGACGGAAAGCTGCGGGTTCAGATAGTCGGCGCCGTGCGGCATGTTGAAGTGCAGGAAGTTCGCGGCGGTGATCAGCCGCGCCATGCCGGCGCCGTCGTTGAAGCTGTCGCTGCCCCAAAGCGGCGGCACCACGTAGCCGAGATCGGTGCTGGGCAGGCTGCGGCGCAGGCCGGCGCCGTTCGGACCGTGGCAGACAGCGCAGGTGATGGCGTAGGCGGCTTGCCCGCGCGCAGGATCGGCGGCGCGGTCCAGCTCCGCCATCGTGCCGACCCCGAGGCCCGGGACGATTTGCCCCGGCGGCACGCCGGTGGAGAGAAACTTGATGTAGGCGACGAGCGCGTTCATCTCCGGTGAATTCGCCGGCAGCGGACGGCCGTTCATGCTGCGCGTCATGCAGGCGTCGAGGCGCTGCGCGATGGTGATGTCCGCCCCTTCGCGCGCGCTGTAGTGCGGGAACTTGCCGTAGAGCCCGAACAGCGCGATGCCAAACTTCTTGGTCCCGGCCTCGAGGTGGCAATTGCCGCAGGCGAGATTGTTGCCGGCGAAGCGCTTGGCGGGGTCGGCGACCTCCGGCCCGATATGGGCGTAGGTCGCGGTGACGAGATCGCGCCCGCGCCGCACCAGCTGGCCATAGGCATCGTCGGGCAGCGCGCCGATCTCGGGCACGGTCCAGATCTGCGGGCTCGTCGCGGGCTGCTGCGCGAAAGCGGCGCGCACGCCAAATTCCGCGGCGCAGCCGACGAAGCAGAGGACTCCCAACACGGTCGCGCCAATCACGTGCGGCAGCCCGCGATCAATTTCCATGCGATCGACCTTCTCTATCTGACCGACTCTCTTCATGGGCGCCCCGATCGCGGTGCGAGGATCGAGGCTGGCAGGGTCTAGCACATACGCGGCCGCAGCCCCGAGGCAAAGGAGGAGCGCGACGGCTGCAGATTGCTCCGGGATGTGGCCGCGGTGCGACAGGCAAGCGGCTCGACAGCGTGTAAGGTTGCGCGCCAACAACCGGATCGGGGACGGTGATGAAAGCTCTGTTGCTCGCGGGCGCAACCCTTGCGGCGATGGTCGCGGGATCGGCCATGGCGGCGGACATGCCGGTCAAGGCGCCGCCGGTAGCGCCGATCGCGTATTACGATTGGTCCGGCGCCTATGCCGGCTTCAACGTCGGCGGCGCCTGGTACGATGTCACCCACAATTTCACCACGCCCGGAGCGATCACGCCCAACGTCACCACCAGCAGCAGCGACGGCATTTACGGCTTCCACGCCGGCGCGCAGTGGCAATGGGGCGCCTGGGTCCTGGGCGCGGAGGCGGCGCTGAGCGGATGCTTCGGAGAGTGTCGCAGCACGAGCCCGGTGCTCCCGGTGTCGCAGGGCTTCGAGCCCAACGTGTTCGGCGAGCACAAGATCACCAACCTGTTCACGGCCGGGCCGCGGCTGGGCTACGCCTGGGACCGCGTAATGGTGTTCGCGACCGGCGGCTGGGCCTCCGCCAACCTCAAGAACGCGCATTGCTCCTCGCTCATCAATCTTTGCGACGGACCCGGCTCCGCCGGCAACGGCGCCTCGCGCAACAGCAACGGCTGGTACGCCGGCGGCGGCTTCGATTATCTCGTGCACAAGGGCGCCCTGGTCGACGTGGTGCTGGGCGCCGAGTACCAGCACTTCGAGGTGGACCCGCAGGGAGCGTTCTGCGTCAATCCCGCCTGCTCGCCGCTCAACGTGCGCGACTTCGCGCTCAGCGCCAAAGGCGACCTCGTGCGCGCCCGGCTCACCATCAAGACCCAGGGCTACGGCTTCCTGTGGGGCGGACCCGCGCCGGGATATTGATCTGCGCAAGCGCGTGCCCGAGCTTCGAGCGCGGAAGAGAAACCAGGCCGTTATCGCCGGCGCCGCACGCTTTTGAGCATGATCCCCCGAAAAGTGGGTACCGGGTTTCGGAGAAGATCATGCTCAAGCAATAGCTAGAGTGAGATGACGATTCGAAGAAAAGTCATCCGCTCTCTTCGCGTCACGCCAGCGCCGGCTGCAGCGGCCAGCCGAAATCGTCCGGCAGATTGGCGCAAAGGATCAGACGATCCGTCAATAGCTTGTGCAGCCGCGCCCATTCTTGCCGAGCGTCGCGCGCTAGCTTGCCATGCAGCAAATTCGTCATCTGCCCGGGGTCGTTCCGGATGTTGTACATCTCGTATTCCAGCCCGGACCCGTCGAGCCCGAAATAAACCGCGTAGGTCCAGTCACCCTCGCGGATCGCCCGGATATGGCCGCCCGGCGCGCTGGCCGGAACGAAGAACAGATCGTCGAAGGAGAAGATCGTGTGGTCCTGCACCGCCTGCGACGGATCGCGCATGACGGGCACGATGCTCCTGCCGATGCCGTAGGATTCCGCATCGGAGACGCCGGCGAGCTCGAGAATCGTCGGCAACAGATCGCGATGGTCATAGAATGCGCTGGTCTCGAGCGGCTCCGGATAGAGCTTGGGATTGTGCACGATCAGCGGGATGTGGATCATCTCCTCATAGGCGGTATAGGCCTTCTCGCGCATGCCGTGCGAGAGGCCGCCCTCGCCATGATCGGCGAGCCGCAGGATGATGGTATCGTTGCTGAGCCCGGTCTCCTCAAGCGTGTCGAGCACCGTCATGATGTGCTTGTCCACCACGGTGTGGAGATAGGCGTAGAAGTTGACATAGTCCTCCCGCGCCCGGGCGCCGTTGAGCGGCGCGAACTTGTTGTAGGCGTCGCGCGCGCGCTTTTGGATTTTAGGTTTGGTCGAAAGATCGTCGGCGTAGTTGCTCGGTAGGGTGATGCCGAGATTCGCAAACTGCTCGCGCCGGTAGCCGGCCTGCACCCAAGCGGCGGGCTTCATCCTGGAGCCGGGATAGACGCCGATATCGTGCGGGTTGACCAGCGATACGAACATGCAGAACGGCTTGTCGAGCTTGGGCGCGCGATCTTTTAGGAACTCGACCACGCTCTCGCCGCCGACGCCCGCGGTCTGGCCGCGGTCGGAAGGGTCGGCGCCCCTGACGAAGCGCCCGTCGTTGTCGGGATAGCCGCCGCCGAGGGTGCGCAGTCCGTCGAATTTGCCGAACGGCGTGCTTTCCCACTCCTGGATCGCGTTCCCCGCATCGGGGGGATTCCAGCCCGACCAGCCCCAGTTCCTCTCCATCGCCGCGATGTCGGCCGGGCCCCAGTCTTCGCCGCCGTTCCCCGCCGTCGCGTTGGCGGCGTAGCTCAGGTGCCACTTGCCTTTCCACACCACCTCGTAGCCGGCTTTGTCCTTGAGTAGCGAGCCGATGTTCGGCTGGCGGTCCTGGTGCGGCAATCCCGGCCACGACAACGTCTGGGTCACGCGATTGACCGGCGCAAAGCGGCCCGAAAGCATCAGCCCGCGCGACGGCGAGCACTGACACGCCGCCGTATAGGCACGCTGGAAATAGAGGCCGTGGCGCTTGAGCCGGTGCAGCGAAGGCAGCTGCTTCTCCGCGAAGCCCTGCGGCCAGTGCACGTGGTGGCGCTCCTGGTCGGTCATCATCACGATGATGTTCGACGCCTTCGGCAGCGTGATGGGATTGCGCGCGACGGCGGGAGCAGCGACGCCGCGCGACAGGCCGGAGACGGCCGCCAATCCGGCGCCCATGCGCAGCAGGTTGCGCCGCGTGGTCGCGCTGGCGGCAGGCGAACCGGGCGTGACCGCGGACGGATCGGCGTCTGGCCCGCGATCATCGTGCTGCCCCGCCGTCGACCCATCGTGGCGCCTACGCCTCGCCATTCTCGCCTCCCTCACCGGAGCAGCGGCCTCTATTCCCGCACGCGCCCGATCGTTTAACCGATCTCCCGCTGGACGCCACCGCCGCGGAATGCCGCGACCGTCGACCTGGGCTCAGCCTGCGCCCGCGAAACCGGGAGCCGCCGGGCCGCGGCGGCCGCCAGGCCCTCTCTGTTCTCTAATTGTTCTTGATGGTACCGGCGCCTTCCGCTACCGTTGCCCGCCGAGCAGGGGCTCCCCATGGTCCAGCGCGTATCGACGGTGGCGTTCGAGGGCATCGAGGCGCGCGCCGTCGACGTCCAGGTGCAGGTCGCGCCCGGGCTGCCCGCCTTCAACGTCGTCGGCCTGCCCGACAAGGCGGTGTCGGAAGCACGCGAGCGCGTGCGCGCGGCGCTGGTCGCCTCCGGGCTCGCGCTGCCGGCGCGCCGCATCACCGTCAACCTCGCGCCCGCCGACCTGCCCAAGGAAGGGAGCCACTACGACCTGCCGATCGCGCTCGGCCTGATGGCGGCGATCGGCGCCATTCCCCCCGATGCGCTCGCGGGCTTCACCGTGCTGGGCGAGCTCGGGCTCGACGGCTCGATCGCCGCGGTCGCGGGCGTGCTGCCGGCGGCGATCGGCGCTAATGCGCGCGGCGAAGGCCTGATCTGTCCCGCCGCCTGCGGCGCCGAGGCTGCCTGGGCGAGCCCGGACATGGCGATCACCGCCGCCGGCTCGCTGATCCAGCTCGCCAATCATTTCCGCGGCACCCAGGTGCTGGCGCGCCCGCAGCCGAAGATCCGCGAGGCTGCCGGCGCGCTCATCGACCTCAAGGACATCAAGGGCCAGGAGAGCGCCAAGCGCGCGCTCGAGATCGCCGCCGCCGGCGGCCACAACCTGCTGATGGTCGGCCCGCCCGGCGCCGGCAAGTCCATGCTGGCGGCGCGGCTCCCCACCATCCTGCCGCCGCTCGCGCCCGAGGAGCTGCTCGAAGTCTCCATGATCGCCTCGGTGGCGGGCGAGATCGAGGGCGGCGCGCTCACCGACCGCCGCCCGTTCCGCGCCCCGCACCATTCCGCCAGCATGCCGGCGCTGGTCGGCGGCGGGTTGCGCGCGCGGCCGGGCGAGGTCTCGCTCGCGCACCATGGCGTGCTGTTCCTCGACGAGCTCCCCGAGTTCCAGCCGCAGGTGCTCGACTCGCTGCGCCAGCCGCTGGAGAGCGGCGAGGTCGCGATCGCGCGCGCCAACCATCGCGTCACCTATCCCGCGCGCTTCATGCTGGTCGCCGCCATGAATCCGTGCCGCTGCGGGCGCGCCAGCGAGCCAGGCTTTGCCTGCCGGCGCGGGCCCAACGCGCGCTGCGCCGCCGACTATCAGGCGCGCCTCTCCGGTCCGCTCCTCGACCGCATCGACCTCACCATCGAGGTGCCGGCGGTGACCGCCGCCGATCTGATCCTGCCGCCGCCGACCGAAGGCAGCCGCGAGGTCGCCGAGCGCGTCGCGCGCGCCCGCGCCCAACAGGTCAAGCGCTACGCCGCCGTCGGCCTGCCTCAGCTGCGCAGCAACGCCGCCGCGCACGGCCCGCTGCTCGAGGACGTGGCACGGCCCGACGCCGCCGGGCTTGCGCTATTGCGCGACGCCGCCGACGCCATGCGGCTCTCGGCGCGCGGCTATCACCGCGTGCTGCGCGTCGCTCGCACCCTCGCCGACCTCGACGGCGCCGACAAGGTCGCGCGCGTGCATCTGGCCGAAGCCTTGTCCTACCGCGCGCTCGCCGACGAGGTGCGAAGAGCCGCATGAGGCTTGTCAGTGTAACCGCTATTGCCTTCCTCCTGCTTTCAGGGAAAGCATGGCCCGACTGCACATGTCAGTGCGTGAATGGGCAGATGCAGCCACTTTGCAGCAGCGCCATTGACCTTCCCCCAATTTGCCCGCCAACAATATGTCCACTCACGGCACGTCAATCGCACCTTTAAATCCCCCGACTTTGCCGCCGCTCGGCACATCTTCATGTCGGCAAGCCCAAGTCTGTGATCAATTTGGGAATTGTCGTTGGCAGCAGGTCTGCCGTTGACCATTACTGCAAATCCAAATCGTGACTTGCCGAGGGGATATCATGTTTTCCTGGTTGAGAAAGAGATCGGGAAAAGCCGCGAACCATTAACGCAGCATTTCAACCTCATGCATGACGCTCTATGGCTAACCTTGCAGGCCCGTGGGTGCTCGGCGTGGAGGCCGCGCTGCGCGGGTGCTTCAGCGAATGTCGCAGCATCAGTGACGCGCTTCCTGAAAGCGCGGGCTTCTTCGAAAAGTTTCGGCGAGCACCGGCTCACCAATTTGTTCACGGGCGTCCGCGGCTCGGATACGCCTGGGACCGCTTGGTGTGCCGGCGGCGGCTTCGACTACCTGATCCACACGGGCTCGTTGGTCGACGCCATTC
>DATBKV010000043.1:0-20342 GCA_036555745.1 Xanthobacteraceae bacterium | reverse complement strand
CGTGGCAGGAACCGCGCCAGTTGTGCGGATTCATGCGCTCGAGATCGAGCGGGCTTTCCACCACGCGCGCCAGGATTTTGTCGTCGGTGAGGTTGGTGGCAAAGCGCCGCAGATAGTCGAGATTGGCCTGCGAGACCTCGTGCTTGATCTCATCCCAGTGCTGCGGGCCATGCGGCAGATCGTAGGGCTGGAAGCCAATCACCTTCACCGTGTGCTTGCCCGGCGGCGCTCGTGCCGGATCGACCATTGTGGGGCAGACCGCGAGCAGAACAGGATCGTCGGTTTCCACCGCACCGCGCGCGTAGTCATAGCCCATGCGCAAGGCGCGGGTCGCACTCGACAAAATTCCAACCGCCATCGGCGCGAGCACGCCGCCAGCAACCGTGAATTTCATCGGCTCAGTGGTGGCGTAATGGGTGACGAACAATGTAGGACCGGCTTGCCAGGTTTCAACGCCGGCAATGAAATCCTCTCCCCACGCCGCGTGCGGCGCCATCTCCACGAGATGCTTGATGTGAATAGTGGAGAGCACTGCCTTGCCCGCACGATAGGCGCTGCCGTCGGCGCATTGCACGCCGGCGCAGCGGCCGTTCTCGAGGATCAGCGCCTGCACGCTCTTGCCGGTGAGAATGACGCCGCCATGCGCCTCGATCAGCCGCGCAAGCGCGCGCGAGAACGCGCCCGATCCGCCCTTCGGCACGCACCAACTCCAGCGTTGTCGCCCATAGACCAGCGAGTAGGCGAGCCGGCCCGACATCGGCCATTCCGGCGGCACCACCGTCTGGAACGCCATCCACAGCATGAACGCGCGGCAATGATCGTCCTCGAAGTTCTCGCGAATGATGTCCCATCCCGACATCGCGATCCGGCGCAGCCAACGCTTGCCGTCGACATGCTCGGCGAGACGCTCGTTGATCGGCTTGCCCCATCCGATGGGGGTATAGGACACGGCGTCGAAGATTGGCTTGACCGCATCGTATTCGGCGATCATGCGGCGGTAGGCGGCGGCATCCTTCTTCGAGAACTTGGCGAATTCCTCGGTGGTCCGCTCGATGTCATGGTACTGCGTCAAATAAGCGCCATCGGCGAACGGAACATGCACGACGACCTCGGGGTGAAGGTATTCGAGCCCGAAGTCGGCGAGCCCGAGCTCGTCATTGCGCAAGGTCGGGCTGTCCTGGATCACTACATGAGCCGTTCCGCAGGAATCGTGCTGGAACCCGGGAAGCGTCAATTCCTCGGTGACGCAGTTGCCGCCGACCACCGGCCTGCCCTCGAGCAGCAGGCAGCGGAACCCGGCCTTGGCCAAGTAGGCGGCCGTGATCAGGCTGTTGTGCCCCGCACCTGCCACCACGACATCAAAACAATCGGCCATGTCCGTTCTGCTCGATCCATTGCAGACGATGGTCTGCTTCGGCCTCGCAAAAGGATGCCCCGCCGAAGCGGGGCATCGCAAGCCGGGTGTGAACCGCGCCGCCCGACGATGGGCGCGGTCGGCGTCAGATGCGGGCGTTCTTCACGTTGGCATTGGCATAGAGGCGATCGCGCGCCTCGTTTCCCATGCGGGCGAGCCGTCCATAGTCGACGCCCACCAGCTGGCCATTGCGCTTCATGACCTTGCCCGCGATCAGGACGGTATCGACATTCTGTGGTCCCATGCTGGTGACCACCGCGCCGACCGCATTGTTCAGCGGCATGACGTTGAGCCGGTCGGTCCGCAGCAGAACGATGTCGGCGTCCTTTCCGGGCGTGAGTGAACCGATCTTGCGCTCGAGTCCGTTGGCGCGGGCGCCTTCGACTGTGGCGAATTCGAGCACCTCGCGCACGGTGAGGAACTTGGGCGCGTTCTTGTCGCCGGCAAGCCGGCGCGCCCAGACGTCGTTCTTCTGCAGCGACAAGACGGTGCGCATCTGCTGGAAGAAATCGTTGGGCACCGAAGTTTCCACGTCGACGCTCAGCGACGGCCGTATGCCGGTGTCGAGTGCTTTCTGTATTGGTGGATGGCCATGCCCCATCAGGGTCTCGACGTAGCTGGCGATCGACACGGTGCCGCCGGTATCCCGGATCAGCTTCCATTCGGCGTCATTGAGGGTGCAGCAGTGAATATAGGTGGTATCGGAACGTAGCGCGTTTTCCGCATGCAGTTTCTCCAGCAGCCCCGCTCTGCCGCGCTCGCCGACCCCGACGTGGATGGTGATGCGCGCGCCCACGTCGCGCGCAGCCTTGAACGTCGGCAGAATCTGCTCGGGCGCGCCGGAAGGCGCCGCCAGAAAAAGCGTCATCAACTGGTCGTCGCTGGAGAAATATTGCTTGCGCAAACGCGCGATGTCGTTCGGATATTTCGACCCCTTGGCGTCCCACCAGCGTCCGTCCGCCGTCTGCGCATTGCCGTAGGCGAACACCGCGCGCACGCCTGAGTCGCCGAGTGCCTTGACGGCGGCATCGCTGTGCTCCGGCGTGTTGTGGATATGCGACCAATCGAGAATGCAGGTGACGCCGCTGTCGATGGCGCCGAGCGCGCTGAAATAGTCGCCGGCATAGACGTCGTCGGGGGTGTATTTGGCGCCGAACGTCTTCTGCACGACCGCGATGTAGTCCTCGAGCGAGCCGTCGGGCAGCACATTGCGGAGGATCCCCTGCCACATGTGCCGGTGCGTGTCGACGAAGCCGGGCATGACGATCATCTGCGCCGCATCGATGACGTCGGCATCGGGTGCGACGATGTCGGGCCGCACGGCGGAAATCTTACCGCCCTCGACCAGCACGTCGGCCCGTTCGAAATCGCCCACCGCGCGGTCGAGGCTCAGCACGCAACCGCCCTTGATCAAGGTCGCGCGTCCCGGGCCGGTGGCGCCGCTCGGCTGCTGCGCGCGGGCGGGTCCGGCCGCCGCGCCAGTTGCGCTGGCGGCGGCCACCGCGCCGGCCGCGGTCGCGGAGAGGAATTGGCGACGCGATACCGTCGGTGTCGGATTGCAGGCGTGACAGGAGCAAGACGAATGACCGGCAGAGCCATGCGGCCGCACCATGGGATCCTCCCGAACATCTGTTGGTGTTGAGGCGGAATGCTATCCGCATTCCGGGCCCGATTCCAGCGAGCCCGCCGAAGGCGAGGCGGCGTGGGTCGCTGCCCACGCGCACGATTAAGGCAGTTGCAAATCTGCGGCCGCTCCGTTTACCGAGCCGATGGCACACACAAAAAAAGAAGCGCACGACCAGGGTCATGCGCTCCCGTTCTCGATAGTGCCGTTGCGCGGCACTAGTTCGTAAAGCCTTTGAAAACCTCGGTCAGATTGGCGGTTTCGTTCCGGATGATGTCGTCGAAGTGCTGCGGGGTATCGGTGACAGGAATGACGAACTGCGCCGCCAGCTTCGCCTTCACGTCGGCGGACTGGAGGATTTGCACGATATCGTGATTGATCTTCTCCACGATCGGGCGCGGCACTCCGGCGGGGGCCATCAGGCCGAACCAGGAATCGTACACGAAATCGAGACCGGCTTCCTTGAAGGTCGGCACGTCCGGCATCTCCGGAATGCGCTGGGGCGTTGCGGCCGCGATCGCGCGCACCTTGCCGGCCTCGGCCATCTCCTTGGAGAGATTGACCGGGGCGAAATACAACTGCGCGTCGCCGCGCACCACCGCCGTCACCGCGTCGGGTGCGCTCTTGAACGGAACGTGCACGATGTCGATTCCTGCCGCCTTGCGGAACAGTGCGCCGGCGATGAAGGTCGTGCTGGCAAGGCCCGGAGAGGAGAAATTTAGCGTCCCCGGTTTTGCTTTCGCCAGGTCGATGACCTCCTTGAGCGTCTTGGCCGGAACCTGCGGATACAGGATCAGATAGAGCGGCACCGAGCAGACGCGGGTGATGCCGGCGAAATCCTTGACCGGGTCGAACGGCAAATTCTTGTTCACGAGGCCTGCAACCGTGTGGCCGTTCGAAGTCAGCATCAAGGTGTAGCCATCGGGCGCCGCCTTCGCCACGCCGGCGGTGCCGGCGAGCCCGGGCCGGTTCTCCACCACCACCTGCTGGCCCCAGCGCTTGGCCGCTTCCTCGGCCAGGATGCGCGCCATGATATCGGTGACGCTGCCGGCGCCGAACGGCACCACGATGGTGACGCGCTGGTTGGGATAGCTCTGCGCAACCGCCTGCGACGGCGTGCTGAAAATGGCGGCGAGCAGCGCGCCGGCACCAAGCCCTAGCATGCGCACGAACGTCATTGCATTTTCCTCCAAAATTGTCGCAGCCACCCCATACAATGGGTTGCGGCTTCCTGGGAAGCGATTAAAGCAGGAAGCGATTTGAGGGCATATGGGTAAAAACGTCCCTGCCCTGGCTGCGCGAAACGGAACCGACATGCGTACTGAAGAAGCTCGTCCCGTCCGGCTCGAGGACTATCGGCCGCCCGACTGGCTGGTCGATTCCGTCGAGCTCGACGTGTCGCTCGATCCGTCCGCCACGCGTGTGCGCGCGACGCTGACCTTGCGGCCGAACGGCAGCGGCGGCGCGCCCGCGCCGCTGGTCCTCGACGGCGACGGCTTGCGCCTGCGAGCGCTCAAGCTCGACGGCGTTGCGCTGCCTTCCGATCAGTTCGTGGCGACGGCCGAGCGCTTGACCGTCGCGCAGCCGCCGCCGCGTCGCTTCCGGCTGGAGATCGAGACCGTCGTCGACCCCTCCGCCAACACCCAGCTCTCCGGCTTGTATCGTTCCGGCAGGATCTACTGCACCCAGTGTGAAGCGGAAGGTTTCCGCCGCATCACCTATTTCCCCGACCGGCCGGACGTGATGGCGGTCTACACCACCCGCATCGAGGCGGAGAAGGCCGAAGCTCCGGTGCTGCTGGCCAACGGCAACCTGATCGCGGCCGGCGACGTGCCCGGAACCAGCCGCCGTTTCGCGGTGTGGCACGACCCCTTCCCGAAGCCGTCCTATCTGTTCGCGCTGGTCGGCGGAAATCTCGCGTGCGTCGAGGATCGTTTTCGCACCATGTCCGGCCGCGAGGTAACGCTGCGCATCTATGTCGAGCCGGGCAAGGAGGCGCGGTGCTCCCATGCCATGGATTCGCTCAAGCGCGCCATGCGCTGGGACGAGACCGCGTTCGGGAGGGAATATGATCTCGACATCTTCATGATCGTCGCAGTCTCCGACTTCAACATGGGCGCGATGGAGAACAAGGGCCTCAACATCTTCAACGACAAATACGTGCTCGCCTCACCGGAGACCGCGACCGATACCGATTTCGAGCGCATCGAGGCGGTCATCGCGCACGAGTACTTCCACAACTGGACCGGCAACCGCATCACCTGCCGCGATTGGTTCCAGCTCTGCCTCAAGGAGGGGCTTACGGTCTTTCGCGACCAGGAGTTCTCGGCCGACATGCGCTCGCGCGCGGTCGAGCGCATCAGCGACGTGCGCGGCCTGCGCGCCCACCAGTTCGTCGAGGACGCAGGCCCCCTCGCCCACCCGGTGCGCCCGCAGCTCTATCACGAGATCAATAACTTCTACACCGCGACCGTCTACGAGAAGGGCGCGGAGGTCGTGCGCATGCTCAAGGTGCTGCTGGGCCCGGGCAAGTTCCGCCAAGGCATGGACCTGTATTTCTCCCGCCACGACGGCGAGGCGGCGACCGTCGAGCAGTTCATGCAATGCTTCGCCGATGTGTCGGGCATCGAGCTCGCACAGTTCATGCTGTGGTATTCCCAGGCCGGCACCCCCGAGGTGGTCGCCACCGGCCGCTACGATGCGGCCGCAAAAAGCTACCGCCTCGAGCTCGCCCAGAGCGTACCCGCCACGCCCGGCCAGCCCGACAAAAAGCCGATGGTCATTCCGCTCGTGATCGGGCTGCTCGGGCGCAACGGCGCCGACCTGGAGCTCAGGCGCGAGGATGGCGGCGCAGTTGAGCGCAGCCTGCTGACGTTGACCAAGCCCGTCGAACGCTTCGTGTTCCGTGATATCGATGCAGCGCCGGTGCTATCCCTCAACCGCGGCTTCTCGGCGCCGGTCAAGCTTCTCGTCGATCTGTCCGCCGACGATCTGTGCTTCCTGGCGGCGCACGATCGCGACCCGTTCAATCGCTGGCAGGCGCTGCAAAGCTTGGCGAACCGGCTCCTCGTCGACAACACCGCCGCCATCCACGCTGGCGGCACCGCGCGCGAGGACCGCGGGCTCATCGATGCGCTCGCGGCGGTCCTTGCCGACGACACGCTCGAGCCGGCCTTCGTGGCGCTCGCGCTTTCCCTGCCGAGCGAAGCCGACATTGCGCGCGAGATCGGCCGCGACGTCGACCCCGAGGCGATCTTCGCGGCGCGGACGGCGCTGGGCGCCGCGGTCGGACTCCAGCTCGCGCGCCCTCTGTTCGAGCGCTACCAGCAGCTGTCCGAGCGCGCGCCGTATCGGCCCGACGCCGCCGGCGCCGGCCGGCGCGCATTGCGCAATGCCTGTCTTGATCTCCTGGTTGCCACGCGCCGGGACGAAGCCGTTGCGCTCGCCGCCGGCCAGTACCGCGGTGCCGACAACATGACCGATCGCATGGCCGCGCTGGCGGCGCTGGCGCTGTGCGAGGCTCCCGAGCGCGGCCAGGCGCTCGACGATTTCTATGCGCGCTATGCCGACGACCCGCTGGTCGTCGACAAATGGTTCACGCTGCAGGCCACCATTCCGGAGCCGGCGACTCTTGATCGTGTCAGAGAGCTCACGCGCCATCCGGCGTTTTCCTTTGCCAACCCCAACCGCGTGCGCGCCCTCATCCACGCCTTCGCGATGATGAACCAGAAGGAGTTCAACCGCGTCGACGGCGCCGGCTACGGTTTCGTCAGCGACACGGTGCTGGCGCTCGATCCCAAGAACCCGCAGCTGGCCGCGCGCCTGTTGTCGGCATTCAAGAGCTGGCGCGTGCTGGAACCTACGCGGCGCGCCCTGGCGGAGGCGGCGCTCCGCCGCATCGCCGCCACGCCTTCGCTGTCGCCGGACGTGGGCGACATCGTGCGCCGCGCACTCGCGGAAGGTTGAGCCGCATCGAAGCCGCCCGGGCGGCAAAGGTGAAGAGGCCGAAACCAATTCCGCCATTTCGGTGGCCGCCGCCGGCCCGGCCGCCCGCGCGCGATCGGGCCGGATTGCAACCATCCGGGTGAAAAGCCTTGCCGATCAGGGCCAGAGCCCGGATTCACAAAATTTAAAAAATTCTTAATTTGCCTCTCGACAAATCGCCATCTTTCGACTCCAATCAAAATTGATTCGGAGAGATGCGGCACATCCTTCCGATGAAGGTGATGGGGACCCGAATGGAGGCCACGCATGGCGCGCGCCGGAGTCGCGAGCGCGTCTGTAAGTTCTGACTCAATCAAAGGACTAGCTCAGTCGATCGCCAAGCCCGCTTATCGGCGGTTGCTCACCGCCGAGCCGGCCTTGCGGCGCGCTGTGCCGGCTTTGATCATCGCGTTTCTGCTGACGATCTGCGTCGGCGCCATCGTTCAGGTGCTCGACCACCGGCGCCAGGCGATCAGCGAAATCATCCGCCAGATCGACGCCAGCGCCGACCTCCTGGTGGAGCGCCTGGAGCGGGTCGCGCCGTCGAAGGGCGGACCGCATGGCTTCGACCGCCGCCTGCAGGCCGAGCTCGAGCGCATGATGCCGGCGTGGGCGCGCTCGCCCGGCCGCCAGGTCTTCCTCGCCGACGGCAACGGCGTGATCGTGGCCGGCCTGCGGCACGAGCTCGTCAGCGGCTCCGAGGGCACCAGCAGCGTCAGCGTCCCGCTCGAGCCCGGCATCATCGGACAGCGCCTCATCGACGTGCTCGGCCCGGCGCAGCCGCTGACCACGTTCGGCGCCGCCGCCGGCGTCCTCGAGATCCCGCTCGCCGACGGCAGCCAGGCCTATGGCACGGTCCGCAGCCTGCGCGGTTCGAACGGGGAGCTTGCGATCGTGCACTCCCGCGCCGACGCGCTGGCGGCGTGGGCCTCCGACACCGCGCTCACTGTCACGCTTTCCGCCACCACCGGCTTTGTCGTGCTCATCCTCGGCTTCGCCTTCCACTGGCAGGCGACGCGCGCGCGCGAGGCCGACCTGATCTACGACACGGTGCGCTCGCGCATCGATACCGCGCTCAACCGCGGCCGCTGCGGCTTGTGGGATTGGGACATCGCCCGCGGCCGGGTGTTCTGGTCGCATTCCATGTTCGCGATCCTCGGCCTCAAGCCGAGGGACTCGCTGCTGAGCTTCGGCGAGGTCGACGCCCTCGTTCATCCCGAGGACATCCATCTCTACGAGCTCGCCGCCCAGCTCGCGGACGCCACCACCACCCTGGTCGACCATGCCTTCCGCATGCGCCACGCCAACGGCAACTGGGTATGGCTACGCGCCCGCTGCGAGTTGGTGCAGCAATCAGGCGACGGGGGCCCGCACCTGATCGGCATCGCCGTCGACATCACGGAGCAGAAGACCCTGGTCGAGCGCACGGTCGAGGCGGATCTGCGGCTGCGCGACGCCATCGAGACCATTCCCGAGGCGTTCGTGCTGTGGGACGCCCATAACCGGCTGGTCTTGTGCAACTCGAACTTCCAGGAGCTGCACAACCTGCCGGACGACGCGATCGCGGCCGGCGCTTCCTACGACTCCGTGGTGGCGGCGGGACGCAAGCCGGTGGTGCGTTCCAAGGTCACGAGCGAGGGCCAGATGCCCGGCGCCCGCACCTTCGAGGCCCAGCTCGACGACGGCCGCTGGCTGCACATCAGCGAGCGCCGCACCAAGGACGGCGGCTACGTCTCCGTCGGCACCGACATCACCAACATCAAGCTGCACGAAGAGAAGCTGATGGAGAGCGAGAAGCGCCTGATGGCGACCGTCGCCGATCTGCGCCACTCTCAGCAGAAGCTCGAGCGGCAGGCCGAGGAGGTCGCCGACCTCGCCGAAAAATACGCCGAGGAGAAAACCCGCGCCGAGGAGGCAAACCAGGCGAAGTCGAAATTCCTCGCCAATATGAGTCACGAGCTGCGCACGCCGCTCAATGCCATCATCGGCTTCTCTGAGATCATGGAATCCGGCATGTTCGGCCCGCTCGGCACGGACAAGTACCGGGAATATTGCACCGACATCCATCAGAGCGGCCAATATCTGCTGGACGTCATCAACGACATCCTCGACATGTCGAAGATCGAAGCCGGGCGCATCCGGCTCGATCCCGAGCAGATCGAGCTCGAGCCGTTCCTCAACGACGCCATGCGCGTGGTGTCGGGTCGCGCCGACGACAAGCGGCTCAAGCTCATCGCCCGTATCGGGCGGGGCAGCCGCTTGATCGCCGACCACCGGCTGCTCAAGCAGATCGTGCTGAACCTTTTATCCAATGCGGTGAAATTCACCCCCGAGGGCGGCCGGGTCACGATCCGCGCGCGGGCGGTGAGCGGCTGGGTCAGTATCGCGATCGCCGATACCGGCATCGGCATTCCCGAGGATGCGCTGGCGCGCCTCGGCCGGCCGTTCGAGCAGGTCGAGAGTCAGCTCACCAAGAGCCACCAGGGCTCGGGCCTCGGGCTCGCGATCGCCAAGTCGCTCACCGAGCTGCACCACGGCACCATGCGCATCCGCTCGCAGCTCGGGCACGGCACCATGGTCATGCTGCGCCTGCCGCTCAATCCCGCCGCCGTGAAGGCGGAAATCGCCGACGCGGCGGCTTAGAGCAGCGCGCCTCCAATCGCATGCTTGCACGTCACTGGATGGCCACTTTCGCGGTCATGACCGCGGAGAAAGACTGCGCGTAACGTGGTGTCGCGGCGTGCCCTCAAGGTCGCACGCCGAGGATGCGGTTGAAGCTCGCACGCACCTTCCCCTGCGTCTCGCTCAGAAAAGCGTCAAGGCGCGCGAAGTCAGGCACGTCGGCCGCGCGCGCCAACAGCGCGAGCAGGCCCGGTCCCGCCGCCTGCGGATCGAACGGCCCGCTCAGGCACAGTCGCAGGATCTGGGTGACATCGTGATAGAGCCGCGCCGCCGGCCGCAGCACGTCGGCGTCAGCAACCGAGATCAGGCCGAGCTGCCAGGCCGCATCCAGCACGCGCAGCGTCGAGGTATCGAGAATCGCCGGCGTGTGGCTGGCATGAACGAGCTGCAGGTATTGGGCGATGAACTCGATGTCGATGAGCCCGCCGGCCGCGTATTTCAGGTTCCAGCGATCGTCATCGCCCTTCTCGACCGCGATCGCCTTGCGCATTTCGACCACGTCGCCGGCGACCATCGCCGGATCGCGCGGCCGCGACAGCACCGCACGGATGACGGCTTCGACGCGGGCGGCGAATGGCGGCGAGCCCGACACCACGCGGGCGCGCGTCAGCGCCATGTGCTCCCAGGTCCACGCCTCCTCCTCCTGGTAGCTCGCGAACCCGTCGAGCTGCGTGGCGACCGGTCCCGAGCGGCCCGAAGGCCGCAGCCGCATGTCGACCTGGTAGAGCAAACCCTGGTTGGTCTGCGCCGTGAGCGCGCCGATCAAGCGCTGGGTCAGGCGCGAGAAATACTGCGCGCCATAGAGCGGGCGCGGGCCGCTCGACTCCGGACGCCCGGCATCGAAGTCGTAGACGACGATCAGGTCGAGATCTGAGCTCGCCGCCATTTCCCGGCCGCCCAATTTTCCGAGCGCCAGCACCGCGCTCTGCTGGTCGGCGACCCGACCATGCACGCGCACGAAATGCTCCTCGACCGCGCCATGCAGCGACCGGATCACCACGTCTGCCAGCCGCGCGAACGCCTCGCCCACCTGCTGCGCCGTTGCGGTTCCCGACAGGATGCGCGTGCCGATCAGGAACATCTGCTCGCGCGCGAACACGCGGGCGCGGTCGAGGAAGTCCTCGTAGGAGCCGGCTTGGCGCAGCGACCGCTCGAGCCCGACCGCAAGCTCGGATTCCTCCGGCAGCGCGCCGAAGAAACTCGGATCGATCACCGCATCCATGACTTCCGGAAGCTGCGCCAGGCTGTCAGCGAGGCGCGGTGCGGTTCCGAGCACCAGCGCGATCAGCGCGATCAGATCGGGATTCTGTCGCAACAGCGAAAACAGTCGCCCGCCGCCCTGCAACCCCGATAAAAAGCGGTCAAAGGCGATCACGGCCGCCTCGGGATTGCCTGACCGGCCGAAATGGCTGAGCAGCATCGGCACGATCGCAGCGAGCTGGCTGCGCGCGAACTCGCCTTTGAGGGAGCGGTAGGCCGGCGTATTCCAGCGCCGCACCAGCGCCGACACCTCCAGCGGTTGGCGAAAGCCCATCTCGCCGAGCCGATCCAGCGTTTCGCGGTCATCGGCGTCGGGTCGGAAACGCAGGCGCTCGCCGCCGCCTTCGAGTGCGCTCTCGAACAGGCTCGCATAGTGGTTCTGGACCTTGCGCAGATGAACCAGCAGCGCCTCGGCGAAGGCGTCGCGGCTCGCGAATCCGGCAAAGCGCGCGAAGCTTGCAAGCCGCTCCCGGTCGGCCGGCAGCGTGTGTACCTGCTCGTCCGCCACCATTTGCAGGCGGTTTTCCACCATCCGCAGGAAACGGTAGGCGGCGTCCAACTCGTCGCGCACCTGCGGGCCGATCCAGTCGCCCTCGACCAGCGCATTGAGCGTGCGCAGCGTCTCCCGCAGGCGCAGCTCGGGGTGGCGTCCGCCGGCGATGAGCTGCTGGGTCTGCGCGAAGAATTCGATCTCCCGGATGCCGCCGCGTCCGAGCTTGATATTGTGCCCCTCGACCGCGATCTCGTCGTGGCCGCGATAGGCGTGCATCTGCCGCTTCATCGCGTGCACGTCGGCGACCGCCGCAAAGTCGAGATATTTGCGCCAGACGAACGGGGAGAGCGCGGCCAGCAACTCCTCGCCGGCCGCGATGTCGCCGGCGCATGGCCGCGCCTTGATTAGCGCCGCCCGTTCCCAATTCTGTCCGCGGCTCTCGTAGTAGTCGAGCGCAGCGGCCGTCGAGATGGCGATCTGCGTCGAGGCCGGATCGGGACGCAGCCGCAGGTCGGTGCGAAACACGTAACCGTCGCTGGTGCGCTCCTGCAACAGCTTCACCAGCGCGCGCGTGAGCCGGATGTAGAAGGATGCGGGCTCCGCTCCTACGACGGGCGCCGCGGCGTCATAGAAGACCATGAGGTCGATGTCGCTCGAATAGTTGAGCTCGCCGGCGCCCATCTTGCCCATCGCCAGCACGATATAGCCGGACCCCGGCCCGGGATGCGGCGAGGAGGCCTGCAATCTTCCACGGCGCTGCGCGTCGGCCAGCAGATGGTCGACCGCGGCGCGCACTGCCGCGTCGGCTACCGCCGTCTGCAGATCGATCACCTGCGTCAGCGGCCAAACTCCCCCGAGATCGGCGAGCCCGATCAGCAGCGCGGCCTCGGCCTTCATGCGCCGAAGCAGCCGCATCGCCTCGGCCTGGTCGTCCGTTGTGGCAATCGCCCGCGTCGCGCGCGCGAGCACGTCGCGAAGGCGGCGCTCGGGCTCGCTTTCGAGCAGGGCGGCGAGACGCTCGGGCTCGGCGCGCGCGAGCTCCCACAGATAGGGTGAGCCCTCCGCCAGCCCCGTCATCAGCGCGGCGAGGTTGCGATGCGCGTCGAACAGGCGCGTCAGCGTGCGGCCCGTGGGCGTGGCTGCGATCTCGGCGAGCCATTCGCGCACGCGCCCATGCGCCGTCCACTCGGCCTCCGGCGGTGGCGCCCCGGTGACACGTTGCGCGAGCGAGCCGACTCCCGGGGCTTGTGAATTCATCGCTGTGGACTCGTCAACTTCTCTCCCCGCGGCTGGATCGAGTTTGGGACCTCACGTTGGATGCAATCGTGGCGCCGCGGACGGCACTGCAACGCGCCCTTGCTCGTGTTTCCGACATTAAATGGTTCCCGATCACTTGGAATCAACGCGAGCGATGAGCTCGTCTGAACCTTGCCCACCCGTGCGCACGGATGAGCGCGGGCATGCATTCGCGCAGCCGATATCCTGGAGCGGGCTTAGGCCGCCGCCTGTACCGGTCCGGCGCGCGGCAGCGAGAGCACGGTCTTGAGGCCGGGGTGGTTGTCCTCGAGTTTGAGCTCCCCGCCGTGCAGCCGCGCCACCGCCGAGGCGAGGCTCAAGCCCAATCCCGAACCCGGCTGCGAGCGGCTCTGCTCGAGCCGTACGAAGCGCTCGACCGCGCGGCCGCGGTCGCCTTCCGGAATCCCACGCCCGCTGTCGGCGACCGCGAGCAGAATGCGGTCGCCGGCGCCGACTGCCTCGACCACGATCTCGATTGCCGCACCGTTGACCTGGCCGCCGTCGGACGCGCCGTACTTGATGGCGTTGTCGACCAGGTTGGCCAGCGCCTGGCTGATGAGCTCGCGGTTGCCGCGAACCAGCGCCGGCTTGGAGGCCTCGATCTTGAGATGGATACCCTTGTCGTCGGCGAGCGGCTCGTAGAGTTCGCCCACTCCACGGGCGATCTCGGCGGCGTCGAATTCGGTCATACCGTCGCGCGCCTGTCCCGACTCCGCGCGCGCGATCATGAGGAGTGCATTGAAGGTACGGATCAGCGCCTCGGATTCCTCGATCGTGCTCTCGAGCGCCGCCCGATATTGCGACTCGTCCTCCGCCAGTCGCAGCGCCTCCTCGCATCGGTTGCGCAATCGGGTCAGCGGCGTCTTGAGATCGTGCGCGATATTGTCGGAAACCTCCTTGAGCCCGTGCATGAGCGCCTCGATGCGCTCGAGCATTGCGTTCAGGTTGATGGCGAGCCGATCGAGCTCGTCGCCCGTCCCGGCGACCGGCAACCGGCCCGTGAGGTCGCCGTCCATGATCGTGCGCGTGGTCTCGGTCATGGCATCGACGCGCTTGAGCACTCGCCGCGTGACGAAGAACCCGCCCGCGAGTCCGAGCACGACCACGATAGCCAGCGACCAGCGCCCGGCGGCGAGCACGATGTCGTGCAGCCGCTCGCGCTCTTCGAGATCGCGCCCGACCAAAAGCCGAAACCCCCCCGGCAGCTGAAATACCCGGACCAGGGCGTGGTGCTCGGCGCCCTCGGGATCATCGAGCCGCCGATACGCGGTCTCGGTCCAGCCGGAGCTCTCGAGAATACCGGTTGCCAGCGATCCGACATTGCCGGCGAGCCCTTCGCCCGCGCGGGTGGTTACGAGATAGAGGCTCGAGCCCGGTCGGCGCGACCTGGCATCGACGACGAAGACGAGACGGCGAATGCCGCCCTGGCGGTATTGCTCGGCGAGCCCCGTGATCTCGGCATCGACGGTCTGCGTGATCTGCTCGGTGATCAGCCGGCGCGTGTTCCAGGCGAAATAGGCGAGCAGGAACGCGGCGAACAGCGCGAACACGGTCAGATAGACCAGCGTCAGCTTGAACGCCGTGGTGCGCAGAAGTTTGCCGAGAGCCGTCATCCGTCACCCCGAGCATACCGTGCTGCGCGGTGCAGGCAATGACGGCGTCACTTGCTGTCGCGGATCACGTATCCGGCGCCGCGCACCGTATGCAGTAAAGGCTGGGTGAAGCCTTTATCGATTTTCGAGCGCAGGCGCGAGATGTGCACGTCGATGACGTTGGTCTGCGGGTCGAAGTGGTAGTCCCACACGTTCTCCAGCAGCATCGTACGGGTTACCACCTGCCCCGCATGCTTCATGAGATATTCGAGCAGCCGGAACTCGCGCGGCTGCAGTACGATCTCATCGCCCGCGCGGGTGACCTGGTGCGAGAGCCGGTCGAGCTCCAGGTCGCCCACCCGGTACATCGTCTCCTCGCGGCCGCCGCGTCGCCGCGCCAGCACCTCCGTGCGCGCGAGCAGCTCGGAGAAAGAGTATGGCTTGGGCAGATAGTCGTCACCGCCGGCGCGCAGGCCCTTGACCCGGTCATCGACCTGGCCGAGCGCCGAGAGGATCAGCGCCGGCGTCTCGATGCCCTTGCTGCGCAGCGTTCCGATGACGCTCAGGCCGTCGAGCTTGGGCAGCATGCGGTCGATGATCAGCACGTCGTATTGGCCGTCGAGCGCCTGCGCGAGCCCCTCCTCGCCGTCGGCCGCCAAGTCGGCAACATGTCCGACCTCGCGAAACGCCTTCGCCAGATAATCGGCGGCATCACGGTCGTCTTCGATGATCAGGAGACGCATGACGAACCGGCCATCTCGCGGATAAGCGATCTCCCTCGCGGAGGGACTCTGGTGGGTCGAGCTAATCATACCGACACTATTCTTTTTGCCTATCCTCGGGGCCGGGACGGCGGCGAGCCGCTCCCGGATTGCGAGGGGCGGCGGTTTGACCCGCCGCCCCTCAACCAACTCCGCCCCGGCGGGGGCGACGGATGCCGGGCCGGAGTTAGAAAGGATGGGGACGGGCAACAGCCCGTCCCCCTGGTTCGAACCGCCGACGGGGGCGACGGATGTCGGCGGTGCGCCCCATTCGCTTAGGCCTTGCTCAGCCGCAAGGCGACAAACCTGGTCTCCTCGCCCGACTTCACGCGCAGGAGCACGGTGTGCTTGCCGTCCTTCTGTGCGCCGCTCAGCGCGGTGCGCACGTCGGCCGGATTGGCGACCTTCTTGCCGGCGACCTCGAGAATGACGTCGCCGGTCTTGAAGCCTTGATCCGCGGCAACGCCGTTGGGATCGACCTCGGTGACCACGACACCTTCCGAGCCGCTGCCGGCCACCTGACCGGCGGGCGCGACCGTCAGTCCGAGCCGCGGCACGTCGGTGCTGTCGGGCTTGGACGATTCCGAGGTCGCCCGCGCCTCGCGCTGGTTCGGCAGTTCGCCGAGCGCCACCGAGAAGCTCTTCTCCTCGCCCTTGCGCCACACGGTCAGCTTTGCCGTGGAGCCGGGCGCCATGGCGCCGATCTGCTTGGCGAGGTCGCGGGCATCCTTGACCTTGTTGCCGTTGACCGCGGTGATGACGTCGCCCGCCTCGATGCCCGCCTTGAGGGCCGGGCTGTTCGGCTGCGGCTCGGAGACCAGCGCGCCCTCCGGCGCCTTGAGACCCAGATCCTCCGCGATTTCGGCGGTCACCGGCTGGATCTGCACGCCCATCCAGCCGCGGGTAACCTTGCCGCCCTGTTTGAGTTGGGCGACCACTGATTTCACCGTGGGGGCGGGAATGGCGAAGGCAATGCCGACCGAGCCGCCGGACGGCGAGAAGATGGCGGTGTTGACGCCGATCACGTTGCCGTCGACGTCGAACGCCGGACCGCCGGAATTGCCCTTGTTGACCGGCGCATCGATCTGGATGAAGTCGTCATACGGCCCGGCTCCGATGTCGCGGCCGCGAGCCGACACGATGCCGGCGGTCACAGTGCCGCCGAGGCCGAACGGATTGCCGACCGCGAGCACCCAGTCGCCGATACGCGGAGCGGCCTCCGCGAGCTTGACATAGGGGAAGTCGCTGCGGCCATCGATCTTGATCAAGGCGAGGTCGGTGCGCGGATCGGTGCCGATGACCTTGGCGGTATAGGTCTTGCCGTCGTCGGTCGTGACCTCGACGTTCTCGGCCTTGTCCACCACGTGATTGTTGGTGACCGCGTAGCCGTCCGCGCTGATGAAGAATCCCGAGCCCTGACCGGTGACCAGCCGGTTGTGCGGAGTGCGCGGCTCCTCGGGCATACCCTCGGGCATGCCGAAGCGGCGGAAGAAGCGCTCGATCTGCGAGTTCGGCGGGAACGGCAAGTCACCCTCGAAGCCCATCATCTTGGGGCCGGCGGCGGCGAGCTTGACGCGCACCGAGATGACCGCGGGCTTCACCTTGTCGACAATATCGGCGAACCCCATCGGGCGCTGGATGCCCTGGGCGTATGCGATCGTGCTCAGCCCCGGGCCGGTCCCCTTGGGAACGAGACCCGCGCCGCCGAACAGAACGGCCACGCCGAGGCCAGCGACGCTGGCGAGCAGAACGAGACGGCGCGCGGAGAGAGTGCGCGATTTCGGAGCGGGAGCGCTCGCAGTCATAATGGTGGACTCCATTCCTTTTGTGCAGCTGGGACCCGAGAGGGCCCCCCGGTGCACAGCAAGATGGGATCGGCTTCCTTACCGGGCGCTGACCGGAAAATTAAAGTTTCGTAAGGCTGGGAGTTCTCAGAAAGCAAAGCAGTTCCAATGCTCTCGAGAGGCTAACTCCGCACGCGGGGCTCCCACTGGCGGGTGCGCCGGCGGATCGGTGGCAGCCGCATGGCTGCGGCGAGGTCGTTCTCTGGCGAAAATCGGTCGCGCTGCTCACGCAGCCGGGATTTGAGATCGCGGATAAGGGTCTGTCTTGAGCGCTCCGCGCGGAGCGGAACGCGTTTCGACCGGCGTCGTGCCGTTGGCGATTCGCTCGATCTCGCAGAGGCCGTTGGTGCAGCGCACCGCCTCTCCGGGATCGGCGACTCGAGATGTATTCGCGATCCGTCCGCGGCCCGAGTTCGCCGCCCAACTCATCCGCAATCAATCCACTTGTCCCTTCGCCTGCTCGCGCCAGCATGGCGCTTGCGTCTTGATCATGCCGCGTCGAACGCGGCCGCTTCGGGTCCTGATGTGCGCAACGTAAGTTTGGCCCAGCAGGACACCTGCTGGTCTTGACGACACGCGCAACTACCAGCCCTAGCAACTGTTGAGCGGCTCGGCCCCCGGCCGTGGAACATCATTCCACCTGTTTGCGTTTTTTCGGCTGAACACCGTGCAGGGTACGGCCGTGAAGAAAGCTGCCAAATTTATAAGGGACAACAGCCTATCGATCGTGCTGTTCTCGCTGTTCGTTGTCTTCCTGGCCGCGCAAAGTATCTCCGGTTATTTCTTTTTCAACGAGCAACGGGCAAGCCATGGCTTTGACGAGATCGACTATGTCCAGTTTCTAAGTAGCGGCACATTTCTGAATGGGATTTTTTCCAATTGGCAAGCTGCCATTTTGCAGTTGGCGAGCTTGATCATCTTTGGCGTATTTCTGGTTCAGCGCGGGGCTACCCACTCGCACAAACATCTCGCACCCGGTCCCAAGGGACATCAAAAGAAAGGCCGATTAGGAGGTGAAGGAAGCTGGCTGTACCGCAATTCGCTGTTCATGGCGTTTCTGGCGCTTTTCATCGCTTCCTTTATCCTCCATGTCTTTTCCGGGGCAGCGGCGTTCAACGACCAGCGCACGCTTTCGCATCAGCCGCCGCTTTCAGTAGCCGCATATTTCATTTCGGCCAAATTCTGGTTTTTAACGACAGAAACCTGGCAAGCGGAATACCTGGCAATCGGCCTCTACATGATCTTGAGCATTTACCTCCGCCAAAAAGGCTCGCCCGAATCAAAGCCTGTGGATTCGTCCAACGAAGAAACCGGCGAGTCGCAAGACGAATAGATCGATAGGGTATCTCGAGGAACTGCTCTCGCTCGGCAGCCACACAGTGCGCGGTCAACGGTGGATGTGCTGCCGATCATGGACAGGAGGCCTTTTCCTTCGATCTGGCCCTCACGCCGAGACGATGACCGCCAACAGTCATCTCTTGGAGGACCGAGAAGATCGCGCCATGGGAGGCCTGCCGCGTTGACATCGCGGGTTGACCGAGACCAAACCGCAGGAGCTCGTCGCGGCAGCGCGCGCGCTCGAGGGAACACAGCACCGCGCCGCTTGTTGACTTAGGTACATCCTGCGCGAGCGGCGATTTCGTGATTCCAAGGCGGCATGCAGGCCACAGGCGGGGAGACACGCGCGTCAGCAAGGTGAAAGGCTCAGGTTGCCATGTCGGTTCCAGGCAGACTTGGTCCGCCCCCGAGCGCCGATGTCGGCGTCGCTCGGTTGCTCGCGTACGGCTTTGCGGGTCTGGCGGGCGTCGCTGCCGGCGTCGCGCTGGCACGTCGGGCGCATCCGACAGGTGGCGAGCCCAATCGGCACACCCAGCTGGCACAGCTCGATGGCACCCCCCTGCGGCGGTACTACACCGGTCTGCGCCCGCAGCGCGCCATTGCGGTCTCCGATCTGCGAGCCATGAGCCACAAACGGCTGCCGCGCTTCGCGCTCGAGTACCTCGAAGGTGGTGCGCAGGACGAGGCCGCGATGATGCGCGAGCGGCGCGCCTTCGCCGAGTGGCGCTTCGTCCCCCGAACTCTGGTCGACGTATCGCGCCGGACGCTTCAGGCCCAAATTCTCGGCCGCGATGCTGCCATGCCGGTCGTGGTCGCGCCTACCGGGCTTAACGGCATTTTCCGTGCGCACGGTGACAGCGCGCTGGCGCAGGCCGCGCTGCGTGCGGGTGTTCCCTTCGTCCAGAGCACGATGTCGAACGACACCATCGAAGCGGTGGCTGAAGCGGCGCCGGGGCTGCGGCACTGGTGGCAGCTTTACGTGTTCGGCGGTGACGAGGTCTGGCAGGAGCTCCTGCGCCGCGCGGATCGCGCCGGCTGCGAAGCCCTGGTGCTGACGACCAATACCCAGATTTTCGGCGACCGCGAGTGGCAGCGCCGCAATCAGGTCGGCAAGAGCCGCCTCACGGCTTCCGCGGCCGTGGAGAGCCTGACCCATCCGCTCTGGATGGCGCAAAATCTGCTGGCACACGGAATACCGAGCTTCCCCAACATCATCGATTTCGTGCCGAAGGGACAGCGCAGCTTGTTCGCCGCTTCCAGCTGGGTGCGCGCGCATCAACCCACTTCAATGAGCTGGGACACGGTCGCAAGGATCCGAGACCGCTGGAACAAGCCGTTCCTGTTGAAGGGAATCCTCAATCCTGATGACGTGCGCCGGGCGCTCGATAGCGGCGTTGACGGCATCGTGCTGAGCAGTCATGGAGGGCGGCAGCTCGACTGGACGATTGCGCCGCTCGATCTCCTGCCGGTCGCGCGAGATATCGTGGGCGATCGGATGGCGCTTTACATGGCGGGCGGCGTTCGCCGGGGGACCGACATGCTCAAAGCGCTTGCGCTCGGCGCCGACGCCGTATGGGTGGGACGCGCGCCGCTCTATGGACTGGCCGCGGCCGGGGCCGCCGGTGCCGCGCGCGCGCTCGACATTCTCAAGACCGAGGCATTGGACGGGATGGGCCTCTTGGGCGTGAGTCGAATCGACGAACTCGGCCCCGATCTGCTCGCGCGTCAGAGGTTCCCGCTGTTGGGGGATTGGCCCGATGAAGAGCCAGCACCCCGCCTGCTCGCCGGCGGGCACAGCCCTTACCGGCATGGCAGCAGGCGCTAACGAGGCCGTGCACGCATAAAATCGTCGCGTCCGCTTTGCCCCCAATGGCTAGCGAAGCGCAGACATCGTTTCATGGCGGCGAGGTGGCAGAAGCGGAGCTCAAGCTCTGCAGCAGGGATTGCGCCTCGATCAAGTCGGGAGTGTCGAAACCTTCCGTGAACCACCCCAGGACGGGTGCGACCAGGTTCCATCCCTCCGTGAGCCTTCCCTGCTTCTGACGCAACCGGGC
>DATBKV010000042.1:0-3299 GCA_036555745.1 Xanthobacteraceae bacterium | reverse complement strand
GCTCGCCGCCGGCGGCGCCTGCGACGGCGCGCCCGCGCTGCGGCCGCAGCACGGCGAGGGCTATTACGCCGCCTTCATCCGCGATCCCGACGGCAACCGCATCGAGGCGGTGACGTTTGTGAAGGAGCAGGGCTGACCTCGATGGCTCCGATATCCGCCCTCATCCTGAGGAGCGCGCGTTGCATGAACGTGCCTCAAGTTTGAATTGGTCTGCGCACGAGCGTCCGGTGTTTGCCGCACATGCGCGACCTGCGCGCCCCTCAGGATGAGGGCGGAGCATGAGCCGAATCCTGCGTTGTGCCGGCGCGAGCGCGCTACATCTTCTCCGCGGCGACGGGCGTCATCTCCTTGTCGGCCTCGGCGACGGCGCGCACCGCCTCCAACAGCGTGGGCAGAATGTCCTCGACCCGCTCGGCGACCAGCAGGTTCACCGTCATGCCGGCGCGGATGAAGTCGAGCTCTTGCATCTGCTCGATCAGCACGCACAGCGGATCCCAGAACCGCGCGATGTTGAGAATCAGGATCGGCTTCTTGTGGCGGCCAAGCTGCGCCCAGGTCAGCTGCTCGACCAGCTCCTCGAGCGTGCCGACGCCGCCTGGCAGGGCGACGAAGGCGTCGGCGCGCTCGAACATCACGCGCTTGCGCTCGTGCATGTCCGGCGTGATGATTCGCTCCTGCACGCTCAGCAGCATGTGCTCGCGATTGACCAGAAAGTCCGGGATCACGCCGGTGACGGCGCCGCCGTGATCGAGCACCGCCTCGGCGAGCGCTCCCATCAGCCCGACCGACCCGCCGCCATAGACCAGGCGGATGCGGTTCTCGGCGAGGATGCGGCCGAACTGCGCCGCCGCCTGCGTGAAGGCTGGATTCTTGCCCGGGCCGGAGGCGCAATAAACGCAAATCGATTTGATTATGCTCATGGTCCCAGGATGTGGCCTCCGCGACGCGGCCCGTCAAGCCGCGGCGCGGCATGGCCGTTGCAGCTTCCGGCGGCTCGACGGATGGTTTTTCTCGCTTGGGGTGATTGCAGTTGAGAAAATCTCTATATGAGGGGTTCGGCGGTCCATGACCGCGCAGCGGCCTCGGTGCGCGCCCTCTCCCCGCCGGAGAGAGGGTCGGGGTGAGGGGGCTCGGATCTATCGTAGCCCTTCACCCCACCCCTCTCCCTGTGGAAGAGCGAGCCATCCGAGCTTGCCAATAGACATCGGCTCAAACCAAAGAACCAGATGGATTCCCGTCCGCGATCGACTGAGGCCTTGAAGCGCGAGGTATCCGCCGACGGCGGCGGCTCGCTCTTCGGCATCATGCGCGCGCTGTGGCCCTACATCTGGCCGGCGGAGCGCCCCGACCTGCAGCGCCGCGTCGCCGTGTCGATGCTGCTGCTGCTCGCGGCCAAGCTCGCGACCATCGCCGTGCCGTTCACCTTCAAGTGGGCGACCGACGCGCTCACCGGGGAGGGGAGCGCGCCGGTGGCGCCGTCCGACTGGCTCGCATGGGTGATCGCCGCGCCGGTCGCCATGACCATCGCGTACGGCGGAACCCGCATCCTGATGGCGGCGCTGACCCAGGCGCGCGACGGCGTGTTCGCCAAGGTGGCGATGAACGCGGTGCGGCGGCTCGCCTACCGCACCTTCGAGCACATGCACCAGCTCTCGCTGCGTTTCCACCTCGAGCGCAAGACCGGCGGCTTGACCCGCGTGCTCGAGCGCGGGCGCAACGCGATCGAGACCATCGTGCGCATGGTGATCATGCAGCTGGTGCCGACCGTCATCGAGCTCGGCCTGATCGTCGCGGTGCTGCTCTACCAGTTCGACTGGCGCTACGTCGCCATCATCCTGGCGATCGTCGCGCTCTACATGGCGTTCACCTACCAGGCCACCGAATGGCGCATCAATATCCGCCGCCGCATGAACGACAGCGACACCGACGCCAACGTCAAGGCGATCGACTCGCTGCTCAACTACGAGACCGTCAAGTATTTCGTGGCCGAGGAGCGCGAGGCGCGCCGCTACGACCGCGCCATGGCCCGCTACGAGGAGGCGAGCGTGCAGGCCTATGTCTCGCTCGCCGTGCTCAACGCCGGTCAGGCGGTGATCTTCACCGTCGGGCTCGCCGCCGTGATGGTGCTGTGCGCCTACGGCATCAAGCAGGGCACGAACACCGTCGGCGATTTCGTGATGATCAACGCCATGATGATCCAGCTCTACCAGCCGCTCAATTTCATGGGCATGGTCTACCGCGAGATCAAGCAGGCGGTGATCGACATCGAGCGCATGTTCGCGATCCTGGCGCGCGAGCCCGAGATCAGGGACAGGCCCGGTGCCAGGCCGCTCGCGGTCACACGCGGCACGATCCGCTTCGAGAACGTCTCGTTTTCGTACGAGCCGGAGCGGCAGATCCTCAAGGGCATCAGCTTCGAGGTTCCGGCCGGGCATCGGGTGGCGGTGGTGGGTCCCTCCGGGGCCGGCAAGTCCACCATCTCGCGGCTGCTGTTCCGCTTCTACGAGGTCAGTGGCGGCCGCATCTCGATCGACGGCCAGGACATCCGCGACGTGACGCAGCAGTCGCTGCGCGCCGCGATCGGCATGGTCCCGCAGGACACCGTGCTGTTCAACGACACCATCCGCTACAACATCCGCTACGGACGCTGGGAAGCGAGCGACGCCGAGGTCGAGGAGGCGGCCCGTCTGGCGCAGATCGACGACTTCATCCGCCGCTCGCCCAAGGGCTACGACACTGAGGTCGGCGAGCGCGGCTTGAAGCTGTCCGGCGGCGAGAAGCAGCGCGTCGCGATCGCGCGCACGATCCTGAAAGCGCCGCCGATCCTGCTGCTCGACGAGGCCACCTCCGCGCTCGACAGCCATACCGAGCGCGACATCCAGGACGCGCTCGAGCGGGTGTCGGAGAACCGCACCACGCTCGTGATCGCCCACCGGCTGTCCACCATCATCGGTGCCGACGAGATCATCGTGCTGGACGACGGCGTGATCGTCGAACGCGGCACCCATCACCAGCTGCTGGCGCAGGGCGGACTCTATGCCAGCATGTGGAACCGGCAACGCGAGGCCGCCGAGGCGCGCGAAAAGCTCGAGTTGGTCGACGAGGACGAGGCGGCGCCCAATCGCAATCCGCCCCGGCTGGACGAGGCTCCGCCCGAATCCCCCGACGGCGAAGGCCGCCTGGCGCCGCCGATCGAGCGCGCCGACGCCGCGGAGTAGATCGCATGCCGATGAAGTGGGATCAGCGCCAGCCGCAAACTCGGTCTGCTCCCTCCCCCAGCCGAAGTCGGATTTATCCGA
>DATBKV010000041.1:0-4368 GCA_036555745.1 Xanthobacteraceae bacterium | reverse complement strand
GCTCGCCATGGTCGCGAGCCCCGAGGAGATCCTGTTCGAAAGCACGATTGCGGGGACGACGGTGGTGGATGTGGGTCTCGAGCGGGTGCGTCACCTGCGCGCAACCCGCGATGAGGTGGGCTCCTCCGAGCGATACGCAGTCAAGCAGGGCCTGCTCGGTCCGCAGTGGCAGCGGCCGGAGCTTTACGACCTCGTGCATCCGCGTCCCTTGCCGGAGGCGGCCGAGTAGCGGGGTGGAGCCGGCGGCGCGGCGGCCTCATGCAGCCGCGCCCGGAACTTCGGCACGCGGCGGGAGTTCACGGCGGCATATGGCACTGACGTTGCAGCCGGGCGTCTTGACCGTCGCGTCCGCCTATCCCGATCCGCCGTTCGACCTGATCGAGAACGGCACCCCGGGCGGCTTCGATGTCGAGCTGATGCGCGCAATCTGCGCGCAACTCGGGCTGGCGATGCGGCCGGTGCGATATTCCGGCGACGACTTCAACGGCATTTTCGAGGGCTTGGACCAGCGCAGCTATGACGCCGTTATCTCCGGTACGACGATTACGCCGGAACGCGCCGCCAGGGTGCTCTTCTCGCAACCCTATCTCGAATTCAACCAGGGCGTGGCGGTAAACCGGCGGCTCCGTCCGGACGCCACTTCGGTGGCGGATTTGCGCGGCCTCACCGCGGGCATTCAGTCGGGCAACACCTCGGACTATGTGGCGCGGCGGTTGCTCACCGAGGGCGCGCTCGCCGGCATCAAGTACTATCCCTATCACGGCATCGCGACCGCGCTCGATGATCTCGAGGCCGGACGCATCGGTCTGGTGATCAAGCTGTTTCCAGTGATCTCGTGGCTGATCAAGGACCGTCCCGATTTGGCGGTCGCTATGGAAGTGCCGACGCATGAGCAACTCGGCATCGCTTTCGCCAAGGGCAATGAAGCCTTGTGCGCGGAGATGAACAGTACGCTCGCTGCGTTGCGCGCCAACGGAGAGTTCGCGCGGCTCGAGGCGCACTGGTTTCCTGCCCGTTCCGGAGGTCGTTGATGCTGCATGCATTCAAGCTTTATACCGGCCCCGACAAGGCTTCCCACATCGCGGAGGGAACGGTCGCGGAGAATGACCGCAGCGAGGTGGTCGCCATCCATTTCAAGGAAACGGCGCCGCACTCGGCCTTCGACTGGCACGAAGCGCCCGAGCCGCAATACGTCATCACGCTCTCGGGTACGCTCGAGTTCACCACCCGCGACGGCGAGAAGTTCGTGCTTCGGCCGGGCGACGTGCTGGTCGCCACCGACGACGTGGGCAGCGGGCACAAATGGCGGCTGATCGATGATCAGCCCTGGCGCCGCGCCTATGTCGTGCTCAAGCCGGGCGCGAGCGATTCGTTTGTGCCGAAGCCGCGGGGATCGTAGGTGGGAGAGCGCGGCTTGAGGCTTGGCTCCCGCGCTGCCGCCGGGCCAGGACCGTCGCTGCGACCTCAGCGGGATTGGAGGCGTGGCGCAATCGCAGCGGTCAAGCGCCGGGCCAGCTCCGGCGGCGTGCCGGCGATCAGGGCGATAATCCGATCCACAGCCTCGCCCGCAAGCGGAGCGGCCTCGAGCCCCGACCTCTCGGCGTCGGACAGGAACTCCTGATCGCTGGCGAGCGCCGCGAAGGCCGCGCGCAGCTCGGCAAGCCGCGGTGCGGGAAGGCCGGGCGGCGCGATTACCGGGCGTGCAAGGGTCTTCTGCGTGAAATACAGCTCGAGCACCCTGCGATCGGCGTCGGCCTTGACGAACTCGAGCGCCGAGGGCAGGTCGGCGAGGCCAGGATGGCGCTGCAGGCCGCCCTGCATCAATAGCCGGACCTTGTGGTCGCGCAGCCAATCCGGGCGCATTTTCCTGAGACTGGTCCACGACCAGTCCGCGATCCCTTGCACCTCCCCGCGCTCCATTGCCAATGCGATGTCGGCCGTGCCGTTGTAGCCGATGACGACCTTGAAGCGGGTTCCGATCAGCGCGTTATAGAGGCGCGGCGTCAGGTCCGGATCCACCCCGGCATGCGCGCCGACGATCAGCTCCTGCGTGAACAAATCCGCCGCGCTGCGCTGCGGGGCGGTATGCCATGCCAGCGTCAGACCGGTCTCGCTATTGACGCTGCCGATCCAGCCGAGCCGCTCAAGCTCGAAGCGCACGCCGCTCGGGTTGGTCCATTTGGCCAGC
This sequence comes from Xanthobacteraceae bacterium, assembly GCA_036555745.1. GTDB lineage: Bacteria > Pseudomonadota > Alphaproteobacteria > Rhizobiales > Xanthobacteraceae > VAZQ01. The sequence goes on along the minus strand of DATBKV010000041.1, from coordinate 2,180 downwards.
AGCATGCCGCGCTGGATGAGTGCGATGACCGTGCCGTCCTTGGGAGCGGTGTTGTAGAGATAGTTGGTTGCGGCCAGGCTTGCCGCGGCTGGCATGTTCTGGACAATGATCGCCGGGTGCCCGGCGATGTGGCGGCCGAGATGGCGCGCCGTCAGGCGGGTGAGCAGATCATAGCCCCCGCCCACCGCTGCGCCGGCGATGAGCGTGATCTGCTTGCCGGCGTAGAACGGCGTCTGCGCCGAAGCGCGCGAGGAATCGAGCACGGTCGCCGCGGCGATCAAGCAAAAACCGGTGGCAAAGCCGCGCCAGCTGCGTCGGTTGCGTTGCAAGCGTACCAATTCTTGGTCTCGTTTTCGGATCCCGCCGTAGTGCGAGCGACTTGATCGAGGGATATGTGTCATATCATATCGGAGGAGACTATCGCCCAGGGATAATGAAGTCGCGCGACGGTTTGCAGGGCCGCGGCGGAGAGGGGAAGCGAGTTGGAATGACACTCAAGGTGCTGTGCGCGCGCTCGATGACCGCGGCGGTCAATTCGCTCGGGGAAGGTTTCATGCGCGCGAGCGGGCGGCCGCTGGACATCACCTTCGCAACCGTCGGTGCCTTGCAGGCGCGGCTCGCAGCCGGCGTGACCGCCGACGTGCTCATCCTCGGCGCGGCGGCGATCGCGGCGATGGAGCAGGCGGGCGCGGTCGTGGCCGGAAGCCGACGGGACATCGCGCGCACCTCGATCGGCGTCGCTGTGCCGGCGGGAGCATCGGGGCCGGACATCTCCAGCCCCGAAGCGTTCAAGCAGGCGCTGATCGCGGCGCGCGCCGTTGCCTTCAGCGATCCGGCGGTTGGCGGCTCGGCCGGCGTCTATCTCGCCGAGTTGTGGGAGCGCATCGGATTGACGCAAGAGATCGCCCGCAAGGGCATGCCGCAACGGAGCGGCGGCGAGGTGGCGGCGCGCGTGGCGGAAGGCAAGGCAGACATCGGGTTGACGCTGGTCGCGGAAATCATTCCGGTCGAGGGCGCGCGGGTGATCGGAGCGCTGCCCCCGCCGCTCGGCAACGACACCACCTATGCCGCGGGGATTTCCTCGAGCTCGGCGGACCCCAGCGCGGCTGGCGAGTTCATCGCGGCGCTCATCGATCCGGCCGGGGGCGCCGTCTGGACCGCGGCCGGGTTCGAGCCTGCGCCGTGAGCCCGCCTGTCCGGCGGCCGAACTTGGTCGCTGAAGAATCGAGGGAGCAGAGCATCGTGTCCGACATCATCGGCCGCATCCCGGGGCGACTGCGCCTCCGCGCTCTGATCGCGCTCACAGCGGCGGCGGCGACGCTGGCTCCCATCACGGCGCAGGCCGCCTATCCCGATCGCACCATCACCATGATCGTGCCGTTCGCGGCCGGGGGTCCGACCGACATCATCGCGCGCATCCTCTCGCTCGCCTTGCAGAAATCACTCGGACAATCGGTGATCGTCGACAACCGCGGCGGCGGAGGCGGCAATCCCGGCATGGCCGTCGCCGCCCGCGCAACCCCCGACGGCTACACGCTGCTCCTCACCTCGACCGCCATCGCGGTCAACCCCGCGCTCTATCACACGCTGCCGTACGATCCGATCAAGGATTTCGTTCCGATCTGCGAGCTCGTCAACGCCCCCAACGTCCTGTTCGTGCGCGCCGACTCCCAAATCAGGTCGATCGCAGATCTGATCGCGCGGGCGAAGGCCGCGCCCGGCGCGCTCAACTATTCGAGCCCGGGCGCGGGCACCAAGTCGCATCTCACGGCAGAGCAGCTCAAGCTGCGCGCGGGCATCGACATGGTGCACATTCCCTATCGCGGCGGCGGCCCGGCGACCGCCGCAGTGCTCGAGGGCACCGTCGACGTCGGCTCGGTGGCGCTCGCGCCAGTCGAGCCCCTGGTCAAGGACGGCAAGTTGCGCGCGCTGGCGGTGACCGGCGCCGAGCGCTGGTTTTCGCTGCCGGAGGTGCCGACCATGATCGAGGCTGGCTTTCCCGGTTTCGTCTCGGATACTTTCAATGCATTGTTCGCGCCGGCAGGAACGCCGCCCGAGATCGTGGCGCTGCTGGCGCGCGAGAGCCGAGCGGCGCTCGCGACTCCGCAGGCGCGCGAGCAGGCGCAGCGGGCCGGATACCAAATCGTCGCCGGTACGCCGGCAGAGCTTGGCGCGCGGCT
>DATBKV010000040.1:0-11210 GCA_036555745.1 Xanthobacteraceae bacterium | reverse complement strand
GTGCTCAGCTCTCCTCCTCATCGTCGACGTCGCCGATGATGTCGGTGACGTCCTCGTCGCCCTCCTCCTGCTCCTCGATGAAGGGAGCATCGTCCATGCCCTCGTCCTCGAGTTCGACCTCGTCTTCGGTGCCTTCGGCCGGCTCGGCCTCGCCCGGCTTCTTGCCCTGCGCCTCGGCGTCGGCCTCTTCAAGCGAGACGAATTCGGCATCCGCAACTTCTGGCGCCACCACTTCTTCTTCCGGCGCCGCCGCCGGACGCGGGGCAGGCTCCGGTCGTGCACGCGTGCTCACGGCGGCGAGCTCCATCACCGTGTGGCATTTCGGGCAGATGATGGGATCCTTGCTGAGATCGTAGAACTTCGCGCCGCAATTGCCGCACAGGCGCTTGGTGCCGAGCTCGGGTTTCGCCACGTCGGGGTTCCTTGAGCGGGTCGGAAAATCGGGATGTTCACTTGGCGAGTTGCAATGGCAGTGTCAATAGCGTTCGAACCGCCCGCGCCGGCGAGTGTTGGCCTCGGTGCCCACCCCGTTTCGCCCCGGCCTGCGGCCGGATGACGCCCGGCCGCCGCTCATGCTAGACAGCGTGCTTTCGCCGCAGCACCCGAGATTTGCCCGTGGATCACGCCGCCTCGTCCCCGCTCACCGCGCGCCGCGCCGGCGCGATCACGGGCCGCGTGCGGGTGCCGGGCGACAAGTCGATATCGCACCGCGCGCTCATCCTCGGCGCGCTCACGGTCGGGGAAACGCAAATTTCCGGCCTGCTCGAAGGCGAGGATGTGATCAACACCGGCAATGCGATGCGCGCGCTCGGCGCCAGCGTGGAGCGCAGCGGCCAAGGCGCATGGCGCGTGCATGGCGTCGGAGTTGGCGGCCTGCGCGAGCCGCGCGGCGTGCTTGATTTCGGGAATTCCGGCACCGGCTGCCGGCTGGTCATGGGGGCGGTCGCGGGTTGCCCCGTCACCGCCACCTTCGACGGCGATGCCAGCCTGCGCAAGCGCCCGATGCGGCGCATCCTCGATCCGGTCGCGCTGATTGGCGCGCGGGCGCTGCGGGTGAGCGACGGCGGCCGCCTGCCGCTCACGCTCGCGGGCGCGCGCGATCCCATCCCCGTCGTCTATCACACGCCGGTACCATCGGCCCAGATCAAGTCCGCGGTGCTGCTCGCCGGCCTCGCAGCGCCGGGCGAAACGACCGTGATCGAAAGCGAGGCGAGCCGCGACCATACCGAGCGCATGCTCCGGCATTTCGGTGCCGAGGTCAGGGTCGAGGCCGAGGGCGCCGCCGGCCGCAAGATCACGGTGAAGGGCGAGGTCGAGCTCGTGCCGGCATCCGTGGTGGTGCCCGCGGACCCGTCCTCGGCGGCGTTTCCCCTGGTGGCGGCCCTGATCGTGCCGGGCTCGGACATGATCCTGACCGACGTGATGACCAATCCGCTACGCACGGGATTGATCACGACCCTGCGCGAGATGGGCGGCCACATCGAGACGCTCGATCGCCGCCGCGAGGGCGGCGAGGAGATGGCCGATTTCCGCGTGCGGGCGTCGGCATTGCACGGCGTCGAGGTACCGGCCGCGCGCGCGCCGTCGATGATCGACGAATATCCGGTACTGGCGGTGGCGGCGAGCTTCGCGGAGGGCACTACGGTGATGCGCGGGCTCAAGGAGCTGCGCGTCAAGGAATCGGACCGGTTGTCCGCCGTCGCCGCGGGGCTCAGAGCAAACGGCGTCGCGGTCGAGATCGCGGGCGATGATCTGATCGTGCACGGCAAAGGGCGTCCGTCTGGCGGCGCTACAGTGGCGACCCACATGGATCACCGCATCGCCATGGCTTTCCTGGTGATGGGATTGGCGAGCGCGCAGCCGGTCCGCGTCGACGACGCCGCCATCATCGCCACGAGCTTTCCCGACTTTGCTCCGCTGCTGCGTGCGGCCGGTGCCGACCTCTCATGATCATTGCCATCGACGGCCCCGCAGCCTCGGGCAAGGGGACCTTGGGCAAGCGCCTCGCCGCGCATTACGGCCTGCGCCACCTCGATACTGGGCTGATCTATCGCGCGGTGGCAAAGGCGCTGCTCGACGCCGGCCATTCGCCCGGCAATCACGCGCGCGCGGTGGCGGCGGCGGAGGCGCTCGATCCCGCCCGCTTCGAGGAGACCGCGCTCAAGCGCCAGGACGTAGGCGAGGCGGCCTCGCGCGTCTCGGCCATTCCCGAGGTGCGGGCCGCGCTGCTTGCCTTGCAGCGCAATTTCGGTCGTACCCCGCCGGGCGCCGTGCTTGACGGCCGCGACATCGGCACCGTGATTTTCCCGGACGCGGACGTGAAGATCTTCGTGACCGCCAGCCCGGAGGTGCGTGCCGCCCGCCGCGCCAGCGAGCTCGTCGCCGCCGGGCAAAGGGTCGGTGACGCCGAGGTGCTAGCCGATATCCGCCGTCGCGACGCGCGCGACATGGGCCGCGCGGCGGCACCGCTGAAAGCAGCGCCCGATGCGCACTTGCTCGACACCACACATTTGGATATAGACGCCGCGTTCCGGGCTGCCGTCGCAATTGTCGAAGCCGTCCGAGCAGGCCGGAAGCGCGGTTGATCGCGCTTCCGTCGTTGGAGGATAGCCTGCTCCGCCCGCTTCTCGAGACGGCGCACCGGCTCTGAACCATCGTTTCGATGCGCTGGGTCGGCCGTACTGGCACGCGGGCAGGTTTGCGCCGTGCCGCGCGGTCGCCTGACGGCCGCCGAGGTCCGCGGGATTCTCGGCCTCTCGCGCCCGAGACGCCAGCAATCGTTCGCCAGCAACCGTTAGCAAGGAGCGTTCATGGCCACCGCCAGTACCAGTACCGCCGCCCCGTCGCGCGAAGATTTCGCAAAACTGCTCGATGAGTCCTTCGCCCATGGCAGCCCGCAGGAAGGCTCTGTGGTCAAGGGGACGGTCGTCGGCATCGAGAAGGACCTCGCCGTCATCGACGTCGGCGCCAAGACCGAGGGCCGTGTGGCGCTGCGTGAGTTCGCGGGGCCGGGGCGGCAAGCCGACATCAAGGTTGGCGACACCGTCGAGGTCTATCTGGAGCGGGTCGAGAACGCGCTGGGTGAGGCCGTGCTCTCCCGGGACAAAGCGCGCCGCGAGGAGAGCTGGGGCAAGCTGGAAAAAGCCTTCAACAGCAATGAAAAGGTACAGGGCGTCATCTTCAACCAGGTCAAGGGCGGCTTCACCGTCGATCTCGACGGCGCGGTGGCATTCCTGCCCCGCAGCCAAGTCGACATCCGGCCAATCCGCGACGTCTCGCCGCTGATGAATCAGCCGCAGCCGTTCCAGATCCTCAAGATGGACCGCCGGCGCGGCAACATCGTGGTATCGCGCCGTACCGTGCTGGAGGAGACCCGCGCCGAGCAGCGCCAGGAGCTGGTGCAGAACCTCGAAGAAGGTCAGGTGATCGACGGCGTGGTCAAGAACATCACCGACTACGGTGCGTTCGTGGATCTCGGCGGCATCGACGGTCTGCTGCACGTGACCGACATCGCCTGGCGGCGCGTCAATCATCCCACCGAGGTGCTCAATATCGGCCAGCAGGTGAAGGTCAAGATCATCAAGATCAACCACGAGACCCATCGCATCTCGCTCGGCATGAAGCAGCTGCAGGACGATCCCTGGCAGGGCATCGAGGCGAAATACCCGGTGGGCACGCGCTTCAAGGGTCGCGTCACCAACATCACGGACTACGGCGCCTTCGTGGAGCTCGAGCCCGGCATCGAAGGCCTCATCCACGTCTCCGAGATGTCGTGGACCAAGAAGAACGTGCATCCCGGCAAGATCGTCTCCACCTCGCAGGAGGTCGACGTGCAGATTCTGGAGGTCGATCCGGTCAAGCGTCGCATCTCGCTCGGCCTCAAGCAGACCATGCGCAATCCTTGGGAGGTCTTCGTCGAGAAATATCCGCCCGGATCGGTGCTGGAAGGCGAGGTCAAGAACAAGACCGAGTTCGGCCTGTTCCTCGGACTCGACGGGGATGTCGACGGCATGGTCCATCTCTCCGATCTCGACTGGAAGCGGCCCGGCGAACAGGTGATCGAGGAGTACAAGAAGGGCGACAAGGTCAGGGCCAAGGTGCTCGACGTCGACGTCGAGAAGGAGCGCATCTCACTTGGGATCAAGCAGCTCGAGGGCGATCCCATGGAACGGGCCGGCGACCTCAAGAAGGGGTCGGTGGTCACCTGCGAGGTGGTCGAGGTGAAGGAGGCTGGCATCGAGGTGAAGATCGTCGGCACCGACCTCACCACCTTCATCAAGCGCTCGGAGCTCGCGCGCGATCGCGGCGAACAGCGGCCGGAGCGGTTCGCGATCGGCCAGAAGGTGGACGCCCGCGTCATCCAGTTCGATCGTCGCGCCCACAAGGTGCAGGTCTCCATCAAGGCGCTCGAGGTGGCCGAGGAGAAGGAGGCGATCGCCCAATATGGCTCCTCCGATTCCGGCGCGACACTGGGTGACATTCTCGGCACCGCACTCAAGCGCGCGACCGAGAAACCGGCGGAGAAGAAAGACTAGACGACGCGCTCGCCCCGGACGCTCGGCGACCCAGACCGCGCTCCGGGCGCAGCACTTGCGGCGCTGGACCTCTTGCATTTGCCACAATTGCGGCTGCTTCGTCCGCGTCATTGACCGCGGGTGCCGACGGCGGCACTCTCGCGCCGACCTTCGCCACGGAGACGAGCCATGTCGCTCGATGCCGATACCATCGTCGATCGCCGCCGGATGCGGCGGAAGCTCACGTTCTGGCGCGTGTTTGCCATCCTGCTCGCCATCTGCGCGCTGGTGGCCGTGGGAGCGGCATTGCGGGTGCCCGGCACCGGCGTGCTGATCGGACAGACCGGCGGATCGATCGCGCGGATCACCATTACCGGGCTCATCCGCGGCGATCAGGAGCGGGTCGAGGCGCTGGAGCGGCTCGGAAAATCGCGCGCGCGGGCCGTGATCGTGCACATCAACAGCCCCGGCGGCACCACGGCCGGCTCCGAGCAGCTGCACGATTCTCTGATGCGGCTCAAGGAGAAGAAGCCGCTCGTCGTCGTAGTGGACGGGCTGGCGGCTTCGGGCGGCTACATCACCGCGATCGCCGCCGATCACATCGTCGCGCTCGATACCTCGCTTGTCGGCTCGATCGGCGTGCTGTTCCAGTACCCCAACGTCGCCGATCTCCTCAAGACGCTCGGCATCAAGATCGAGGAGATCAAATCCTCGCCGCTCAAGGCGGCGCCGAACGGCTTCGAGCCGACCTCGCCTGAGGCGCGCGCCGCGATCGAGTCCATCGTGTCCGACTCTTATGCCTGGTTCAAGAACATGGTGAAGGCGCGCCGCCACCTCGATGACGCGAGCCTCGCACGGGTCGCCGATGGGCGCGTATTCACCGGACGGCAAGGCCTCGCGCTCAAGCTGGTGGACGAGATCGGCGACGAGAAGACGGCAATCGCATGGCTCGCAAAGGAAAAGAACGTCGATCCGAACACGCCGGTGCGCGATTATCGGCTGCGCGGTCGCTTCAGCGACCTCGAGTTCCTGCACACCGCCGTGATCGCGACCCTCGATGCAGTGGGGCTCGGCTCGTTCGCACGACGCCTGCAGGAGTGGGGCGCCGTGCAGACGATGGAGCGGCTCAACCTTGACGGACTCCTGGCCCTTTGGCACCCTCCGGCCGCGAACTAGAGCGGGGGCGCGTTGCCCCGCCTCGTCACGGACGGCAGCCCCCGATGATCAAATCCGAGCTCGTGCAGCGCATCTCCTCGCAGAACCCGCACCTTTACCAGCGCGACGTGGAAAACATCGTCAATGCCATTCTCAATGAGATCGTCGCTGCGATGGCCCGCGGCGATCGCGTCGAATTGCGCGGTTTCGGCGCGTTCTCGGTCAAGAACCGCCCGGCGCGGACCGGCCGCAATCCGCGCACCGGCGCCCACGTCTCGGTGGAGAAGAAGTCGGTGCCGTTTTTCAAGACCGGCAAGGAAATGCGCGAGCGGCTCAATCGCCAGAGCGTGTAGACGGGCGTCGGCTGTACAACCTGCTGTCGTCTGCACGCCCTCGCCGTCGCAACGCAGGCCGCTCGCGCGGCGGTGCCCTTCGAGTTTGCGACGGGGGTCCCGACGCAATCCGCGTGTCGCGGGATATCCCCCAAACCGTGACGGGTAGGCCCGGGGCAAGCTCCCGGCCTGAGGACAAACGAGAGGCTCGGTCATGGCCCGCAAGATCGTCGTGGCGCTGATTCTGGTCCCGCTCGCCATCATTCTCATTGGCTTGGCGGTCGCGAACCGGCAGCCGGTTCTGGTCTCCTTCGATCCGTTCGATCCGCTCCATCCCGCGCTGGCACGGGCGCTGCCGCTATACGCGCTGATGCTGTTGCTGGTGATCGGCGGCGTCTTGATCGGCGGCTTCGCGACATGGCTCGGGCAGCGCAAATGGCGGCGGGCCGCGCGGGTCGCCGAGGGGCAGGCGCGCGAGCTGCGCGTCGAGGTCGAGCGCCTGCGCCGGCGCCTGGGCGCGGCCGAGCTCGTCGCCGTGTCGGCGCCGCCCGCGCCGGCGCCGCGGCTTTCGATCCCGCCTCCGGCCGCCTGATCGCGGTCGATTTGTCCTTGCGCAGCTAAAGGGCTGGAGAGGCGAGACAAACCGTATGCGCGGATGTAGAACCGCGCCTGCTGGAGACTTCGCGGCCATGCCCGTCGAGATCAAAATCTGCGGCTTGAGGACGCCCGCGGCGCTTGATGTCGCGCTCGAGGCGGGCGCCGACATGGTCGGGTTCGTCTTCTTCGCCCGCTCGCCGCGCAATGTCGACGCCGACGCGGCGCGCGCACTCGGGCGGCGCGTGCGCGGGCGGGCGGTCAAGGTCGCGCTCTCGGTCGATGCCGGTGACGACGAGCTTGCCGCGAGCATTGCGGCACTCAAGCCTGACATGCTGCAGCTCCACGGCAGGGAGACTTCGGAGCGCGTCAGCGCGGTGCGCGCCCGTTTCGGGCTGCCGGTAATGAAGGCGGTGGCGATCGCGCAGCGCAGCGATCTCGTGGCGATCCGGCGCTACGAGGCGGTGGCGGATCGGCTGATCTTCGACGCGCGTGCCGCGCGCGCGGCTACCCGGCCGGGCGGTCTCGGCAAGAGCTTCGACTGGCGGCTGCTTGAAAACTGCGCCCCGCGCGTGCCGTTCATGCTGTCGGGCGGTCTCCACGCCGGGAACGTCGCGCAGGCATTGCGCATCACCGGCGCCCCCGGCGTCGACGTCTCCTCGGGAGTGGAGCGCGCGCTCGGCGAGAAGGACGCCGACAAGATCCGCGCCTTCATCGCGGCGGCGCGAGACGCGGCGGAGAAGCTTGGTGCCGCGAATACAGTGTTGAGCAGTGCATGACCGTTCAGCAGCCCAATTCCTTCCGCACCGGGCCTGACGAGCGCGGTCATTTCGGCGGCTATGGCGGCCGGTTCGTTGCCGAGACCTTGATGCCGCTTATCCTCGCGCTGGAGAAGGCCTATGCCGAGGCAAAGGAGGATCCCGCCTTTCGCAGCGAGATGAACGGCTACCTCGAGCATTATATCGGGCGGCCGACGCCGCTCTATTTCGCCGAGCGCATGACCGAGCATCTGCGCCAAGCGGCCGCCGCCCAAGGCCGCACCGGTGGGGCGAAAATCTATCTCAAACGCGAGGACCTCAACCACACCGGCGCGCACAAGGTAAATAACGTGCTCGGCCAAATCCTGCTGGCACGCCGCATGGGCAAATCGCGCGTGATCGCCGAAACCGGGGCCGGTATGCACGGGGTCGCGACCGCCACGATGTGCGCGAAGTTCGGGCTCAAGTGCATCGTCTATATGGGCGTCGTCGACGTCGAGCGGCAGAAGCCGAACGTGCTGCGCATGCGCGCGCTGGGCGCGGAGGTGCGCCCGGTCGAATCGGGATCGAAGACCCTCAAGGACGCCATGAACGAGGCCCTGCGCGACTGGGTTACCAACGTGGCCGATACGTTCTATTGCATCGGCACCGTCGCCGGGCCGCATCCCTATCCGATGATGGTGCGCGACTTCCAATCGATCATCGGCGAGGAGACGCGCGCGCAGATGCATGCGGCCGAGGGCCGGCTACCCGATTCGCTCATTGCCTGTATCGGTGGCGGTTCCAACGCGATGGGGCTGTTCCATCCCTTCCTCGACGAGCCGCAGATCGAAATCTACGGCGTCGAGGCGGCGGGCCACGGGCTCTCGACCGGTCTGCACGCGGCCTCGATCGCCGGCGGCCGCCCCGGCGTGCTGCATGGCAACCGCACCTATCTGCTGATGAACGCCGACGGACAGATCAACGAGGCGCACTCGATCTCGGCCGGCCTCGACTACCCCGGCATCGGCCCGGAGCACGCCTGGCTCAACGACATCAAGCGGGTGAAGTACCTGTCGGCCACCGACGAGGAGGCGCTGGCGGCCTTCCAGCTGTGCTCGCGGCTCGAGGGCATCATCCCGGCGCTCGAGCCCGCCCACGCGCTGGCGCGGGTGATGGACCTCGCGCCCGAGAAGTCGAGGGATCATCTCATGGTCGTGAACTTGTCCGGCCGCGGCGACAAGGATTTGGCGAGCGTGGCCGACTATCTCGAGCGGCGGCGCACATGACCGAATCTCGCCGGAGCAGCCCGTGATCAGCCGGCAAAAGCTGGTGGGTTGGATTTTGATCGCGGCATCGGCGGCCTACATCGCGTACTTCCTGCGGGTCCGGCTGCTCTCGCCTGGCCCAATCCTGGAAAAGAAGGAATGGGTGCAGTTCTTCGGCTCGATCGTGGTACTCATGCTCGGCACCATGAATGTTCGTCTCGCGGCGATACGGGAACGCAGGCACAAAGGCTTGCCCGATCGGTCGTGAGCTGAGGCGTTTCGTAATCCGATGGCAAGCCGTATCGACCGCCGTTTCACCGAGCTGAAGACGCAGCAGCGTGCCGCGCTGGTGACATTCGTCACCGCTGGCGACCCCGATCCTGATACTTCGCTCGCGATCCTCCAGGCGCTGCCGGCGGCCGGCGCCGACGTGATCGAGCTCGGCATGCCGTTCAGCGATCCGATGGCGGATGGCCCGGCGATCCAGATGTCCTCGCAGCGCGCGCTCAAGGCCGGGCAGACGCTGGAGAAGACGCTGGAGATGGTGCGCGCCTTTCGCCGCAGCGACGAGACCACGCCGCTCGTGCTCATGGGCTACTACAACCCGATCTACGTCTACGGCGTCGACCGCTTTCTGCGAACCGCGAAAGCCGCCGGGGTGGATGGCCTCATCATCGTCGACCTGCCACCAGAGGAGGACGAGGAGCTGTGCCTGCCGGCGCTCGCGGCCGGCCTCAATTTCATCCGGCTGGCGACGCCAACGACTGATGACAGGCGCCTGCCGGCCGTGCTCGCGAACACATCCGGCTTCGTCTATTACGTGTCGATCACCGGCATCACCGGAGCAGCGGCGCCCGATGCGGAGAAGGTCGCCGCTGCGGTCGCCCGCATCAAGAGCCACACTCTGTTGCCGGTGGCGGTCGGATTCGGCGTGCGCAGCGCCGAGCAAGCGGCCGCGATCGCGGCGGGCGCGGACGGCGTCGTGGTGGGCTCGGCGCTGGTCAACACGCTCAAGGCGAGCCTCGATCGCGACGACAGGGCGACGGCGAAAACGCTGACAATGGTGGTCAATCTCGTGGCCGAGCTGGCCCGCGGCGTTCGCGGCGCCCGCGGGACTGCGGGCCCGGCGCAGTGCGCGCAAGCCTGAGAGCGCAACAGTCCAAGTCTTCGCGCCACCCTGCATTGCTTCGAATTCGCTCGCAATAACCCGGAGGCGCGCAGCAGTGATGGCTGCTATGTTTGCAGACCTCGCAAGGACAGCCTGCGAGGTGTCCGCGCCATGTCCGGGACGACGTCATGACGGAATGCGGCTTTGCCCTGTTCGATACCGTGATCGGCCGCTGCGGCGTAGCGTGGAACGACCGCCGGATCGCCGCCGTGCAATTGCCGGAGCGTGATGAGCGCCGGACCCGGGCGCGTTTGCTCCGTCGCTGTCCGCACGCGCGCGAAACGCCGCCGCCCCCCGAGGTGCAGCGTGCGATCGCCGCCCTCGGCGCACTTCTGCGCGGCGAGGATCGCGATCTGTCCGCGGTCGCGCTCGATATGGACGACGTGCCCGAGTTTGATCGCCGCGTCTACGAAATCGCGCGCACCATCCCGCCGGGATCCACGTCGTCGTATGGCGAGATCGCCGTCCGCCTGGGCGGGCGTGATCTGGCCCGCGACGTGGGGCAGGCGCTGGGACGCAATCCCTTTCCGCTCGTCGTACCCTGCCATCGCGTGCTGGCGGCCGGTGGCAGGGCCGGCGGCTTCTCCGCCAACGGCGGCGTCACGACCAAGCTGCGCCTGCTCACCATCGAGCGCGCGCGCACCAGCGCGGCGCCGACATTGTTCGATGGTGACCGCGCTTTCGGCCTTGCAATCAAGCCGCGGCGCCGGCCGTCGAGCTGACGTCGGCGACAGCGGCCAAGCCCGGTTGCCAGGTGCGGCTGTGCCGTCCATATAGAGGGCGAAAGCGGCCATTACGGCAGCGCTAGAGAGCAGGCGCGCATGAACTGGATCTCCAACGTCGTCCGGCCGAAAATCCGCAATTATTTTGCGCGCCGCGAGACGCCGGAAAATCTCTGGATCAAGTGCCCGGAAACCGGGCAGCTCGTGTTCTACAAGGACGTGGAAGCGAACCAATTCGTCATTCCCGGCTCCAACTATCACATGCGCATGGGAGCCACGGCGCGGCTCAAATCCATGTTCGACAACGAGACGTGGTTCGACATCGCGATTCCGCCGGTCGCGCTCGATCCGCTCAGGTTCCGCGACGAGCGGCGCTATACCGAACGCCTGAGGGACGCGCGCGGCAAGACCGGCACCAACGACGCCATCAAGCTCGGCTTCGGCAAGCTCGAGGGATTGCCCGTGGTGATCGGCGTCCAGGATTTCGACTTCATGGGCGGCTCGCTCGGCATGGCCGCCGGCGAGGCCGTGATCAAGGGCCTCGAGACCGCGGTCGACAAGGGCACGCCTTTCATCGTGTTCGCCGCCTCCGGCGGCGCCCGCATGCAGGAGGGGATCCTCTCGCTGATGCAGATGCCCCGCACCACCGTCGCGGTGCGGCGCCTGAACCAGGCCTGCCTGCCCTATCTGGTGGTGCTGACCAACCCGACCACGGGCGGC
>DATBKV010000039.1:0-7261 GCA_036555745.1 Xanthobacteraceae bacterium | reverse complement strand
TGATTCTGCCGGATGGCGCTGCGGCGGGCATGGTCGACCGCGAGCGTGAGCGCGGCGCCGGCCTCGACCGCGCCCTCCTCCACCACGCCGGAATGGACGAAGAGGTCGCCCGCCTTCTTCTGGGTATCGGTGACGCGAAAGCGTACGCCCTCGCCGCTCATCGTGCCGGTATCGCCGACCTGGCCGCCCGACTCGGCGTAGAATGGCGTCTGGTTGAGCACGACGGCGCCGCTCTCGCCCGCGCGCAAGGCTGCCACTTCCTCGCCGTCCTTCACCAGCGCGGCGACGACGCCCTCGGCGCTTTCGGTCTCGTAGCCCAGGAACTCGGTCGCGCCGGACTTTTCGCGTAGTGCGAACCATACCGCCTCGGTCGCGGCCTCCCCCGAGCCGATCCAGGCCGCGCGCGCCTTCTCGCGCTGGCGCGCCATGGCGGCGTTGAAGCCGTCGGTGTCGACGGCGATGCCGCGCGGCTTGAGCGCGTCCTGGGTGAGATCCAAAGGAAAGCCATAAGTGTCGTAGAGCGTGAACGCGGTCTCGCCGGCGAGCCGATCGCCCGCTTTCAGCGCGCGGCTCTCCTCGTCGAGGATGGCGAGCCCGCGCTCCAGCGTCTTGCGGAAGCGCCTTTCCTCGAGCTTGAGCGTCTCCGCGATCAGCGGCTCGGCGCGGACGAGCTCGGGATAGGCCTGGCCCATCTCGCGGGTGAGCGTGGGGACGAGCTTCCACATCAAGGGGTCGCGCGCGCCCAGGAGCTGCGCGTGCCGCATGGCGCGGCGCATGATGCGGCGGAGCACGTAGCCGCGGCCCTCGTTCGACGGCAGCACGCCGTCCGCGATCAGGAATGCGGAGGCGCGCAGGTGATCGGCGATGACGCGGTGGGAGACCGCGCGCGGACCCTCGGGCTCGACATTGGTGAGATCGGCGACGTGGGAGATGATCGCGCCGAACAGGTCGATCTTGTAGTTGTCGTGGGTGCCCTGCAGCACCGCGGCGATGCGCTCGAGCCCCATGCCGGTGTCGATCGACGGCCGCGGCAGGTCGACCCGCTTCCCGCCGGGGAGCTGCTCGAACTGCATGAACACCAGGTTCCAGATTTCGATGAAGCGATCGCCCTCGGCGTCGGGCGAGCCGGGCGGGCCGCCGGGAATCTGCGGCCCGTGGTCGTAGAAGATTTCCGAGCACGGCCCGCACGGACCGAGCTCGCCCATCTGCCAGAAATTGTCGCTGCCGGCGATGCGCACGATCTTGCTCTCGGGCAGACCCGCGATCTTCTTCCACAGCTCGAAGGCCTGATCGTCCTCGGCGAAGACGGTGACCATCAACCGGTCGCGCGGCAGCCCGAATTCCTCGGTCACCAGGTTCCAGGCGAGCTCGATGGCGCGATCCTTGAAGTAATCGCCAAACGAGAAGTTGCCGAGCATCTCGAAAAAGGTGTGGTGGCGCGCGGTGTAGCCGACATTGTCGAGGTCGTTGTGCTTGCCGCCGGCGCGCACGCATTTCTGCGCGCTGGCCGCGCGCGCATAGGGGCGCTTCTCGAGCCCGGTGAACACGTTCTTGAACTGCACCATGCCGGCATTGGTGAACATCAGCGTGGGGTCGTTGCGCGGCACCAGCGGCGACGACGGCACGACGGCGTGGCCGTTGCGGGCGAAGTAGTCGAGGAAGCTTGCTCTGATCTCGTTGACGCCGCTCATGGCCAACCGACTTCCGCTCTCTGTCTTCCGCCCTCTTCTTGCGCTCTCTTATTGTGCCCCGCGGCGCCCGGCATGCATGGGAGCCCGGTGCTTTTAACGGCGCCCCCCGGGCATGTCCAGGAAAGCCCCGGCTGCGAGCGCGACGGCAACGCCATCATGCGCGGCAGCCCATGCCGGCCGCGGCTTGGCTGCCGCCTTGCCCTTACCGCTCGCGCGTCGATCGCTTATATAGGCGGCTCGCCCCACCCGCGCACGGCGCCGCGTTCGCGCCGATCGCGCCCAGCAACACCGGACAGCGCATGCATTCAACGCCGCGACAGCCGGCTTCGCGCCTGGAAGGGCTGCTGCGCTCCGGCCAGTTCGCCATCACCGCGGAGGTCACGCCGCCCACCTCCTGCGATGCCGACGACTTCATGCGCAAGGCGCAGCCGCTGGCCGGGCTGGCGGATGCGGTCAATGTCACCGACGGCGCGAGCGCGCGCGCACACTTGTCGGCGCCGATCGCCGCGGCGATGCTCGTGCGCGCCGGCATCGAGCCGATCCTCCAGTTGACCTGCCGCGACCGCAACCGCATCGCGTTGCAGGGCGAGCTCATGGGTGCCGCCGCCGCCGGCGTGCACAACCTCCTGTGCCTGACCGGCGACGATCCGAAGGCCGGCGACCAGCCCGAGACCAAGGCGGTGTTCGACGTGGATTCCGGCGCGCTCACCGCCATGGCGCGCGACCTGCGCGACAAGGGCGAGCTTCCCTCCGGGCGCAAGGTCGCGGGCCGCGCCCGCTTCTTCCTCGGGGCCGCCGACGTGCCGATCGATCCACCGCCGGGGTGGCGGCCGGACAAGCTCGCCGCCAAGGTCGCCGCCGGCGCCGAATTCGCGCAGACCCAGTTCTGCATGGATCAAGGCATCGTGCGCCGCTACGCCGCGCGCCTGGCCGAGCATGCAGCGACCCGCGCGCTCTATCTCATCGTCGGCATTGCGCCGCTGCGCGCGGCCAAGTCGGCCCGCTGGATGAAGCAGCACCTCTACGGCACCATCATCCCCGACGCGTTGATCGCGCGCTTGGAGACGGCCGCCGATCCCGCGGCCGAGGGCGAGCGCATCGCAATCGAGCTGATCGAGGAGCTCGCGGAAATTCCCGGCGTCGCCGGCGTCCACATCATGGCGCCGGCCAACGAGGCGGCGGTGCCGCGCGTAATCGCCGCCGCGCGCCAGCGGCTGCCGCGGCGAAGTTCATCCGGGGCTTAGCCTCGCGACTGTCAAGCCAGCGCATATGGCGCAGTCCCGCCCGTCACCCGCGGGTTAGCGCCCCGCGGGTCCGCGCCTTCGTCGCCACTCGGTACATCGCTCGAAGGCGCGGATTGCCGGATCGGGCTGGGCAGACCCGGCAACGACGGTCGGGAAGCTCGGCGGCAGTCGCGCAACGCCTTATTCCGCGGCGTCGTCCTCGCGCTCCTCGCCGGCCAGGATCTTCTCGGCGATGAGGCCGGCGTTCTGCCGGATCGCGGTCTCGATCTTGGCGGCGATGTCGGGATTGTCCTTGAGAAAGAGCTTGGCGTTCTCGCGGCCCTGGCCGATGCGCTGGCTATCGTAGGAGAACCAGGCGCCCGATTTCTCGACCACCCCGGCCTTGACGCCGAGGTCGATGAGCTCGCCCGACTTCGACACGCCTTCGCCGTACATGATGTCGAACTCGACCTGCTTGAACGGCGGCGCGAGCTTGTTCTTGACCACCTTGACGCGGGTCTGGTTGCCGACCACCTCGTCGCGCTCCTTGATCGCGCCGATGCGGCGGATGTCGAGGCGCACCGAGGCGTAGAACTTGAGCGCGTGGCCGCCGGTGGTGGTCTCCGGCGAGCCGTACATCACGCCGATCTTCATGCGGATCTGGTTGATGAAGATCACCATGGTGTTGGAGCGGTTGATCGAGGCGGTGAGCTTGCGCAGCGCCTGGCTCATCAGCCGCGCCTGCAAGCCGGGCTGGCTGTCGCCCATCTCGCCTTCGAGCTCGGCGCGCGGCACCAGCGCCGCAACCGAATCGATGACCAGCACATCGACCGCGCCCGAGCGCACCAGCGTGTCGGCGATCTCGAGCGCCTGCTCGCCGGCGTCGGGCTGCGAGATCAAGAGGTCGTCGACATTGACGCCGAGCTTGCGCGCGTAGATCGGGTCGAGCGCGTGCTCGGCGTCGATGAAGGCGCAGATGCCGCCCTTCTTCTGCGCCTCGGCCAGGCAATGCAGCGCGAGCGTGGTTTTGCCCGAGGATTCCGGCCCGTAGATCTCGACCACCCGGCCGCGCGGCAGACCGCCGATGCCGAGCGCGATGTCGAGGCCGAGCGAGCCGGTGGAGACGGTCTCCACGTCCATCGACTTGCTGTTCTTGCCGAGCCGCATGATCGAGCCCTTGCCGAAATTGCGCTCGATCTGGGAGAGCGCGGCATCGAGGGCCTTCGATTTATCCATGGACGAACCTTCGACGAGGCGTAGCGCAGCACTGGTCATTGCTCCCACTCCTTATGACCGGGATTCGAAAAGCCGACAAACGATCGACGTGGGAAGCAATGTACACGGTTTGTTCTCAGTTCGCAATATGTTCTTTTGCACGCTCGGATAACAACGTCGCGCCCCGTTTAGTTGAAATTGCGCCTGTCCGGGATTTGGAACCGGAAACCTCCTTTCCCGTTGCGTGAAATCATGCACGCGCCCCTGCAGCCCACCCAGGAACAACAGGTCATCGACACCGCAGCGCAGCTGTGTGCCGACCTGGGTCAGTTGCGCAAGCTCCAGAGTGGATTGCAGAGCACCATGGAGACCATCCAGCGGGCCTACCGAGCCTATATAGAATCCCGCAGGTTCCTTGATCGGCATCCGGATTAGGCGCTCAGTTTCGCGGCTTCTTCGTCCCGCCATGCCAATTGCCGAGGCGCTTCTTCCGTCGCTTTACGAGGCGCTTCTTCCCTCGCTTTACTTAGTCCTGGAGCAGATCCGGCAGACGTTGCGTCCATGCCGCCGTGCAGCGCCCGTTCACGACGCGAATCCCGGCAAGCGCGCGTAATTTCTCTCCGTCGGTACGCTAGCCGACTGACGCAGCGTGTTTCATCGACATACGTTAACGCGCGTCATCGGCTGCATCGGGGTGCGATGATGGGGAAGGCCGCGCGGCTCCCGCCCCCAAGTGCAAACGGGAGCTGGGTGCGATGCCGATTCGTGCGTTGCTGCAAAACGATCATGCCTTTCTGCCGGAGGAGGTCGCCATCCTCACGGCGGCGTTCGAGGACGCGCTGACCAGGCTCGGCCTGATCAACCGCGACGATCCGGCAACGCTCGCCGTTGCCAAGCTGATCATCGAGCTGGCCAAGGACGGCGAGCGGGATCCGACGCGATTGAGCGATGGCGTGCTGAAGATCCTGTCCAAATAGCTGCGCCCGGGCGGGGGCGTCGCAATCCGGCAGGCCCGTGCCCGCCGAATTTAACCTGTTGGCGTCCTTTCGAATTCGCCGAATTTTGACCTCTGCCCTCCCGAGACGCTATCACTGCCCCGGGCGAACGAACTCGGGAGGAGGGTCGCATGCGTGTCGGCACGATCGCGGTTGCTTTGGTTGCCACGCTCGCGCTCACCGGCTGCTCCGACATCGCCGGCGCGATCAAGGGCGAGAAGGGAGAGCGGGGGGAGAAGGGTGAGCCCGGGCCCGCCGGCCCCCCGGGCCCCGCCGGCCCGCCGGGCGCAGCCGCTGCCGCCGTCCGCTTCGTCGAAGGCGAGTGCCGCCAAGCCTGCACCGTAGCCTGCGAGGACAACGAGCGGATCCTCAACACCTTGGCCATCAATCCCGGAGGCACGTTCACCTACGAAGCCGATAACAAGGCGACCTTCCGCCCGCAGCGACAGGGCACCGCCGTCACGGTCGTCCTTGCCTGCATCAAGCGCTGAGATGAGCCCGCAACCCGTTTCCCGGCGGCGCCGGCGGTAGCTGGAAACCTGCCAATCCAAAGCCTCACGGAAGCGCGGGCGTTCCGGCCTGAGGGATCCACTAGACGAGCCGGCCGATGGCCGAGTAGGTCAATGACCGGCTTGCTGCCGGCGGATAAACTCGCTCGCTTGCGGGAACCGATAAAGCCCGATCTCGGTTGTGCCGAAGGTTCGGCGGAATCGGGCGGCTCGACCGCAAGCTCGCCGCCGCCGCTTTGGGTTGGGGCTCCGTCATGACGATCGGCTCGCCGCTCATGCGCATCGCGGCAGCGTTCACGCTCGCAACGCTGCTTGCCGCCTGCTCGGGCAGCACCCGGGTTGAGCGCATTGCTCCGGGGTGGGCCAACAGCCCACGCCAGGGCGCTCCGCGCTACGAGGCCCGCAAGCAGGCAGAAAGCCCGGCGAGCGTTCCCGCGGCGCCACCCCAGACCGCTAGACCCAATCCGCCCGGCCCCGGGGAGGAATGACCCTTCATCTTGGGGGCGGGTGACGAGGAACCGCCCTGCCCCGCCGCCGTCCCATTTTCGACGTCAAGCGAGCGTACAGTTACAAGCTTGAGGGGCGTGAGCGTTCAATCGGGGGGAACTTCGATGCGAAGGATCGTCATCGCGCTAGCTGCCGTCGCATTGCTGGCGGCGCCTGCTTATTCGCAAGGCCGCGGCAAGGGCGGCCGGCACGCCGGCTCGGCGCAACAGAGCGCCGAGCAGAAGAAGAAAAACGCCGAAACGGAAAAGGCCTACAGCGCCTCGCTCGGCGGTATTCCGGACGGGAAATTCGATCCCTGGGCGAACATGCGCTGAGGGCGCCGCTGGCGCACACAGGCCCCTGAGGGGGCCCCCTAGCCGACTGAGCAATCGCGGCGGGCATCCCCCGGGCGCAGGCGAAGCCCGCCCGGCGGCGCCGTGCGCCGCAACCCCCGCCTCGGGTTTTCGCGCCCGGGCACGCCGCCCGATTCCCTGCACTAAGTGGACGAACGACCGCGACGCAGGGCAGCCGCGCCGCAGTGCCCGGCGGAACGCAGCCGGCGCAGGATGGCGACGACCTCTTCACGGCTGCACGCGAGCGCGCCTTGCGCGAGCGCGCGGCGGCGCTCGTACGAGGTGAGGTCATAGTGCGGCACCGCGGTTCGCGGCGGGCCCTGATACGAGGCGGCATGGATCCCGAGCCGCCGGGCGAAACGGTGCAGCTCATCGAGGTCGTCGGCCAGGAGATGAGCCCACTTGAGGCCGTGCCAGGCCCAGATCGCCTCGTCCACGTAAACCGCCATTGCGCTGTCCCATCCGCCTTCCAGCGCCGTTTCGCGCCGAGCCCGCACCGCTGCCGCGCGTTATATCCCGCGCGTTATAGCCCTCTAGCGCGCCAGGGACGGCGCACGCCCTTCCCCGCCGGCGCGCGGGTTCCATCCGGGGCGACCGGCTGGACTCTCACAAATGGGCCCAGCTCTCCAGGAACATTCCGCGCCCGATTCCGTTACTCCTGCGTTCGGTACCAAACTCATGGAGCAACCGACAAGTTGGCGCGCGACGGCATGTTTGCAACGGACGTGTATCAGCAGCGTGCGAGCGAGTGCTTGGAACTCGCGGAGCAGGCCTCGGACATCGGGGAGC